>JBBRDZ010000017.1:0-24252 GCA_038203435.1 Burkholderiales bacterium
TCGCCGACATCGGCATAGGCAACCGCCCAAGCCAGCGCACGTTCGCGGATGATAGGCGCAAGACGGTCGCGCTGTTTTTCTGACAGTTTCTTCGAATCGGCCAGCCCGGCAATGGGATTGTTCACGTCCAGTATCACCGCCGCCGCGCTGACCGGGCCGGCCAGCGGACCCCGCCCGGCTTCATCCACACCGCATATCAGGATGATGTCATAACCAACCACTTGGCAACCGTCTTCTGGATGCTTAGCGGGATGGCTAGTCGTTCCACCGGTAGTCTTATCAGGCATCCGGCAGGTAAGGGAGGATCGCCGCAGCAGCCTTCTGCGCGGTATCGTGGCGCAATGAGCGATGCAACTCGGTGAAGGTCGCTTCGATCTCTGCCACCGCCTGTTTGTTACCGACCAGATTGAGCAAAGCCTGGGCGAGATTCTGTGCGGTCGCATCATCCTGAAACAGTTCCGGCACGACAAATCGCCCGCACAAGATGTTGGGCAGACCGTAATACGGCTGGTAGCTCTTGCGCTTCATCAGCCACCACGACAAGGCCGGCATGCGATAAGTGATCACCATCGGACGCTTGAGCAGCGCCGCTTCCAGCGTGGCGGTCCCCGACGCCACCAACACGCCGTCGGCGGCGATCATCGCATCCTGCGCATGACCGAACAACAGGGTGATCGGCAATTCCTGCGCATCGCAGTCATAGATCACCTGCTGGAATATCTCGCGCGTCTCGCGGGTCGCCAGCGGCACCAGGAAGCGCGCTTCCGGCATTTTCTCCAGGATCAACTTGGCCGTGTCGACATAGGTGAGCGCAAGTTGCCTGACTTCGCTTTGGCGGCTGCCGGGCAGGAAAGCAAACACTCTGGCACGCGCCGGTATGCGCATCGCATCGCGCATTTCGGCACGCTTCGGCTGGTCCGGTAACATGTCGGCCAGCGGGTGACCCACATAGTCCACCGGCACCTCGGCGCGGCGGTAGATCTCCGCCTCGTGCGGAAACAGCGCCAGCATGCGCGACACCGCACGCTTGATCTTGTGGATGCGCTCGCCGCGCCACGCCCATATCGACGGGCTGACGTAATGGATGGTCGGTATGCCGTGCTTCTTCAGCACCAGTTCCAGGTCAAGATTGAAATCGGGCGCATCGACCGCGATGAACAGGTCGGGTCGGTTGGCCAGAAAATAGGCGCGCAACTTGCGGCGGATGCCGGCGATCTCTAAATAGTGGCGCAGCACTTCGACATAGCCGCGCACCGCCAGCTTCTCCATCGGGAACAGGATTTCCATGCCGACGGACTGCATCCTCGGTCCGCCTATCCCGACGAATTTCAGATCCGGACGCTTGGCTTTCAACGCCGACATTAAATGGCTGCCCAGAAGATCCCCCGACGCTTCGCCCACGACGATACCGATCACCACATTTTGTGCCATAACTATTTCTGGATTAACGAAGGATGCCGCGTGTCGCGGTGGCAAGGAAATCGGCCAACAGCTGCACTTCGGGATGTTGCGCTGCCTGTGATTGAAGTTCGATTTTTGCATCTTCCAGACTCAGGCCGGATTTGTACAAGGTCTTGTAGGCGCGCTTGACCGCCACGATGGCCTCGGCGGAAAACCCGCGCCGTTTCAAACCTTCCGAGTTGATGCCGTGTGCCGCTGCGGGATTGTCGGCGGCGGTGATATAAGGCGGCAGATCCTGCGACAGGCGCGTCTGAAATCCGGTCATCGCATGGGCACCCACACGGACAAACTGGTGCACGCCGGACAAGCCCCCGAGGAACACCCAATCGCCCAGATGCACATGACCGGCCAGCTGCACCGCATTGGCCAGGATGGTATGGCTGCCGATCTGGCAATCGTGCGCCACATGCACATAGGCCATGATCCAGTTGTCGTTGCCGATACGCGTGACACCGGCATCCTGGGCCGTGCCGATATTGAGCGTGCAGAATTCGCGTATGGTGTTGTTGTCGCCGATCTCCAGCCGGGTCGGTTCGCCCGCGTACTTTTTGTCCTGCGGCATCGCTCCCAGCGAGCTGAACTGGAAGATGCGGTTTTCCTTGCCGATGGTGGTATGCCCTTCGATCACCACATGCGGCCCGACCCAGGATCCGGCACCGATCTCGACGTGTTCGCCGATGATCGAATACGCCCCCACCTCGACGTCGGCGGCTAGCTTTGCACCGGAATGGACGATCGCGGTCGAATGTATCTTGCCCATCGCTTACTTGTCCCGCATCGTGCACATGATCTCGGCTTCGGCCGCGAGCAGGCCGTCCACTTCGGCTTTTGCGCCGAATTTCCACAGCCCGCGCTTGTTGGCCAACACCTCGACCTTGATGATCAGCTGGTCGCCGGGGACCACCGGGCGCTTGAAGCGTGCACCGTCGATACCCACAAAATAATAGACCTTGCTGTCATCCGCCTGACCGGCACCGCTGCTGAACGACAGCAGCGCCGCAGCCTGCGCCATCGCCTCGATGACCAGCACACCGGGCATCACCGGATGATGCGGATAATGCCCCGGAAAAAATGGCTCGTTAATGGTGACGTTCTTCAGTGCGACGATGCTTTTCCCCGGTTCGGAGGCCAACACCCGGTCTATCAGCAAGAACGGATAACGGTGCGGCAGACGCTGCAAGATTTCATGGATGTCCATCGTGATGCTCATTTATTTGCTCCCCTCAGTTCTTCGATCTCTTGTTGCAATGATCTTACCTTGTCTGCCAGTTCGTCCAGGTGGCGCAGTTGCGCGGCCGTTTTGCGCCATTCATCCGTGCGGCTGAACGGGAAGATGCCCGCGTAGCTTCCCGCTTCGCGGATGGACTTGCCGATCAGCGTGAATGCCGCGATCTCCACATGGTCGGCTATCTTCAGATGCCCGAGTATCCCGGCGCTGCCGCCTATCCTGCAGTGTTTGCCGATGCTGGTGCTGCCTGCGATACCCACGCAACCGGCGATCGCGGTGTGCGCGCCGATATGCACGTTATGCGCGACTTGTATCTGGTTGTCCAGCTTCACGCCGTCTTCGATCACCGTATCGTCCAGTGCGCCACGATCAATGGTGGTGTTCGCGCCGATCTCGACATCATCACCGATCACCACCCGGCCGATCTGCGGTATCTTGAGCCAGCGGCCCTCGTCCATCGCGATGCCGAATCCGTCCGCGCCGATCACCACACCGGAATGCGCGATCAGGCGGTCGCCGACCACGCAATCGTGATAGATCACCACCCGCGGATACAAGCGCGCATGGCTGCCGACCACCGCGTTTTCGCCGATATAACAACCTTCGCCGATCACGCTGAATGCACCTATTGTTGCGCCCTCTGCGATCACCGCGGTCGCGGCGATACTGGCCGTGGCGTCTATCCGAGCACCCGCACCGACCACCGCACTGGGATGTATGCCGGGTTTGGCCTGCGGCAACGGGTTCAGCAAAGCCGACACCCTTGCGAAATACGCATAGGGATTATCCGAGATGATGCGCGGCAGTTCGGTCGACTCCGCATCGGCCTCGCCGAGTATCACCGCGCCCGCATGGGTGGAGGTCAGTTGTCCGCGATATCGGCTATTGGCGAGAAAACCGATCTGGTCGGACTGCGCGGTCTCCAGCGTGGCGACCTGCGACACACGGGTGCCGGCCTGGCCCAATACCCGGCCGCCCAATCGCGCGACGATCTCGGATAAGAGATAGGAAACAGTCATCCTGGCAGGCCCGGCCTATTTGACGGACTTATTGTCGGTTTTATTGTCGGACTTGCTGTCAGCAAGGTGTTTGATGACCATATCGGTAATATCGATTTTCGGGTTGCGATACACCGCTTCCTGCAGGACCAGGTCATACTTCTCTGCTTCGGCGATCGCCTGGATGGCCTTGTTGGCCTGCTCCAGCACGATGGCCAGTTCCTCATTCTTGCGCAAATTCAGATCCTCGCGAAACTCGCGCTGCATGCGTTGCAGATCGACATTCATGGCGATCAATTCGCGTTCCTTGTTGCGGCGGTCGGTATCCGAAAGTTTGTTGTCATCCGCATCCAGCGTCGCCTGCAATTCCTTGGCCTGCTTCAGCAGTTTCTTGATCTCCTGGTCGCGTCCGGAAAACTCCTTCTCGATCTTTTTTTCCGCCTTCATCGCCGGAGCCGATTCGCGCAGCACGCGCTCGGTATCCACCACACCCACCTTGAAATCGCCTGCCTGGGCGGCTCCCACTCCGAGTAACAGCGCCAACAAGCCCATCTTGATCATTGTTTTCATATTCAATCCCCCTGCGTGATGATTTGCAACCTGACTGACGTGCCCACCAGCCGAGCCGAATGGCTAATACCAGTATCCTGTCCTGCCTGCATCGTGTATCTACCAAACCTTGTTCTTGTGCCGGATTATAACCAGCCTGTCGCCTGACGATAAACTGCTACTGCCCACACTTATCGCCGGATCAGCCAGATGGCCGACAGACCCGGCGGATGCGGCGTCAGAACACCGAGCCCAGTGTGAACTGGAATTTCTGCATTTTGTCCTGCGGCTGCTTGTTGATCGGCACTGCATAGCTGAACTTGAGCGGCCCCACCGGTGATATCCAGGTGAGCGCCACACCGGCAGAATAGCGCAATCCGGCACTGCCCGGCAGATCACCCGAGCCGTACACTGCGCCGCTGTCAATAAAGCTGCTCAGGCGCACCGACTTTTCATTGCCCATGCCGGGGAAAGGCACCAGTATCTCGACGCCGCCCAGCACCCGGCGCGGACCACCCAATACCGCATCAGTAGTATCGCGCGGACCCAGTGAATTGGTATCGTAACCGCGTACCGAACCGGGGCCGCCAGCATAGAAATTCTTGAAGAACGGCAATTCCTTGCCGCCGTACCCGCCGGCGATCCCGGCTTCGCCATGCAGCATCAGTGTGACATCTTTGCTCAGCGGATGGAACCACTGATGCTGGTAATTCAATTTGTAGTAGCGCATATCGAACACCGGCAGCGCGATCTCGGCAAAGGCCCGCTGCATCGTTCCTGCGGTAGTGTAAATCGCGCTGTCCAGACTGTCCCGGCCCCAGCCTATGGTGCCCAGCAAGTTGCTGTTGGTCGTGCCATTCACATTCACGTACTGCAGCAATCGCGTCGGACTGCTGGAGAACAAACCCAGTTGGGTCGATTCGATCGCCAGACCGTAACTGATGGTCTCGTCCTCGCCGATCGGTACCCCGAAGCGCACGCCGCCGCCCAGCGTATGCGAAGAGTACTGGCTGACTGCGGTGCTTTGCGAATCCGTGTTGCGCTTGTAGACGTCAAAGCCGCGACTGACGCCGTCATCGGTGTAATAGGGATTGGTATAGGAAACCGAATAGACCTGATTGACCTTGCCGGTGTTGACCTGGGTGGACAGGTAGTTGCCGGTGCCGAACAGGTTGGCCTGGGTCACGCCGCCGGTCAGCACCAGGCCTTCGCCGCTGGAGAACCCGGCACCGATCGAAATGCTGCCGGTGGATTTCTCCTTGACCGACATGTTCACATCCACCTGGTCAGCCGCACCCTGCACTGCCGGTGTTTCTATATTGACCTCGGAGAAGAAGTCGAGTTTGTCGACGCGCTGCTTGGATTTTTTGATCTTTTCCACATCGAACCACTCGCCTTCGGTCTGGCGGAACTCGCGGCGTATCACCTCGTCGCGGGTCTTGTTGTTGCCCGCGATGTTGATCCTGCGTATGTACACGCGCTGTCCCGGGTCGATGACAAAATTGAAAGCGACCTGATGCTTGTCCTTGTCGATCTCGGGGATCGCGTTCACGTTGGCAAAGGCGTAACCATCCTGCCCCAGACGTTCGCCGATCAGCTTGCTGGTTTCGCTCATGTTCTTGCGCGAGAACGTATCCCCGGCCTTTACCCGCAGGCGTGCTTCCACTTCACTTTTGGGTATCAGCGTATCGCCCGACACAGTCACCCTGGAAACGGTATATTTCTCGCCTTCGGTGATATTGATCGTGATGTAGATATCCTTCTTGTCCGGCGTGATCGAGACCTGGGTGGAGTCGATATTGAATTCCAGGTAACCGTTGTCCATATAGAACGAGCGCAGCTCCTCAAGATCGGCAGACAGTTTTTGTTTGGAGTACTGGTCGTTGCTGCTGAACCAGGCAAACCATCCCGGTGTGCCCAGCTTCATCAGGTCCAGCAGTTGCGATTCCGGATACACATGGTTGCCGATCAGATTGATCTTCTTGATCTTGGAAACCTCGCCCTCCACCACGTTGAACACGATGCTGACCCGGTTGCGTTCCAGTTCCGTGACGGTGGTGGACACCTTGACCGCATATTTTCCGCGTGCGACGTACTGGCGTTTCAATTCCTGGGTGGCTTTATCCAGCGCGCCCTTGTCGAAGATGCGCGCCTCGGCAAGCCCCGCGTATTTCATGCTGTCCTTGAGCTGGTCCTTGGGAAATTCCTTAACCCCGTTGACCTCGATACTGGAGATCGACGGCCGCTCCCTGACCTGCACGACCAGCACGCCATGGTCAACCTTGAGCCGCACATCCTTGAAGAATCCCGTCGCATACAGCGAGTGGATCGCGGTCGCGGCCTGTGCGTTGTCGATCTTGTCGCCGACCTTGACCGGCAGATAGCTGAATACCGTACCGGCTTCGGTGCGCTGTATGCCTTCGACGCGGATGTCCTTGACGGTGAATGGTTCGATTGCCCAACAAGATGAAATAAAGCCGTGTGAGATGCAAAGCAGGAAGATCATCCCTGCCAGGGTTTTTATGTACATGTTTTAGCCTGCAACCAAGCGATTGATATCGTTATATACCGCAAAGACCATCAGCGTGCCGAGCAGCGCGATGCCTATCTTCTGACCGATCTCCCAGGCCTGTTCCGAGGGCGGGCTACCTTTGACCAATTCGGCGACATAATACAGCAAGTGACCGCCATCCAATAACGGGATGGGTAACAGATTCAATACGCCGAGGCTGATGCTGATCAGCGCCAGGAAACTCAGATACGCCACCGCACCCATCTTGGCCGACTGACCGGCATAATCGGCGATCGTGATCGGTCCGCTCAGATTCTTCAGCGACACTTCACCCACCACCATTTTTCCCAGCATCTTCAGACTGATCACGGAGGTATCCCAGGTCTTGCGCAACGACTGCGTCAATGCATCCAGCGGGCCGTAACTCACTTCGGTATACATCGCTTGCCAGGCGGCCTCGTCCAGTTTCGGCCCGGCGCCGATCTTGCCGACACTGCTGCCGGATTCAGTGACCGCTTGCGGCACCACTGCGATCGCCAGGCTCTCCGCGCCGCGCTGTACATCCAGTTGCACGCTTTGTCCGGGATGCGCGCGTATCACATCGACCAGATCCATCCAGCGCTTCAACTCCGTGCCGTTGGCGCGCAGGATACGGTCGCCCTGCCGCAATCCGGCGCGCTGCGCCACGCTGTCGCCGACCACATCGCCGATCACCGGCAACACCAGCGGTTGATAGGGACGCAGGCCGAGCTTGTCGAGGTAGTCGCCGTCCAGATCGTTCGCTTGCAGTCCGCCCAGGTCCAGCAGGTGAGTCACGCGCGCGCCGTCAGCGGTTTGCGCGGTTATCCTCACCTTGCCCTGCTCCCCAGCCGAGTCCGTCGAAGCGACCTGTGTTCCCTGCTTGAGGATCGACTCCATCAGCAACCAGTGCAATTCCTGCCAGCTCGGTACCGGCTCGCCGTCGATGTCGAGTATGGTCTCGCCGGCCTGCATCTGTGCATGCGCGGCGGGCGTGTCCGGAAGGATGTCGCCCAGCATCGGTTTCATTCCCGGCACGCCGTGGATGAACAATGCCCAGTACAGCACGATGGCGAGCAGAAAATTCGCCAGCGGCCCGGCCACCACGATCGCCATGCGCTGCAGCACCGGCTTGCGGTTGAACGCATAGGGCAGATCTTCCGGCGCGACTGCTTCTTCGCGTTCGTCCATCATCTTCACATAGCCGCCCAGCGGAATCGCCGAGACCACCCACTCGGTATCGTTGCCGGCGAAACGTTTGCGGTAGATCACATTGCCGAAACCCAGCGAGAAGCGCACCACCTTTACACCGCAACGGCGCGCCACCCAATAGTGTCCGAATTCATGGAACACCACCAACAGCGCTATTGCGCCTACAAACGCGAGCAAAGTGATCATCTGGCCATCTTCCTGATATGTTGTTGCGCGGCGCGGCGCGCTTCGGCATCCGCGCCAAGTACGTCATCCAGACAGACAACCGCCGTGACGGATAATTCATCCAGCACCGCCTCGATCACATGCGGGATAGACAGGAAGGATATCTGCCCGTCGAGAAAAGCCGCCACCGCAATCTCGTTCGCGGCATTCAGTATCGCGGGCGCGGTGCCCGCCTCGCGCAGCGCCCGATAGGCCAAAGTCAGGCAGGGGAAACGCGCGAAATCCGGGGCGACGAAATCCAGTGTCGCCACCTTGAACAGATCCAGCGGTGCCACGCCGGCATCGATGCGCTGCGGATAGGCCAGCCCATAGGCGATCGGGGTGCGCATGTCCGGATTGCCGAGCTGCGCCAGCACCGAGCCATCCACATACTCGACCAGCGAATGGATCACGCTCTGCGGATGGATCACCACCTGGATGTCATCGGCACCCGCGTTGAACAACCAGTGTGCCTCGATCACTTCCAGTCCCTTGTTCATCATGCTTGCCGAATCCACCGAGATCTTGCGCCCCATCACCCAATTCGGATGCGCGCAGGCCTGTTCCGGTGTGACGTCATGCAATTCGTCCAGCGGTGTGTCGCGGAACGGGCCGCCCGATGCGGTCAGCAGGATGCGGCGCACGCCGCTGGCGGCGAGATCGCCGTCGTAACCGCGCGGCAACGCCTGGAAGATCGCATTGTGTTCGCTGTCGATCGGCAGCAGCACCGAACCGCTGGCGCGCACCGCATCCATGAACACATTGCCCGCCATCACCAGCGTCTCCTTGTTCGCCAGCAGGATCTTCTTGCCGGCGCGCGCCGCCGCCAGCGTCGGGCGCAAACCCGCCGCACCGACGATGGCCGCCATCACCGCATCCACTTCCGGCAACACCGCAACCTGTTCCAGTGCGGCGATCCCGCTCAATATCTCGGTGGCCAGTCCCGCTGCACGCGCGCGCTGGCGCAACTGCGCGGCGGCAGTGTCATCCAGCATCACCGCGTAACGCGGCTTGAAGCGCAAGCATTGCTCGAACAGCAGGTCGGCCCGGCTGTTCGCCGTCAACGCGACGATGGTGTAACGGTCGGGATGGCGCGCCACCACGTCCAGCGTGCTGGTGCCGATACTGCCGGTGGAACCCAATATGGTGATGTGCTGCATCTGCTGCGGTGGTTGCATGCCGTTCAGCCGATATGCTGCAACAACAGCGCCAGCGCCGCGATCGGCAGGGTCGAGGTCAGTGCGTCGATGCGATCCAGCAATCCGCCGTGGCCGGGCAGCAACGTGCCGCTATCCTTGACTCCAGCCTGGCGCTTGATCGCCGATTCGAACAGGTCGCCGATGACCGCCAGGCCGACCCAGCACCACGACGCGATCAGCATGCCCGGCAGGAAAGCGTAATGCGCTGAATAGGGGCTGAAGCTCCAGGCCAGCATCACGCATACGGATACCCCGAGCATCGCGCCGGCCACGCCTTCCCAGGTCTTGCCGGGACTGATGCTGGGCGCAAGTTTGTGCTTGCCGAACTTGCGCCCGGTGAAATAGGCGGCGATGTCCGCCACCCACACCAGGCTCATCAAGCCGAGCAACCACCAGGGATGGCCCTGGCGCAGATCGATCATCGCCAAACCGGTCGGTACCAGCACCGCCCAACCGACCAGTGCCATCAGCATGGACGGCATGACACGGCGTTGCGAAGCATCCGGGGCGGGAATGCCGTCCCCCTGCTTCCTCCCGCGATTTGCCGACTTCGCCGCTAACGTGTCGGAAGCTGGCCGCTCGATCCGCCAGCCGGCCATCAGCCAGACCGGGACGACCGCCAGCCACAACACCAGCGAAAACATGTACACCGACACATGCGTGTAGAACGACTGTTCCGGTGCATAGTTGGCGTCGAACCAGATCAAGCCCAACATGATCGCCAGCGTCGACCCCCAGAAGAGGTTCGCCGCGCGGCGGCTGAACCTGGCCAATCTTGACCATTCCGCAGCACCCTGCAACACCAGCAACGTCACCAGCGCAGCCCATCCACCGTCGGGCAAGGCGAACAACGCGGACAGCAACACCAGCAGCAAGATCAGCGCAGTGATCACCCGAGACTTAAGCATTCGCAGTTCCCTCTGGCTGCTGCACGTTCAATTGTTCGCTGGTCCGCCCAAAACGCCGTTCGCGCTGCTGGTACGAAGCGATCGCCCGATCCAGCTCGGTGCGGTCGAAGGCCGGCCACAAGGTGTCGGTAAAATACAATTCGGTGTAGGCCAGTTGCCACAGCAGGAAGTTGCTGATGCGCTGCTCGCCGCCGGTGCGTATGAACAGATCAGGCTCGGGCGCGTCGCTCATCGACAGATACGGCTGCAGATCCTGTTCGGTGAAGGTTTGCGCGAGGTGCGGATGTTCCCTGAGCATATTCTGCACCGCCTGCATCACATCCCAGCGACCGCCATAGTTTGCCGCGACGGTCAGGGTCAGCGCGGAATTGTTGGCGGTCAGCTGTTCGGCTTCGCGCATGGTCGACTTGAGTTGTTCATCGAAGCGGCTGCGATCGCCGATGATCTTCAGACGGATATCGTTCTGATGCAATTTGCTGACTTCGCGTTCCAGCATCTTCAGGAACAGGGACATCAGATAGGAAACTTCATCGGCCGGACGCCGCCAGTTCTCGCTGCTGAATGCGAACACGGTCAGATAGCCCACGCCCAGATCGCGGCAGGCTTTGACGATCTCGCGCAACGTCTCCACGCCGCGCTGGTGCCCCGCCACACGGGGCATGAAGCGCTGTTTGGCCCAGCGCCCGTTGCCATCCATGATGATGGCGATATGCCGCGGGATGCGGGCAGCGTCCGGGATGATGAGGGTGGAACTGGGCGGGAGAGTGGCCATTATTTCAATGCACTATTATTCCAAGTTCACTTCGAAGGCGAGACAAGGCGGCGACAAACGAACGACGCTGGCATTGTGATTTACAAGATTAGGAGTGAGAGAGGAAGCCAACGCAGTATCGCCAATGAAGTGGGCTTGGAATCAGACGGCCATCAGATCGGCTTCCTTGGCAACCAGCGCCTTGTCGATTTCGGCAACGAAACGATCGGTCAGCTTTTGTATCTCGTCCTGGGTGCGGCGTTCCTCGTCTTCCGCGATCTCCTTGTTCTTGAGCGCTTCCTTGAGGGTGTTGTTGGCATCGCGGCGGATATTGCGCACCGCCACCTTGGCGGTCTCGCCTTCCGACTTGATCACCTTGATCAGGTCGCGACGGCGCTCCTCGGTCAGCATCGGCATCGGTACGCGTATCAGGTCGCCGTTGGTGGCCGGTTTCAAACCCAGATCGGCATCGCGGATGGCGCGCTCGACCGGACCGACCATGTTCTTTTCCCAGGGCTGCACGCCGATGGTGCGCGCGTCGACCAGTGTGACGTTGGCGACCTGGGTGATCAGCGTCGGATTACCGTAGTATTCAACCGTCACATGATCCAGCAAACCGGTATGTGCGCGTCCGGTGCGCACCTTGCCCAAGTCTGCCTTCAATGCATCCAGCGACTTTTGCATTTTTTGTTCGGTCATTTTCTTGATGTCAGCAATCACGGCTTCTCCTGAGTCTATCTGCACATACCCTAATCAACGCGAACCAGAGTCCCCTCGCCTTCGCCCATCACCACGCGCTTCAGTGCGCCGGGCTTGAAGATACTGAACACGATGATCGGCAATTTCTGGTCGCGGCACAGCGTCAATGCCGTCGCATCCATGATCTTGAGGTTCTTGCTGATCGCCTCGTCAAAGCTCAGACTCTGGTAGCGGATCGCATCGGGATCTTTCTTGGGATCGGCGGTGTAGACGCCGTCCACCTTGGTCGCCTTGATCACCACCTCGGCGGACATCTCCACGCCGCGCAACGCGGCGGCGGTGTCGGTGGTGAAGAACGGACTGCCGATACCCGCGGCAAAGATAACCACCTTGCCGTCTTCCAGATAGCGCAATGCCTTGCCGCGTATGAACGGCTCGGCGACCTGCTCCAGGTTCAACGCCGATTGCACGCGGCAATCCAGCCCCGCGCGCGTCATCGCATCCTGCAGCGCCATCGAATTCATCACCGTGGCCAGCATGCCCATGTAATCGGCGGTGGCGCGGTCCATGCCGGCAGCGGCCGGTGCCACGCCGCGAAAGATGTTGCCGCCGCCGATCACGATCGCCACCTGCACACCCAGCTCGACCACTTCGGCGATCTCGGCGACGATGCGCTCGATCACTTCGCGGTTGATGCCGTAGCTGTCGTCGCCCATCAGGGCTTCGCCGCTGAGTTTGAGCAGGATACGTTTATAGGCGGGGGCGCTCATGTCGATCAGCCCAGTGCGGCTGCGGCGGCAGCGGCGACTTCAGCCGCGTAATCCTCGACCTTTTTCTCGATGCCCTCGCCCACCACGAACATCTGGAATGCATTCACCGTAGCGCCCTTGCTCTTCAGCAATTGTTCGATGGTCTGCTTGCCATCCTCGGCCTTGACGAATACCTGGCCGAGCAGCGTGACTTCCTTGAGGAATTTCTGCACCGTGCCATCGGCGATCTTTTCCAGCATCGCTTCCGGCTTGCCGCCTTCGCGGGCCTTCTCGATCGCGATGCGGCGTTCGGTTTCGATGTCTGCCGGATTCACCCCGGAGGCGTCGATCGATTTCGGCTTGCTGGCCGCGATGTGCATGGAGATATCGCGCCCCAATGCCTCGTCGCCGCCGGTGAATTCCAACAGTACGCCGATCTTGCTGCCGTGCAGATAGTTGGCCAGCTTGCCGGTGGAAGTCGCGTAACGTACCAAACGGCGGATGCTGACGTTTTCGCCCAACTTCATCACCAGCGCCTTGCGGATCTCTTCAACCGTGCCCGAACCATTCACCAGCGACATGCCGGACAGCGCATCGATATCGGCCGGATTGCTCTTCGCAACGGTCTCGGCGGCATTCTTCGCGAATGCGACAAAGTCATCATTCTTCGCGACGAAGTCGGTCTCGCAGTTCACTTCGACCAGCGCACCGGTCTTGCCGTCATTCGAGATATAGGTGCTGACCACGCCCTCGGCAGTCACGCGACTGGCCGCTTTGCTGGCCTTGGCACCGCTCTTGATGCGCATCTGCTCCTCGGCCGCCTTCAAGTCTCCGTTCGACTCGACCAGCGCGCGTTTGCATTCCATCATGCCGAGACCTGTCATCTCGCGCAATTCCTTGACCATACTTGCAGTAATTTCTGACATCTTCCGCTCCATATAAAATATTCTAAAAAATCCTAATCGGTCACGGCACCCCTGCTGGCCGGTGACACCAGTTTGGCGTATTTCGCCATTACCCCGCGCGTATAACGCGGCTCGGGTGCTTTCCATGCAGCGCGGCGACGCGCCAGCTCCGCTTCGTTCACATTCAGTTGCAACAGGCGCTGCTCGGCATCGATGGTCACCGAGTCGCCCTCGTTGACCAGCGCGATGGTGCCGCCCACCGCCGCTTCCGGTGCGACATGCCCGACCACCATGCCGTAGGTTCCGCCGGAGAAGCGGCCATCGGTGATCAGCCCGACCGAATCGCCCAGGCCCTCGCCGATGAGGGCCGAGGTCGGCGACAACATCTCGCGCATGCCCGGGCCACCTTTCGGCCCCTCGTAGCGGATGATCACCACATCGCCCGCATGGATCTTGCGCGCGAGGATGGCTTCCATGCACGTTTCTTCGGATTCGAACACGCGTGCCGGCCCGGTGATCTTGGCCAGCTTGATGCCGGTGATCTTGGCCACCGCGCCTTCCTCGGCGAGGTTGCCCTTCAGGATCGCCAGATGGCCCTGCGCATAGATGGGGTCGTTCCACGGGCGGATCACATTCTGATCCTTGCGCGGTTCATCCGGCACATCCTTTAATACTTCCGCGATGGTCTGCCCGGTGATGGTCATTTCGCCGCCATGCAATGCGCCGTTCGCCAGCAATATCTTCATCACCTGCGGGATACCGCCGGCCTGGTGCAGATCGGTCGCGACATATTGTCCGGACGGCTTCAGGTCGCACAGCACCGGCACCCGCGCGCGGATGATTTCGAAGTCATCGATAGTCAGCGTCACCTGCGCCGCATGCGCGATCGCCATCAGGTGCAATACCGCATTGGTGGAACCGCCCACTGCCATGACCACCGCGATCGCGTTCTGGAACGCCTTGCGCGTCAGCAACTGGCGCGGCAGAATCTGTTTGCGGATCGCGTTCACCAGCACCTCGGCAGACTTGGCGGTGCTCTCTTCCTTTTCCAGATCCTCGGCCGACATCGTCGACGAATACATCAGGCTCAAGCCCATCGCCTCGACCGCTGAAGACATGGTGTTCGCGGTATACATGCCACCGCAGGAACCCGCGCCGGGACAGGCGTGGCGCTCGATCTCCATCAACTCTATTTCATCGATCTTGTTTGCAGAATACTGGCCAACCGCCTCGAACGAACTGACGATGGTCAGGTCGCGACCCTTGTAATGACCCGGCTTGATGGTGCCGCCGTAGACGAAGATCGCCGGGATGTTCAGACGCGCGAGCGCGATCATCGCGCCCGGGATGTTCTTGTCGCAGCCGCCGATCGCCAGTACCCCATCCATGCTCTGGCCGTTGCACACAGTCTCGATGGAATCGGCGATCACCTCGCGCGACACCAGCGAGAACTTCATGCCTTCGGTACCCATCGAGATGCCGTCCGAGATGGTGATGGTGCCGAACATCTGCGGCATCGCGCCGGCCTTTTTCAGCGCGGCTTCGGCACGCGCGGCCAGTGCGCCGATGCCCATGTTGCACGGCGTGATGGTGCTGTGCGCGTTGGCCACGCCGACGATGGGCTTGTCGAAATCCTTGTCACCGAACCCCACCGCACGCTGCCTGGCGCGGTTGGGCGAACGTTGCACGCCCTGGGTTACGATTTTGCTTCTGAGGTTATCATACATGGTGTTCGCTCATAAAAATTGATTACAAAAAAAGGGGCTCGCGCCCCTTGATTGCGCCCGGCTTGAGATCAGGAAGCTTGTTCGGCGACGGGTTCTGCTGCTTGCTCGGCAACCTGCTCGACCAGTTCGTTCATCGCCTGCGCGCGGCCTTCCAGCACTGCGTCGGCGATGGCACGGGCGTACAGGCGGATCGCCTGGGTGGAGTCGTCGTTGCCGGGGATGATGTAATCCACGCCCAGCGGCGAATTGTTGGTATCCACGATGCCGATCACGGGAATGCCCAGCTTTTGCGCTTCAACGATGGCACCCTTCTGGTAGCCGACATCGATCACGAACAGCGCTGCAGGCAGGCCTTTCATATCCTTGATGCCGCCCAGGCTGCGGTCCAGCTTTTCCAGTTCGCGCTTCATCATCAGCGCTTCTTTCTTGGAGACTTTCTCATTCGCGCCGTCGGCAGTCATCTGTTCCAGCTCGCGCAGACGCTTGATGGATTCCTGCACGGTCTTGTAGTTGGTCAGCATGCCGCCCAGCCAGCGGTGGTTCACGAACGGCGAATCCGCGCGCACAGCTTCTTCCTGAAGGATGTCGCGCGCTTGGCGCTTGGTTGCAACAAACAGCACGGTACCTTTCTTCGCGGACAGCTTGCGCACGAAGTTCTCCGCCTCGGCGAACATGGAGACGGTCTTTTCCAGGTTGATGATGTGGATCTTGTTGCGATGACCGAAGATGAACGGTGCCATCTTGGGGTTCCAGAAACGTGTCTGGTGTCCGAAATGCACACCAGCCTCCAGCATTTGACGCATAGTTACAGCCATGATTACTCCAATCGTAAGGGTTATTGACTACCGCTCGCTAGCTTGACTCACAGGACTCCATGAGCACCCCAACTTGTGCGAACGGGAAATTTGCCCGGACAATTCAAAACGAACTATCCTGAAGCGGCGCGTATTCTATCACCAATGCGCTGCCACACTCAACACTATATGGCAGGAAGTTGGCTGTTTATCCACGGGTTGATGCCTGATATCTCCAAGCTGTGGCAAGGTGTACAACGAACCATGGCGTCCGGTATAGCTTTGCGGCGCGCGATCAGTTCAGCAGTAGGTGCCGGATTTTTCATTCGGGCTGTTCCAGCGTCTTGCGCTGGCGTTCATAGTCCTCGTAACTGTCCCTCTTGCCGCAGTTCGATGCAGACGGATTCTTAAGGCATTCCTGCTCGCGGACGTTCTGCAGCGTTTCATAAGTGGTACGTTTGGCCGTTTCGCTGCTGCAACCGGAAAGCAGCGCAACGAAGGCCAGACCCAACAAGCATGCAAACTTGATCATTACAATTTCCTCCTTCACGACAAAATCATTCGCGCAATATCGCCAGCGGCGGCAACTTCGTCAAACGTCGCGTGCCCAGCCAACCGGCCAATATCACCACCGCCATTCCGCCCAGTGCGCCGCTCAGCCAGATGGTGATATCGGTGTGGTACGGGATCTTCAGGACATAGCGCGCCATCGCCCAGCCCAGCAGCACCGCCCCCGCAGCAGAAAACAGGCCGCTCAACAATCCCAGCACGGCAAATTCGCTCAGGTGCAGTTTCCGCAGATAGCGGCTGTCCGCACCCAGCGTGCGCAGGATCGCGGCCTCATGGGTGCGCTCGTCCTGGGTCGCGAGCAGCGCCGCATACAGCACCGCCACCCCGCTCAGCAGCGTGAACAAAAACACCGCGCTCATGGTCTGCGAGATTTGGTCCATGATGTGGCGCACCTGCTCGATCATCGCCTCGACGTCGATCAACAGCAGGTTGGGAAAGGTGTTGACCAGCTTGTTCATGGCCTGCGATTGCTCCGGCGGCAGGTAGAAACTGGTGATGTAACTGGCCGGAAAATCGTCCAGCATGCCGGGTGCGGCGATCACGAAAAAATTCACCTGCATCGAATCCCATTCCACCTTGCGCAGACTCGTCACCTTGGCGCTGAAGCGACTGCCTGCCACATCGTAGGTCAACGTGTCACCCATGTGTATACCCAGCGTCTTGGCGATACCATCCTCCACCGACAGCTCTCCAAGCGTCCGTTTTCCCCGCAAGGGGGACGCCGGTGGGTGTCCGATGCCTTCGGCATCACCCTTCCGCAGGAACCAAGTCCCTTCCAACAACTCGTTTCCTTCCGGCACATGATCCAGCCAGGACAGATTGGTCTCGCGTTCCGCCAGCCCGCGCGCACGCGGATCAGGATAATCATCGCCGCTGATCTCGCGCCCGTTGATCTCGACCAAGCGGCCGCGCACCATCGGGAATAATTCCGGTACGGATAATTTTTGTAGTTTGAAAAAATCCTGCACCGCAGCGCGCTGGTCGGGCTGGATGTTGACGATGAAGCGATTCGGCGCATCCGGCGGCAATCGCGAACGCCAACTGTCCATCAGGTCGGCGCGCACGAAGGTGAGCAGCAGCAAGGCCATGCCGCCGAGGCTCAACGCAACGACCTGAACAGCATTGCTGCGCGCATGCCGCGCCAGGTTGGAGAAGGCGTGACGTATTTGACTATACCTATAATCCGTTCGGGCTGAGCCTGTCGAAGCCCTCCCTGATCCGGCAGCAATTCGTTCACCCTTCGACAAGCTCAGGACGAACGGATTTATTGTGTCCGGCATGCTGGCTAAGGCACGCACGACGAACCAAGCCAGCAAGCCAAATATCAGCATGCCCGCCGCCAATCCGCCCAGCACGGTGAAGCCGAGCTTGAGCGAACCGGCCTGCCACAGAAACAATCCGCACAGCACCGCACCGCCGGAGGCATATAACAACCATGCGCCTGATTGAGGCACGCCCAGTTCACGGCGTATCACGCGCAACGGCGACACTCTTTTCAATTGCCACAGCGGCAGGAATGCGAAGCCCAGCAACAAGGCCATGCCGCTTGCTGCGGCTTGCCATATCGGCGTCCAGCCGGGTGATGGCAAGGCGGCGACACGCATCGAAGGGATGGAATCCACCAATATCGCTTGGGAAGCATAGCCGAGCAATTCACCCAGCAACACCGCGCCGAAACCGAGCAACAGGAACTGGTACAAAAAGATGCGCAGCACCTGATTCTGATCCGCGCCCAGGCAGCGCATCATCGCGCAGCTATCCAGGTGGCGCGAGATGAAGTGCCGCGACGCCAGCGCGAGCGCCACACCCGCCAGCACCACGGCAGTGAGCGCGGCCAAGCCGAGGAAATGTTCGGCACGTTCCAGCGCACTGCGTATCTCCGGGCGTGCGTCGCGCACATCCTCCAGCTTCTCGCCGAAAGTCAGCCGGCTGCTCAGCCAAGTACGCAGATCGGCGACCTGTTGCGCATCGCCCGCGATCATCAATCGATATCCAATACGACTGCCCTCCTGCACCAGTCCACTGGCGGGCAGGTCGGCGGCATTGAGGATCACGCGCGGTGCAAAACTGGCAAAGCCGACCGACTGATCGACGAAACGCACCACCCGCGCCGCCACGCGCAGATGCAGCGCACCGACGCCCACCTCGTCTCCCAGTTGCAAACCCATGCGCTGCATCAGGCGCGGGTCCGCCCATAACGTGCCGCGCGCGGGAATGGCGCTGTTATCGTTCCTGAAGACATGCTCTGCGCCATCGTCGATGATGATCTTGCCACGCAAGGGATAGCCCTGCTCCACCGACATGATGTCTGCCAAAAGATTCTCGCTCTTGCCCGCCACCATGCTGGGAAACGCATCCGACCCGATCACGCGCAGTCCGCGCTGCAACGCGGCATCGCGATATTCTTGCGGCAAGGGGCGAGTAGATGAGATGCGCAAATCCGCGCCGATCAGGCTGGTCGCTTCCTGTTGCAATGCCAGCCGCACGCGATCGGCGAACAAGCCGACGGTAGAAATGCTGCCCACCGCCAGCACCAGCGCGATCAGCAGCACACGCCACTCCCCGGCGCGCCAGTCGCGGCGCAGAAGATTGAGGGAGAGGCGAAGGAGGTTCATTTTCTATTCACAATCATGTAGGGTGGATAAGTGCAGCGCATCCACCATTTACGCATAGGCCATTCTTCAGAGGAGGCACATTTTCTGTTCACAATCACGTAGGGTGGATAAGCGCAGCGCATCCACCATTTATGCATAGGCCATTCTTCATTCGCAATCCATCCCAACAATGGTTGCCGGTTCGCGATCACCCCAAGATTCCTCATACCACCCTTTTTCCATCGCATTGCTGAACGACGACCATGCCCATTCGCCGGGACGACTCGCCAATCCATGCTTCACCGGATTGTAATGGATGTAATCCACATGCCTGCGCCAATCCTCCTCATCGCGAATTGCATGTTCCCAGAATCTGCGCTGCCACACCAAGCGTTCGTTGCGCGCATTGGTTGCGGTGCTGATCTGGCGCGAAGCGGCCTTCTTGATCTCACGCCAGCGCGAGGAATAATCGGCATCGCCTTCCGGCATGCGCCAGATGCAGTGCATGTGCTCGGGAAGGATAACCATCGCATCGATCTCGAACGGGCTAGTTGCCTTCACCTTGCGGAATGCCTGCCTTAGCACTTCGACGCGGTCCTCATTGGTGAAAACCGGAACTCGATTGAGAGTGACGACCGTAAAAAAGTAGATGGCGCCGGGGAAGTAAGCCCTGCGATAGTTGCTCACGCTGCTTCCTTTTTCATGAATAGGTTGGTGGATGCGCTGCGCTTATCCACCCTACAAAACCACCGCTCCCTTTCCCAGAAAATGCAGTAGCCGTAGGGTGGATAAGCGCAGCGCATCCACCAATATATCTGCCCACCGCCAGCACGAGCGCGATCAACAGCACGCGTCATTCCCCGGCGCGCCAATCGCGACGAAGCAGGTTGAGGGAAAGGCGAAGGAGGTTCATTTTCTATTCACTATGAAACTAAGGTGGCTTCGTCGAGTTGTGTTTGTTGAAACAAATCATGAAAGGGACTCATTTTTCTGTTCCCTTAAATTGACTTACAACATTTCCAAAATTGGTCATATCAGAACTTCGACTAGAACAACCGCCGACATTCAACCAAAATTTCAATCCGCCCCATTTTTCGTCATGACTACCAAAGCCTACTTGGCGGGCGATGATGGAATTACTTTTGATGTCCACAAGTTGCTGCTCTTCTCATCCGATTGGTAACACTGGAATTACATCGCGATTTCGTATCGTGAGCCAATTGAATCGCTGATTTACTACTTTGATGAGAGTGTGGTTTACCGAATCATCGACAAATTTGACGCGGGTATTTTTATCCTCCACCAACCCCTCCATCACTCCCGGATTCTCCGCCTTCCACTGATCCAAGGTTTTATAGACCCAGAAGCCTGCATCCTTGGCGCAATAGTATTGATGCACCGCCACCGTCGGTATCCAGTCCCAGAAAACGAGGCTGTACATCACGAATGCCGCACCCCATCCCCAACGTTTCGCACTCTTGCCGTTCTTGCGCGCATAGTCGATTGCGCCCCGCACCGCCACGATCGACACCAGCAGGTACACCGCAAAAAATACCAAATATACCAATCCGATCATGAGCCCTCTCCCTGTTTTCTTTAATAGACATCAATCATCATTACATCAATCATCATTACATCACCCACCCGTCATACCGGCGTAGGCCGGTATCCAGTTAATTCAATAATCCCGGCGCAGCCGGACAAAGCATATTTGTTTAACCTCGCTGGACACCGGCCTGGTCGTCACCCCGGCGTAGGCCGGGGCGGTGTGACGGATTACTGGATTCCGGCCTACTTCGGAATGACGAAAAAATCTCAGCACACCGAATCATAAAGGTCTACCCAATCCGGATTCATTTGCTCTATCAACTTCAGCTTCCAGTCGCGCTGCCATTCCTTGATTGCTTTTTCCCGCTGGATGGCAGACTCCATCGTCTCATGAACCTCGTACCAGACAAGCTGATCAACACCATATTTCTTGGTGAAGCCATCAACTACGTGATTCTTATGCTCCCACACTCGTTTAACCAGATTGGACGTAACACCAACATACAACGTGCCATTACGTCCACTTGCAAGCAGATAGACGCAAGGTCGCTTATTCATTTTGCCTTCTCTATGAGTCCCGTCATTCCGGCGCAGGCCGGAATCCAGCGGGGGTAATCAAAGAGGCTGCTTGGGTTTGTCCGACTGCGCCGGGATTTGTTTGACTATCTGGATTCCGGCCTGCGCCGGAATGACGGTCCAGTACCCTCCCATCAGCCAGATGCAGCTGCCTGCCGCAACGCTGCGCCAGCACTTCGTCGTGGGTGACGAGGATCAGCGTGGTGCCCTGCGCGCGGTTCAGTTCCAGCATCAGTTCGATGATTTGGCTGCCGGTGGCGGCATCAAGGTTGCCGGTGGGTTCGTCGGCGAACAATATCTTGGGCTGGACCACGAAGGCGCGCGCGATCGCGACGCGCTGCTGTTCGCCGCCGGAGAGATGTTTGGGGACATGATGCATGCGTTGTTCCAGGCCGACACGACGCAGGGTTTCGGTTGCGCGTTGTTTTGCATCGGTTGCGCCGTGCAGTTCCAGCGGCAGCATCACGTTCTCCAGCGCGGTCAACGCTGGCAGCAACTGGAACGACTGGAACACGAAACCCGCCAGGCGTCCGCGCAGGCGCGCGCGGCCGTCTTCGTCGAAGGAGAAGATATCCGTGCCATCGAGGTACACCGTGCCGCTGGTCGGTGAGTCCAGCCCGGCCAGCAGGCCGAGCAGTGTGGACTTGCCGGAACCCGATGCGCCGAGGATCGCGAGGCTGTCACCCGCCTCGACCGAGAAACTTGCTTCATGCAATATGGTCAGCGGTTGGTCGCCGCTCAAAACTTGCTTTGTTAGATTAACTGCCTGCACAATCACTGCCATGAATTCTCTCGTTTCCTTTTATTCATTGGTTCGGACCAAATTAACTATAAGGCCGTTCGTGTTGAGCTTGTCGAAACATGAATGTCTTTATAGTTTCCATCCAATCAGTTCTGCGCGCCGTTCAATCCTTCGACAGGCTCAGGACGAACGGAAAAAAATTTCAACACTTAGCACATCGATCATTTTATTCTGCGCCTATTGCCTGCTGCCCAGCTATGCCCAAGCCGCAAACAACATCATGGTGTTCGGCGACAGTCTATCAGCCGGTTATGGCCTCGCCATAGACAAAAGTTGGGTCTATTTGTTGCAACAGGAATTGCAGCGCACAAAATCCGGCTTCAGCGTCGTGAATGCCAGCATCAGCGGGGAGACCACCGCCGGTGGGAAACAGCGCATCGTAAAGGCATTGAAGCAATTCAAACCGAAGATCGTGGTCGTCGAACTGGGCGCAAACGATGGCTTGCGCGGCACTTCGATCAGGGACATGGACGCCAACTTGGACTACATCATCAAAAAGTCGCTTGGTGCAGGCGCCAAAGTGTTGTTGCTCGGCATGAAGCTGCCACCGAATTACGGACCGGATTACACCGGACAATTTGCCGATGTATATACAAGCCTCGCGAAGAAACACGGCATCCTGCTACTGCCGTTCCTGTTGGAAGGCGTCAAGCCGGATCAATTCCAGGCTGACAATCTTCATCCTGTTGCCGAAGCCCAGCAGCACATCATGCTCAACGTGATGCAGGAATTGAAACACTTGCTACACTGACGATATGACCAATCTACTAGCACAGGAAACCAGCCCATACCTGCAACAGCACGCGGACAACCCGGTGGACTGGCATGCGTGGAATCCAGAATCGTTGCAGCTCGCCCGCGATCAGGACAAACCCATATTACTGTCGATCGGTTATTCGGCCTGCCACTGGTGCCATGTGATGGCGCACGAATCGTTCGAAGACATCAACGTCGCCGCGGTGATGAACGAACATTTCATCAACATCAAGGTGGATCGCGAAGAGCGTCCCGATCTCGACCAGGTCTACCAGACCGCGCATCATCTGCTGACGCAACGCAACGGCGGCTGGCCGCTGACGATGTTCCTCAGCCCGGACGGCACGCCGTTCTTCGGCGGCACTTATTTTCCCAAGCAGGCGCGTTACAACCTGCCGGCCTTTCCCGAGCTACTGGTACGCGTGGCACAGGTTTACCGCGAGAATCGCGCGGAACTGACCGAACAGGGTGAGCAGCTGATCGCGGCGCTCGCCGAGAACCAGCCCGGACCGGTCGGCACTGTGGCGGCACTGAACGACAGTCCGCTGCCACTGGCGGTGCAGCAGCACATGCAGCATTTCGACAAGGTGCATGGCGGTTTTGGCGGCGCGCCGAAATTCCTGCATCCCGCCGAGCTTGATCTGCTGTTACGTCGCAGCCACGCGACCGGCGACCGGCAAGCGCAAAACTTCGTGCTGTTCACATTGCGGCAGATGGCGCACGGCGGACTGTATGACCAGCTCGGCGGCGGTTTCTGCCGCTACAGCGTGGATGAGCACTGGGACATCCCGCATTTCGAGAAGATGCTGTATGACAACGGCCTCCTGCTTCCCCTGTATTGCGACGCATGGCAAAGCAGCGGCGATCCGATTTTCGCGGGCATCGTCGAGCAGACCGCAGCCTGGGTGATACGCGAGATGCAATCGCCGGAGGGTGGCTATTACTCTTCGCTGGATGCTGACTCCGAGCATGAAGAAGGAAAATTCTACGTGTGGCAACGCGACGAGATACTCGCGTTATTGAGCGACGACGAGTATGCGCTGGTCGAGCCCTACTACGGCCTGGACCGACCGGCCAATTTCGAGAACCATGCATGGAACCTGCGTGTCACTGCGCCGCTATCCGAGATCGCACAGCAGCTCGAACTATCGATCGAGCGGGCCGAAGCGTTATTGGAAAGCGCGCAGAAAAAATTGTTCGCCGCGCGTGCGCAACGCGTTCGACCGGGACGCGACGAAAAGATACTCGCTGCCTGGAACGGCCTGATGATTGCCGGCATGGCACGTGCCGCGCGGGTGTTCGAAAGGCCCGACTGGCTCGATTCAGCTCAGCGTGCGATGGATTTTATACGCGGCACTTTATGGCGCGACGGAAAACTGCTGGCAACTTACAAAGATGGCAAAGCGCACCTGAATGCCTACCTCGACGACCATGTTTTCCTGCTGAACGCCACACTGGAATTATTGCAAGCCGGATATCGCAGCGCTGATCT
>JBBRDZ010000018.1:0-23971 GCA_038203435.1 Burkholderiales bacterium
GCCACCCGGCTGAAATCTTCCAGGACATGGATTGAAAGAATTCGTCGCGGGGCGTAAGCGACAGGATATCGACCGGTGTGAACTGCTCGGCACGCGCCGGAGCGAATTGATAATGGCGCAATCTCAAGCTGAAAAACTCGATCTGTGCGCCGCGTGCATAGCCGCCATCGCTATCCATGATGTCGTGATAGGTGGCGCGTGCGGTCAGTTCCTGAAAATCTTCCCCGTCGCGTCGCCCCGCGCCCAGTGTCGCTCGCGACGAGTCGTGTCCATGGTCCGGGCGGACCTTCGGCGTTGGAACTGCGGTTTCCTGCCCCACAATGTCCAGACGGCTGCGCGCGGTGAACACTTCGCGCGCAAGTCTGGCCGGCTCGGACACATCATTTTGGCCGATCGCACGCCGATAGTTGATGTATTCCTGGCTGGTCTCCAACACCGCTGCGGCACGATCTTCCGGCAGTGCCTGCAGCGTCGGATCAGCTACAGTGATTTCCCCGGCACTCAGTTTTTTGACCAGCCCGAGTTCCGCAGTTTTCAAGCCGCTCAGCCTGAACCTCGATACTGTGGCGCTGGCGGGTCGATAGACGACAGTTTTCACGATGCCTGACTGACTGGCAATCTCGCGCACGGCATCCGAGGGGATGGCCCACCAGCGGAATTTGCTGGTGAGGTCCAGTTCGGGTCTGGCGACCTGCAACAAGCCGAGCAGGTGATAAGCACAGTTCTCGTCAAAGAAATAATATTGAAAATACACGGAGCCGAGTTCCCAAGCGTGCATCAAAACCCGGTCGACCTCTTCGGGAGCAAGGTTCAGCTGATATTCCCACAGATCGCGATTTTCCAGATCGCTGTATTCGCGCACCTTGAGGTAGTAAGGCATGATAGAAAATATCCCGGGGTATCCGCCGAACAGCCCGTTCACTGCGAATGCAAGGCCGTTGGTTTCATCGGTGTTCGCCGCAAAGGTAATCGCATAGGCAAGCAACCGCGTATGCTCGTCCTGGTCCTTTGCGTCCACCCTGATCAGCGGGTGGCCGTACATCGACGACGGACTGTTAAGGTATGCCGAGGCAAAGATCACGGTCAGCCCGCTCGGGTTGAGTGTGGCGTGCCACTGTTGGTAGCGTTTGCATTCGTGCTGCGGTAATCGTTGCGGGTCGAAGGCAAGCTGCTGCTTAAGCCAGGTGTATCGCGCG
Source organism: Burkholderiales bacterium (assembly GCA_038203435.1). Taxonomy (GTDB): domain Bacteria; phylum Pseudomonadota; class Gammaproteobacteria; order Burkholderiales; family Gallionellaceae; genus Gallionella. Next base: position 1,197 of record JBBRDZ010000018.1, read on the forward strand.
ATAAACAGGCATTGCGGATTCTGTTGTTCGTTGCTTTCTTCGATATCGGAATAAAAGCTGGCGAGCGTGGCTTCCAGCTCCGCTTGTGGATCGCGTTTCCCATCGGGCGCATTGTAGAACTGCGTGCTGTCGACAAGACCATGGACGCCCGGCGCGATCAGGTTGGGAACGTAGTGCAGCAGTTTTATCCACTCCGGCCGCTCCGCTAGCCGGAGCAATCTGGCTTTCCCATCCAGTTCGGCCAGATAGTCGCTATCCACAGCGCAGAACGCGGAAGCCTGGTACAGGAGCAGCAGTAAGACTGGCAGGCAGATCAGGCGTAGTTGCCGCGCAGGTGACATTTCTAGGGTATTTCAGGTAAGAAAAAACCCAGTGGCAATGACCACTGGGTATGGATGGGCCGCGTTGCTGTTACAGAGCGGCCTGATAGTGTGACAGTGTCGCGTCGGATGCCAGCACCTCGCGCAATGAAGCGACCACCTGGTCGGTCGCAACGTTCTCATTGGTGAAGATGCGTGCCACATTGTCCTTGGTCAGGTGGTTGAAGGCAGTCTGGTCTTTGGCTTCAATCCCGAGCAAGTGTGAAAGTGAAGCCAGGGTTTCGCCGCTACCGACTGACATGTCGCGCGCCAGCTGGTCCTTGTTGCTGTCGATGAACAAGGCTGTCTTCATGTTCGAAGTGACCATGCCATCTTGCGTGCAACCCAGCGTTCCGCTCGTGATGCCAAAGGTCTGGTTGCCCAAGGTGCCGTTGGTGGTGATCGCCAATATCTGTGGAGCGATGCCTTTCTGCCCTTTGAATATCATTGAGCCCACGCCGCAACCGCCGACGTTGTCCGCGGCCATCGCCAGAGTGGGTATCGCTGCAATCATGGATAAAATCGTTATAAGCTTTTTCATGTAAACCCCCCGCAAAGTTGTAGAAAATTACGCTTGAGAACGTTCAAAATAAACACCTGGACGTCGGATAGTTTATACAGCTTTAATCGGCTTATTGTCAATAAGCTGCGATCGTTACAGAGCGGTTGGCTTGCATTGCCGTTCAAGCCAGCACCTTGAACAACAGTTTGGTCGCCAGCACCAGCAACAGCAATGCGAACAACTTGCGCAACAGCGACATCTTCATGTGATGCGTGGCTTTCGCCCCGAGTGGCGCGGTGATGACGCTGGCCAGTGCGACCCAGAGCAGGGCGGGCAGATACACAAAGCCGAGGCTATAGGGTGGTAGCAGCGCTATGTCCATGCCGGTGGCGATATAGCCGATCGTGCCGCCGACCGCGACCGGGAAACCGATGGCGGCGGAAGTGCCGATCGCATGCCTGAGCGATACATTGCACCAGACCAGGAACGGGACGACGACGCTGCCCCCGCCGATGGATACCATGCTGCTCAGCCAGCCGGTGAATATACCGGTCAGTGTCATGCCAAACGCGCCGGGCAACTGGCGACTGGCGTGCGGACGAACATCGATCAGTATCTGTCCCGCCACGAAATACACGAAAAACGCGAAGAATATCCCCAGATAGTGCGGCGAGATGCTGGTAGCGAACTCGGCACCTATGCCGGTGCCCAGCAGGATGCCGGGCGTGATGTTGCGCACCACCCGCCAGTTGACCGCGCCGTGTTGATGATGCTTGCGCAGGCTGGACAAGGAGGTGAACAGGATGGCCGCCATCGAGGTGCCCAGCGCAAGATGCAGCAGATGCTGGACGGGAAAATGTTGCGCGTCGAACAACATCATCAGCACCGGCATGATGATGATCCCGCCGCCGATGCCGAACATGCCGGCCAGGTAACCGGCGACGGCACCGAGCGCCAGGTATGCGGCGATCCATTCCATGTCAGTCGTGTACCAGGTGCTTCAGGATGAATTTCCACTCGGCAGGATCGACCGGTGTGATGGAAAGCCGATTGCCGCGCTGCAGCGTGCGCAAGCGTTCAAGTTCCGGGTGCTGCCGCAACTCATCGATGGAGATCAGTGCGATTTTTTTGACCAATTGCACATCGACGTTGAACCAGCGCGGCTGTTCCGGTGTGGCTTTGGCATCGAAATACTTGCTTTTCTTGTTGAATTGCGTGGCATCGGGATAGGCGGTGCTGCCGACCCTGGCGATACCGGAGATGCCGGGCGCTTTGCAATTGGAATGATAGAACAGCACGCCGTCGCCGACTTTCATCTGGTCGCGCATGAAATTGCGCGCCTGATAGTTGCGCACGCCATACCACGCGACGGACTGATCGGGCAGTGCGGCAAGGTCATCGATGCTGCAATCTGACGGTTCAGATTTCATCAACCAGTAGCGCATAGTTCACTTCCGAAAAATAAAATGCGACCCGATATCATCAGGGTCGCACTGGAATAAAGCCCCCCGCCTGTGCCGTTGACCCAGCATCTTGAACCTGGGTTCAAGAGGGCCGCTTCCAAGTCACATCAGGTACATCCGCATGGGACGCGCACAACAGTAACATTAAAGGATGCGGCCTTAAGCAAAGCTTATTGGTTCAAAGAATTATAGGCCTGTCGAACACTGCAGGGGACAAACTATAACCAACGACTTGCCCGGCGTCTTCTGCCGGGATATAACCAACCACTTGGTAACCGTGTTTTGCTGGCTTGGTGGATTGGCTGGTTGTTCTATAAGTCAGGTGGTCAGAATTCTTATCAAAACAGCGTATCTTGATCGGCCAAAGCCTCGTCAATTGCTGCCTGCATGGCGTCCATTCTACGCTTAAAGTCTGACAGGTCAATGCCGCGTCCGACTTTCATGCCGAGCAACTCGTGAGTGATGTTCAGCGCGGCCATCAGCGCGATCCGTTCCACGCTGGCGATCTTTCCCGCATCGCGGATCTCGCGCATGCGCTTGTCCAGATAAGCCACCGCATCCAGTAATTCGCCGCGTTCTTCCTCGGGGCACGCGATGCGCAACTCGCGATCGAGTATCTTGACTTCCAGTGTTTTGCCGGGGCTGCTCATGTTGGATCGTCGGGAAGGGTTGTCAGTAATTTTTCCAGACGGGCTTTGGCCATATCCACCTTGTCGCTGTACAGACGATTGCTGCTTAGAGCGTGTGCTAACTCTTGCCGCAACTCTTGATTTTCCGCACGCAACTTGCCGCTGACCTTGATCAGCTGGGCAAGTTTGCCTTCCAGCGCGTCCAATTCGTTTTCCATGAGTCGACTATAGATTGAAAAGTGCTGATAAGTCAAACGCTAAGGCTGAGTTATGCAAGCAATTTGTAGGCTGACGGAAATTCTTGTTCAGCCTTGATGCAGTTACTTTGTGATAAAGTCCGCACTGCTTTGAGGTGCTCGTCTGTTGTCAGACGGGTTAAACGGGAAGCAGGTGCAGGAACCGTTGGTTCCCCATGCCTGAGCTGCCCCCGCAACGGTAAGCGAGTGTGGATTTGTCGGTATGCCACTGTGAGCAATCCCTCAGGGGATCTTATGGGAAGGCGGCAAATCAGGACTCGTGAGCCCGGATACCGGCCTGAAAGCAGCGGTACAGGAGATGCAGCGGGTGGCGCATCGGAAAGACCACCACACAACTACTGATGAACAACTAGCCATCTGGCTAAGTTGGAAAGTTACGCCAACTAAGTCATTGGTTATTGCTCGTTGATGCGGCGTTAAAAAATAATTCGAAATCCTCATGTACTACATGTACATTCCGGTTACTCACTATTTTTTGCCTTGCCTCAACTTCGCTCGCTACGTTGTGCAATGGCCTTTCAATAATTAGCCTCACTCGCAACATTTCCTGAATTTTTAACGTTCCAACGGGGACGCTTGGAACTTAACTCGGGAAATAAATAATGAAACGAAAGCTTATCATGGTCGCACTATTCAGTGCGACCGCACTTCCTTTTACGGTCTATGCCGAAACACCGATGGAATTGACTATCGTGACGCCCGCGCGAATATCCCAGCCGCTGGACAAAGCCATCGCCGATACCAGCGTGTTGACTGCGCAGGATATCCGCAATTCCGGTGCTGCCGATGTGGCCTCATTGCTGAAACAAGTCGCCGGAGTGGAGATATACCAGGGCGGTGGTGTCGGCAAACAGAGCAGCCTGTTCCTGCGCGGCAGCAATTCCAGCCACGTGCTGGTATTGCTGGATGGCGTGCGCATCAATTCCGCAACAGCCGGCACTACCCAGGTCGATCAATTGATGCTGGACCAGATCGACCACATCGAAGTGGTACGCGGTAACGTCAGTAGTCTGTATGGCTCGGATGCCATCGGCGGGGTGATCCAGATATTTACTAAACGCGGCAAAGGGGTACCCGCTTTCAATATCAGCGGGGGCGCGGGCACTCACAACACGCGGCGATCATCCGCAGGTTACGGAGGTGAGTCGGCGAATACCACTTATAACGTGCAGGTGTCGAAATACAGCACCGATGGTTTCTCAGCGGTCAAACCCGACCTGGTGTCAACGGTGAACCCGGACCAGGACGGCTACGAAAATACCAGCGTGTCGGCGAATCTGCGCTATGACTGGGCGGACTCGCAGAACCTGTCGGCTTCGCTGTTCAACAGCAGCGGTGACAATCAGACTGACAATCCCTATGGATCCAGCACGGATATCAACAGCAGCAAAGCCCGGATCCGCAAGTTGGCGCTGGCATCGGAAAACAGTTTCAACGAGTCCTGGAAAAGCAAAATCCAGTTGTCACGAGGCATCGATGATAGCCAGAACTTTTTGAACGGTTTGCCGGATGTGGCGATGGGTGCGCAATTCAAGACCAGCAGCGATCAGTTTTCGTGGCAGAACACCTTGAGTGTCGGTGAACATGATTCGCTAATCGTCGGGCTGGAGAAACTGAAGCAGCAGGTGGTCAGCAGTACACTTTACACCCGCACCCGGCGCACTGACGACAGCCTGTACGCCGGCTATACCGGCAACTTCGATGCGCAGCAGGTGCAGGTCAACCTCAGGCGGGACCAATATGCGGATTCGGGCGCGGCCAATACCTGGCTGCTCGGCTATGGCTACGAAATTTCTGGCGCATGGCGTGTCACCGCAAGTACCGCGACGGCTTACAAGGCGCCGACGCTGAATGACTTGTATTACCCGTTTGTTGATTACGGTACCTTCGGTGGAGTGAGCTATTCATATCAAGGCAATCCAGCCTTGAAACCGGAACGCTCGCGGGATAGTGAGCTGGGGCTGCATTTTGCCGGAGATGGTCAGCATCTTGACGCGGTCTATTTCGACAATCGCATCCGTGACTTGATCGTCATCACGACCGATCCTGCCTCAACCATGACCAATCTCGACGCGGCACGCAACGATGGCATGGAGTTGGTCTATACCGGTGTGTTTGGCGATACGGAAGCGAGACTTGCAGCCACCCGGCAGGATCCGCGCGATGCCAACACCGGCCAGCCTTTGTTGCGTCGAGCCAGGAATTTCTCCAATGTAGGCATCTCACGGAAACTGGATAAATTGAAACTGGGTGGCGAGTGGCAGCACAGCGGCGCGCGCACCGATGTCGATATCAACACCTTCGCGCGCGTCACGCTCGCGGCGTATGATTTGGCCAATCTGACCGCGAACTATGCGATGGATGAACATTTCGAACTGACCGCGCGCGTGGATAATTTGTTCAACCGGGATTACATGCTGGCGCACGGTTACAACAGTCTGGGCCGCACGCTGTTTGTCGGATTGCAATACCAGCAGTAGAATACACAAAACGACGGCGAGGGCGGCGCGGCCGCCTTTGCTTTTTATTCGGCTTCAAGTACTGTCGTACTCTTATAGCCGAGCACAACCCGGGAGATTTCATGAGTAACATACCAACCAGAACCATCGCGATTTTCGCATCACTTGCCTTGCTGATGGCGGCGACCCGATTCAACCACTTCGGTTCGGCGATTTCGCTGCCCGATGCGTCGTATGCGGTGTTCTTCCTCGGCGGACTGTACCTTGCCGGGTTTTCGCGTGTCTCCGCAGCGGCATTTATCGTGCTGATCGCGGAGGCGGGGGCGATCGATTTTTACGCGACTTCAGTGCAGGGTGTCAGCGATTGGTGCATGACCACCGCATATTGGTTTCTGATACCGACCTATGGTAGTTTATGGTGGGTCGGTCGCTGGTTCGCGGCACGCAACAGCATGCAAGGCAAGGTTCTGATCGGGTTGCTGCCGGCCGCATGGGCAGCCAGTAGTTTCGCTTTCGTTTTTTCCAATGCGACCTTCTATCTGTTTTCGGGTCGTTACGCGGAGATGGGCGCGCTCGAATACGCATCGCGTGTGGCGCAGTACTATGTTTCCTACGTTTCCGTCGCGATGCTGTATATCGCCTGCGCGATCGGCGTGCACTTGGTGATCGGGATCGGCAGCAAGCTGAAAGCACAAACTCACTAGGCGTTGTGCGGCGCGTTGCCGCAGACCCGTCAAGGCGGTTATGCCCACACACAGTGGATGGTTGACGCAGCCATGGCAAAAGCCTACATTGCGCGCCCCAAAAAATAATTAACCCCGAAGGAGAAATACATGGCTGTACTCGTCGGCAAAGCCGCCCCGGATTTCAATGCTGTCGCCGTGATGGGCAACAACGAATTCAACGAAAACTTCAATCTGAAAAAGCATATCTCCGGAAAATACGCGGTCATATTCTTCTACCCGCTGGACTTCACTTTCGTCTGCCCTTCCGAACTGATCGCTTTCGATCACCGGCTGGATGAATTCAAGAAGCGCAATGTGGAAATCATCGGCGTGTCCATCGACTCGCAATTCTCCCACTTCGCCTGGAAGAACACGCCGGTGAACAACGGCGGTATCGGTCAGGTGCGCTATCCGCTGGTGGCCGACATCAAGCACGAGATCTGCAAGGCGTATGACGTGGAAGCCGAGGGTGGTGTGGCTTACCGCGGCTCGTTCCTGATCGACCGGGCCGGCGTGGTGCGCCACCAGGTGGTGAACGATTTGCCGCTGGGCCGCAACATCGACGAGATGCTGCGCATGGTGGATGCCTTGCAATTCACCGAAGAACACGGCGAAGTGTGCCCGGCAGGCTGGAGCAAAGGCAAGGCAGGGATGGGCGCTTCCACGGAAGGGGTGGCCAAATATTTGGCAGCCCACGCCAAAGAACTGTAATTGCCGGACGGTAAATTCAAAAGGCCACCTTTTCGGTGGCTTTTTGTTTGTCCGGAATTTGTTCAGGACTGCTAAAATCCGCCGCATTGTGAACTAAGCGGGGGCACATCGATGTTGATCGGGTTCGTCATACTTTATCTGGTGTTGTCCCTGGGCATAGGTGTATACGCCTCGATGCGCGTGCACACTTCCAGGGATTTTGTGGTGGCCGGACGCAATCTGCCCATGCCGGTCGTGACCGCAACGGTGTTCGCCACCTGGTTCGGCGCGGAAACGGTGCTGGGCACTTCAGCCGTGTTTGTCCAGGAAGGACTCGGGGGCGTGGTTGCCGATCCGTTCGGCGCCAGCCTGTGCCTGATCATCGCCGGGATATTTTTTGCGCCACTGCTGTACCGCATGAATCTGCTCACCCTGGGCGATTATTACCGCAACCGCTTCAACCGCTCGGTGGAATTGATCATGACGGTGTGCATCATGGTCTCTTATCTGGGCTGGGTGGCGGCGCAGGTGACGGCGCTCGGACTGGTATTCAACGTGGTGAGCAACAGCGCGATCTCCCAGCAGGAAGGCATGTTCATCGGCGTGGCTATCGTGCTGGCCTACACCATGTTCGGCGGGATGTGGTCGGTCGCGCTGCTCGATTTCGTGCAGATGACGGTGATCATGGCCGGGCTGTTGCTGATCGCCGTGTTGGTCAGCGGTCAAGCGGGTGGAGTCGCCCACGTGGTCAGTCATGCGCAGGCTGCCGGCAAGTTGCAGTTGTTACCCAGCGGTGGCATCGAAGTGTGGATACCGTTCCTGGGTGCGCTGCTGACCATGATGCTGGGTTCCATTCCCCAGCAGGATGTGTTTCAGCGCATGACTTCGGCCAAGACCGAAAAGATCGCGGTGCGCGGCACGGTGCTGGGGGGGGTGTTGTACTTCGCTTTTGCTTTTGTGCCGATGTTCCTTGCCTATTCCGCGACATTGATCGACCCCAAGTTCTTCGGTGACCTGATAGCAAACGATTCGCAGATGGTGCTGCCCACACTGATACTGAATTACACCCCGAAGATCGCCAAAGTGCTGTTCTTCGGCGCTTTGTTGTCGGCCATCATGAGTACCGCCTCGGCCACGTTGCTGGCACCCTCGGTGATGTTCACCGAGAATATCCTCAAGCATATCGCGCTCAAAAACATGAGTGACCGGCAGATGTTGCGCACCATGCGTATCATCGTGTTGACGTTCGGCTGTCTGGTGCTGTGGTTCGCGCTGAATTCGCAATCGAGCATCTTCCATATGGTGGAGGATGCCTACAAAGTTACGCTGGTTGGCGCTTTCGTGCCACTGGCGTTCGGTTTGTACTGGAAGCGTGCCAACAATCAAGGGGCACTCCTGTCTATCGCATTGGGAATCAGCACATGGTTGTTAATGGAAAAATTCGGCCAGGACAGCTATTGGCCGCCGCAACTGATCGGACTGATGTTCAGCATCGCGGGGATGTTGGCCGGTTCGCTGTTGCCCAACGTGATGCGCCGTCATCGCGCCGTGCACAGCTAGGCCTGGCGTGGCTGTGGTCGCTGTCATCAACCTGTCACACATCCTTCATATCCTTGCAACCATTGGATTAGTGGCGGGAGCTGGGTGATGAGCGCAAAGATATTTATCGTGGAAGACGAGCCTGCGATACAGGAGTTGTTGGCATTCAATGTGATGCAGGCGGGCTTTCACGCGTTGCGGGCCGATGATGCCGATAGCGCATGGGAGCAGATACGCGGCACGTTGCCCGACCTGATCTTGCTGGATTGGATGCTGCCGAACACCAGCGGGGTGATACTTGCGAAACAGTTCCGCGCGGATGTGCGTACCAAAGACATCCCGATCATCATGCTGACCGCGCGTGGAGACGAACGAGACAAGATACTGGGACTGGAGTCCGGTGCCGACGATTACATCACCAAGCCGTTTTCGCCACGCGAATTGATGGCGCGCATCCGTGCCGTGTTGCGCCGACATATTCCGGGCATGCCGGATGAAACGGTCGCGACCGGCGGGCTTGAGTTGTCGCCGTCCACGCATCGGGTAAGCGCGAAAGGCAAGGGCATCGAGCTGGGCCCGACCGAGTTTCGCCTGCTGCATTTTTTCATGACGCACGCCGAGCGCGTGTATAGTCGCACGCAATTGCTGGACCAGGTATGGGGTACACAGGTATTCGTCGAAGAGCGTACCGTGGACGTGCATATCCGCCGCCTGCGGGCCGCACTGGAACCGGTCGAGATGGACAATGTGATACAAACCGTGCGCGGCAGCGGTTACCGGTTTTCGATAGTTTAAAGCCTGATGCCTGGCTGCAGTATCATTGCGGCCAGTTGCCCGGCAATGGTTGTTGATAGACGATGGTCGTGTACTGCGCAGACCGGTTTGCGGTTCGTTTGCCGGAGCTATCGTTGATGTTTCAGCAGTCCTGTCCGTCGCTTGATCAAGGGAATTCATTTTGCAAGACTTCTGGTTTCGAGTTAGCTTTCCGGTCGTTCTCAGTGCATCGGCCGCATTGCTGTTATGGGGGATATTCTCATCCACTGTTGCGCTATCGTTCATGCTGGTCGTACTGCTGGCCGTCATGGCGTACCGCGCGTTGCAATTGTTCAAGCTTGGCCGCTGGCTGGCTGATGCACGCATCGAAACGATGCCCGAAGCGGGCGGTATCTGGGACGATGTTTTTTCGCGGCTGTACAAGATGGTCAAGCAGCATAACCAGACCAAGCAGGATCTGGCGGACGAATTGCAGCACATCGAACAGGCCACTTCCGCACTGCCCGAAGGGGTGGCGATCCTGAACGAACAGAATCGCCTCGAATGGTTCAACCCGCTGGCACAGCAACATTTCTACCTGGATGCCGAACACGACATCATGCAGGACATCACCTATCTGGTGCGCCAGCCGGAATTCATCGAATATCTGCATGAATCGAATTTCAACCAACCGCTGATCATGGTTCCGGCGCGCCATGACGACATGGTGTTATCCATCAAGCTGATACCCTACGGCGGTAACAAACGGCTGTTGATCAGCCGCGACATCACCCAGTTCCGGCAGATCGAAGCGATGCGCCGCGACTTCGTCGCCAATGTATCGCATGAATTGCGCACGCCGCTGACGGTGTTGAGCGGCTTCGTCGAAAACCTCGAGGATATGCCGGATCTCAACCAGGACAGCGCCCGCCGCGCGCTGCACCTGATGGCCGAACAAACCCGGCGCATGGACAATCTGGTGGCGGACCTATTGACGCTGTCGCGGCTGGAAAACGAACAAAGCCCGTTGCGCGAAGAGCCGGTGGATATCGAGGGCCTGCTCAGCGAGGTCTATCAGGACGGCAAGTTGCTGAGCGGTGAGCGCCATCCGGTGCATATGGAGATAAGCAGCACGGCCAGGCTGCTCGGCAACCGCGATGAATTGCACAGCGCATTCGGCAACCTGCTGAGCAATGCCATCCGTTACACGCCGGAAGGCGGCACCATCGAGTTCCGCTGGTTCGAACGCGGTAACCAGGCGGTATTCTCGGTGCAAGACAGCGGAATCGGCATCGCCGCGCAGCATATACCGCGTCTCACCGAACGTTTCTACCGGGTGGATCGCAGCCGTTCACGCGAAACAGGGGGTACCGGACTGGGTCTTGCCATCGTCAAGCATATCGCAATGCGCCACCAGGCCAAGCTGGAGATATCGAGTGAAGAAGGCCGGGGCAGCACCTTCTCGCTGGTGTTTCCGGTCAAGCGGTCACTGCACTAGCGTAAAGCTGACACGCTCGTAGTCTATGCCATGCTCCACGCTGAAGCCCAGGCTGGCTTTTTGCTTTTCCGCATTGTGATGCTGGATATCGATCAAGCGCCCCGGTTTGAACCAGTGGCGCGGAATGATCAGGCTGGCAGGGGACTTTAACGCCGGGACCGCCGGCAACAAGAAGCCCGGGGCCGACCGCTCCGTCGCTGCCATGTCCGGATCATCGCTGTGCAGACCGATCGCAACGGGCAGGCCGGGCAGATAGCGCACGCCGATACGCAACTGTCGGGTACGTGTCACATTGACCCAGGTCGTGGTCGCCAGCGAGAGATTTTCCGATTCACCCGCATTCAGCAAGACAAGCTGATTGTGGCTCAATCGTTCTCCCTTGGTATCGACACGGGTCAGCTTCGCGCCCAGGATGCTTTCGTTTTCAAGCTGCCATGTTTCCATAGTCAACCCGGCTTTGCCGGGTGATAAGGCCGGGGCATTCTGCAGCACCTGGCCAAATGCCTCGAGCTGCTTTTTCGCGATGTTGGTGGCCGGTGTATGCATACCCTGCCGGAAGGACTGGCCGGACAGCACGGCGTATATGGTTTCCGGTTTGCAGCACAACGGCAGCTGCCGTGAACCGGGTTTGCGCACACTGAACCGCGTGTAATTGTCCTCGCACCAGCACTGATGCAGGAAAATGAGCAATTCTATGCATTCCTTGGCGTCGCAGTGTTTGTCGAGTTCTGCCGGTACGGGAGAACGTCCCTGTTGCAGCAATATGGTCTTGACCCGCATCAATTTGCTGAGCGGAACCAGATCCAGGTAGCGCATACTGTCGCTGTGCACGACCAGTTTCACCGGCTGCAGCCCGCTGCTGCTGTCCAGGTCGAGTGCCAGCGGCTGGGCATCGCCCTTGCTGATGGTGTAGCTGTGCGCGATCGGGACCTGTTTGCTCCACTCCGTCAGCCAGGCATCCAGTTGCAGCAGTTGCGCGCGACCCAGTTCCGCGGGACGCGCATAACTGGTCAGCAGGGTTTTGATATAGCTGTCGTGGCAGCTGCTGCGCGTCAGGCTGACATTCAATGGGTCGGGAACCTCCTTGAGCTGCAGATTCTGCGTTTCGACAAAAGCATACAAGCTGTGCAGCTGATGCCATAATTTCGCGTCGAACTCATAGCCGGAGCGCAAATGCTCGAAAATCGCCAAGCCGCTATACAGCAAGCTGCGCTGGCACAGCAATGCGCCATGTTTGCCGATTTGCCGGTCTCCCGACAGGCCGGCCTGCAGGCAGCGCTGATAGCCGATCTTCATCGCCTGCCACAGCTGCACGATGGCAAAGAAGATATTCAGTTGATGTTCATCCAGCGGCAACGGTTGGGCGATGAGTTTCCTGGCGTACTCAGCCTGCACGTAGTGGACCGTGTCGCGCAGCACCTCCAGCGTGTCCAGGCGCTCCTGGTCGCGCATCGCGTAACGGTTGAGTTCGTCGATCTGAGTGAGCAGCAGGCTGTGTGCAAGATGGAGGTTGGTCAGCTGCAGTTGTTTCAACCATTGTGTGCAACTTCCGGCATCTCTGAAGATCGGGTCGGCGCGATCGTCGGTCGGCTCGAGTGACAGGGTCAGCACGACGCGGACTCCAGTCTGGCGCACACGCTTTGCCGGAGCAGCGCTTGCCAGCCGGGCGGCGGCGCGACGGTTCCGGCACGTTGCACCGCACTCCAGACCGGTTGCGGGAAATGTCTGTCGTGGCGGTGGCGCGGAATGACATGCCAATGCAGATGCGGCGTCATGTTGCCCAGGCTGGCGAGATTGATCTTGTCGGGATGCAGTGTGTCGCGTATCGCCTGTTCGACGGCGAATACTGTCGCCATCAGGTGGAGCCGTTCTGCCTCGGTTAGATCGGTCATCTCCTTGACGTGCTGCTTCCAGATCACACGACAAAAGCCGGGATAGTCGGCATCCGCAACCAACACTACCCGGCAGCTTTCATCCTGCCAGAGCAGGCTGCCGCCGGGCTGATCGCACAGCTCACATACGGTTTGACTGTTCATGATTCACCATTCAACGGTGCAGGGAACAAGTGATTTTTACAATAACACACGCTCGATACCGCCGTTATTCGCCTTGGCGACATAGTCCGGCAACCAGTCCTTGCCGAGCAGGTGCTTGGCCATTTCGACCACGATGTAGTCGGCAGTCGTGCCGCTGTCGTCGTTGTAGCGCGACAGACCCTGCTGGCAGGACGGGCACGACGTCAGTATCTTCACTTCGCCGGTAAATCCGTCAGTGCGCAATGCACCGGCTCCCTTGCGCATCTCTTCCTCCTTGCGGAAGCGTACCTGGGTCGCGATCTGAGGCAGGGCCACGCCGAAAGTACCCGATTCTCCACAGCAGCGCTCGTTGAGTGTCACACCGGTGCCCATCAATTCATTCACCACCTTGAGCGGCTGATAGGTTTTCATCGGCGAGTGACAGGGGTCGTGATACATGTAGCGCACACCTTCCACACCCTGCAGTTTCACATTCTTTTCCAGCAGGTACTCGTGGATGTCGAGCAGGCGGCAGCCGGGGAAGATCTTGTCGAACTGGTATTTCTGCAGCTGGTCCATGCAGGTGCCGCACGACACGATCACCGTCTTGATGTCGAGGTAGTTCAGCGTATTCGCGACACGATGGAACAGAACCCGGTTGTCTGTGGTGATCTGGTTGGCCTTGTCGGCTTGTCCGGAAGCATTCTGCGGATAGCCGCAGCACAGATAGCCCGGCGGCAACACCGTGATCGCACCGGTCTCGTACAGCATCGCCTGTGTCGCCAGTCCCACCTGGCCGAACAGGCGTTCCGAACCGCAACCGGGAAAGTAGAACACCGCTTCGCTGTCTTCATTCAATTTGTGCGGGTTGCGGATGATGGGCACGACGCTGTTGTCCTCGATGTCGAGCAGTGCGCGCGAGGTCTTCTTTGGCAGATTGCCCGGCATCGGCTTGTTGATGAAGTGGATCACCTGCGCTTTCACGGATGCACCGCCGACCGTTGCGGGTGGATGCTTGACCTGAGCCTTCAGTAATCCCAAACGTTTGGCAACTTGATAGGCGATGCGCTGTGCCGTGTATCCCCACGCGATCATTACCTTGCGCATCAGCTTGATGGTGGCCGGATCGGTGGCGTTGAGGAACAGCATCGACATCGTCGTGACCGGGTTGAACTGTTTCTTGCCCTGCTTGCGCAGGAAGTTGCGCATCGCGATCGACACATCGCCGAAATCGATGTCGACCGGACAGGGATTCAGGCATTTGTGGCACACCGTGCAATGGTCGGCGACATCACTGAATTCATCGAAGTGCCGGATCGAGATGCCGCGCCGGGTCTGTTCTTCGTACAGGAATGCTTCGACCAGCAGCGAAGTGGCGAGTATCTTGTTGCGCGGCGAGTAGAGCAGATTGGCGCGCGGCACATGGGTAGCGCATACCGGTTTGCACTTGCCGCAGCGCAAACAGTCTTTGATCGAATCGGAGATCTCGCCAAGTTCGCTTTTTTCCAGGATCAGACTTTCCAGTTCCATCAGGTTGAAGCTGGGCGTATAGGCGCGCTCCAGATTGCCGCCGGTCAGCAGTTTGCCTTTGTTGAAGTGGCCTTGCGGATCCACCCGCAACTTGTAGTCAGTGAACGCGGTGATCTCATCCGCCTCAAGAAAATCGAACTTGGTGATGCCGATGCCGTGTTCGCCGGAGATAACCCCGCCCAGGTCTTTTGCCAAACGCATGATGCGCTCGACGGCGGCATTGGCCTGCTGCAGCATCTCGTAGTTGTCCGAGTTCACCGGGATGTTGGTATGCACATTGCCGTCCCCGGCATGCATATGCAGCGCGATGAACACGCGGCTTTTCAGCACGCGCTGGTGCAAGACGTTGCACTGGTCGAGTATCAACTGATAGGTGCTGCCGGAAAATATCTGGCGCAACGGCTCGCGTATCTCCAGTTTCCAAGAGGCGCGCAGTTGGTGGCGCTGGACCGAGTCGAACACGGAACAGGCGTCATGCGCTTCTGCGGGTGCGAAAGGGCATGCCGACAACGGGGCGTCCAGATTATCCCGCAACCATTGCCAGCGCTTGCGCACGTCAGCCAGTATCTGCGTGGCTTCGTGCACGCGATTGCCGAGCAATTCGGCATCGCCGAGTTGCTTGTCATCCTGGTAATACAGCGGCAACTCACCGGCGAAGAATTCGTCCAGCGCGTCCAGCAGTTTGAGTTTGTTGTGCAGGGATAGTTCGATGTTGATGCGATCTATGCCGTCGCAATAATCGCCCATGCGCGGTAGCGGGATCACCACATCCTCGTTGATCTTGAACGCGTTGGTGTGCTTGGCGATCGCCGCGGTGCGCGCGCGATCCAGCCAGAACACCTTGCGAGCCTCGGCGGACACCGCGATGAAGCCTTCACCGCTGCGCAGGTTGGCCAAACGCACGATCTCCGATGCGGCCCTCGCTGCGGCGTCCGCATCATCGCTGACCACATCGGCGACCAACACCATCTTCGGACGCGTGCCACGTTTCGATTTGGTGGCATAGCCGACCGCCTTGAGATAGCGCTCGTCGAGATGTTCCAGCCCCGCCAGCAACGCAGCGGGATGCGCATCCATATAGGATTTGATCTCGACGATCGCCGGCACCGCCTCGCGCACCTGGCCGAAGAATTCCAGGCACACGGTACGCGTGTGCCGGTGCGCGCGGTGCAGGATGAAGCGCGCCGAGGTGATGATGCCGTCGCAGCCTTCCTTCTGGATGCCGGGCAGTCCGGACAGGAATTTGTCGGTGACATCTTTGCCCAGACCGGTCTTGCGGAAGGCGCTGCCGGGGATGACCAGGATCTCCGGCGAGCCGTGTACGGTCTTGCCATCCGCCTCGAAGCGGCTAATGCGGAAAGTCGCGTTTTCCACATCATGGATCTTGCCAAGGTTGTGATGCAGCCGCTCAATGTCCATCCACAATCCGTCCGGCGTGACCATGCGCCACGATGCCAGGTTGTCGAGCGCGGTGCCCCACAGCACGGCCTTCTTGCCGCCGGCATTCATTGCCACGTTGCCGCCGATGCATGATGCGTCCGCCGAGGTCGGGTCCACCGCGAACACCAGTCCGCTGTTGTCCGCAGCCTCCATCACGCGCCGTGTGACTACCCCGGCGCCGCAATGGATGGTCGCATACGGTTCGCTCAGGCCGGGCAGCACCCGGTGTTCGACCGTCGACAGTGTCTCGAGCTTTTCGGTGTTGATCACCGCGGAATACTTGTCCAGTGGCACGGCTCCGCCGGTGTAGCCGGTGCCGCCACCGCGCGGGATGATGGTCAGTTTCAGCGCGATGCAAGCGCGAACCAGTGAGGCGATCTCCTCCTCGGTATCGGGATTCAACACCACGAACGGATATTCCACGCGCCAGTCGGTCGCATCGGTGACATGGGAGACGCGCGCCAGTCCGTCGAACTGGATGTTGTCGCGCCGGGTGATGCGGCTCAACTCGCGCAGCGCGCGTTTTCGCAATTGCAGGGTTAGCTCGAATTCGTTCGAGAATTGGTCTACCGCCGAGCGTGCCAGCTCCAGCAAACGCTTTACGCTTTCATTATTCTGACGGCGAGCGTCGATCGCATCCAGGCGATGATGTAGTGCACCGACCAGCGCAGCACGACGTTTGCGATTGCCGAGCAGGTCATCCTGCAGGTAAGGATTGCGCGAAACCACCCAGATGTCGCCCAATACCTCGTATAGCATCTGTGCGGAACGTCCGGTGCGGCGTTCTTCGCGCAGCGTGTTGATGATGTTCCAGGCCTCGTTACCGAGTATGCGCAGCACAATCTCGCGGTCGGAGAACGAAGTGTAGTTGTAGGGGATTTCGCGTAAACGTGCGGTCATGTTGATCTCGGGCTCGGCAAGTCGCGCATTTTACCTGAATGCACGGGGCTGCTCGACCCTGATTGAACACCGGGTCAGCTATGCGGATGAAAGTCGGCAAAGCGCCGATGCGATAATGACGATATGGCACAGGCCAGTCTGATTTATAGTTGATGGTAGCGGCGGCGGGTATTGCGCCGGACTTGTTTGCCGGAGTTGCACAATTCGCCCTGATACGGGCAGGAGTATGAAAAATCGAGATGTCCGCAGTCAGCAGGCTAGCAGCCGTCACGTTGTTATTTGTTTTCCTGTTCACCGCGGGTCGGACAGCGCGCGCGGAACAATCGATCACCATCGCGGCGGCTGCCGATCTGCGCTTCGCGATGGACGACATCGTCGCGCTGTTCATGAACGCACATCCCGGGGCACGCATACAAACCGTCTATGGTTCATCGGGAAAATTCAGCACGCAGATCCGCCAGGGCGCGCCCTACGATATCTACTTTTCCGCCGACATCGCATACCCGCGCAGTCTATATGAGGATGGCCTGAGTGCTTCGGCCCCCCAAGTCTACGGGGTCGGACGCATCGTGCTGTGGAGTTCCGCGCCGCAAACCGCACAGATGACGCTCGCCGATCTGACCGATCCCGCCATACGCAGTATCGCCATCGCCGATCCCCGGCACGCGCCCTATGGCAAGCGCGCGCAAGAGGCGCTCAACGCGGCAGGCGTGTGGGACAAAGTGGAACGCAAGCTGGTATATGGCGAGAACATCGCGCAGACAGCCCAATTCGTGCAAAGCGGCAACGCGCAAGTCGGCATCATCGCGTTGTCGCTGGCACTCAGCCCCGAACTGGCGAAGCAGGGAAGTCATGCGTTGATCCCCGACCGGCTGCATCAGCCATTGTTGCAGGGTTTCGTCATCACCAGACGCGCCGCCGGCAATGCGCTGGCTCAGGAATTCGCGCGTTTCATGTCGGGCAGGGAAGCGAGCGCCATCATGTCGCAGTCAGGGTTCTCATTGCCGGAAGAGGGGAAATAACACGATGGATGCCGCATTCATGCCCGGCGACATAACGGCGATCTGGCTCACCTGCAAGCTGGCGACGCTGACGACTCTCATATTGTTGCTGATCGGTGCGCCCATCGCCTGGTGGCTGGCGCGCACCGATAGTATATGGAAGGGCGCGGTGGGCGCGGTGGTGGCGTTGCCCATCGTGTTGCCGCCCACGGTGATCGGTTTTTACCTGCTGGTCGCGATGGGGCCGCACGGTCCGTTCGGGCAGCTCACACAGTCGCTGGGTTTGGGTCTGCTGCCGTTCACCTTTGCCGGATTGGTGGTCGGCTCGGTGGTCTACTCTCTGCCGTTCGTGGTGCAACCGCTGCAAAACGTCTTTGCGACGATACCCGAACGCATGCTCGAGACCGCCGCGACCTTGCGCGCATCGGCGCCGGACCGCTTTTTCAGTGTGGTCCTGCCGCTGGCCCGACCCGGCTTGCTGACTGCCACGGTATTGGGTTTTGCGCATACCGTGGGCGAATTCGGCGTGGTGTTGATGATAGGCGGCAACATCCCCGACCAGACAAGGGTGGTGTCGGTGCAGATCTACGATCACGTCGAGGCTCTGGAATATGCCCAGGCGCACTGGCTGTCGGCGGCGATGCTGTTATTTTCATTCGTCGTGTTGCTGTTGCTGTATACCCTGAACCCGACCGGACGGCGCAATTGATCCGCGCCCGTTTCAAGCTGGCCTTCCCCGGTTTTGCGCTGGACGTGGACATGCAATTGCCCGCGCGCGGTATCTCCGCCCTGTTCGGTCCTTCCGGTTGCGGCAAGACCACGCTGTTGCGCTGCATCGCCGGACTGGAACGTCCGGCAGATGGGCTGCTCAAGGTGAACGATGAGGTGTGGCAGGACGGCACAAGATTCCTTGCCACCAGCCGGCGCGCGCTGGGGTATGTGTTCCAGGAAGCCGGCCTGTTCCCGCACCTGTCGGTACGGCGCAATCTGGAATACGGCTGGCGACGCATCGCGCCGTCGCAACGCAAGGTCGAACTGGAGCAGGTGATCGTGTGGCTGGGGCTGCGGCAATTGATGGACCGTAAAGACCCGTCCGGCCTGTCCGGCGGGGAAAGACAACGCATCGCGATCGGCCGCGCATTGCTGACCAGCCCGAGCCTGCTGTTGATGGACGAACCGCTCTCGGCACTCGATAGCACCAGCAAGCAGGATATCTTTCCCTATCTGGAACGGCTGCACCGCGAACTGGATATCCCGGTGCTGTACGTCAGCCACGCGCTGGATGAGGTGGCGCGGTTGGCCGACCATCTGGTGCTGCTGGCGCAGGGGCGCGTGATCGCCAGTGGCGCGCTGGGTGCAACCCTGGCGCGGCTGGATTTGCCGCTCGCCCAACTGGACGATGCGGGCGCGGTGATCGAGGCCAGTGTGGCGGAGCACGATGCGGAATATCATCTGAGCCGTCTCGATTTTGCCGGCGGCAGCCTGTGGGTGAGCAGGGTCGGGCGCGATTTGGGTGCGTTGATGCGCACCCGCATACTGGCGCGCGATGTCAGCATCGCCATCGAGCGACCGCACGGTTCCAGCATCGCCAATATACTCGCGGCGCGCATCGTCGCGATCGAAGAGCAGGGGCCTGATCGCGTGAATCTGAGGTTGGCCCTGGCCGGCGGGTCTGTGCTGCTGTCGCGCATCACCCGGCGCTCGCGCGACCAACTCGGCTTGAAGGTGGGCATGCAGGTATACGCCCAGGTGAAGAGCGTGGCATTGATTGCATAAACGGAGCACGGCATATCCACCCGGTTGCGGACGCAACTCGCACACGCTCGCCGGCGAGGGTCTTGATCGCACGACATGCCAACCGGTCCGGCCGGCACGCGAACTGCGGTATTCTCCGGACTCGCGTAATATAATGGTCACTCTGCATCCGCAGCCCTGTCTTATGGAGTGAAGTTAATATGAGCCGATTGTTGTTGCTGTTCGTCATCGCGGCTGCGGTCTACCTGTTGCTCAGGTCGTTTCGCAGGAATGAGCCGCTGCAAGACAATCCGTCTGTCGAAGATATGGTGCGTTGCGTGCATTGCGGCGTGCATTTGCCCAAGAGCGAAAGTATTCTGTCCGGCGGCAACTTCTTTTGTTGTGCGGAGCATCGTGAGGCCGCGCGCAAATGAAGCGTGGCGCAACCGACAAGATTGCGCTGCCGGCAAGCGGTTACATGACCCCCGTTGAGCGCGATGACTGACAAACACGCGGCCTTTTCCCCCCCGGTCGATTACTGGCGTTCACTGAGCTATTTCAATTTGTACCGGTTGACCTTGGCGGGATTGTTCGTGTTTCTGGCCGGCGCATTCGGTTCTGCGTTGTCGCTGGGTGCTTACCGACTGCTGTTGTTCTTTGGTTTCGGTGTGGCATACCTGGTCATGGTGGCGGCCTCATTCGTCCCGTTGCACTTTCGCTGGCCGCGTTTTACCTGGCAACTGGCGATACAGATCGGGGTGGATATCGTCGGCTTGACCTTGCTCTCGTACGCCAGCGGGGGCATCAAGAGCAATGTCGGCCTGTTGCTGCTGGTTTCACTGGCTGCGGCCGGATTGATCAGCCGCGGCAAGATCACCCTGTTCTTTGCCTCGCTGGCCAGCATCGCAGCACTGCTGGAACATGCCTATGCGGTGCTGTATGACGATGCCGATGCGGCGCAGTACGTTCAAGTCGGCTTGCTGTGCATGGCCTATTTTGCAGTGGCCTGGCTGGCACACACGCTGGCAAGATATGCCGTGGACAGCCAGCAATTGGCGCAGCGGCGCGGGCGCGACCTGGTCAGTCTGGCCGAGGCGAATCGTCTGGTGATGCGCGATATGCAGGACGGTGTGCTGGTGGTGGACGGCGCGGGCATCATCATGCAAATGAATGCCCGTGCAGAACGATTGCTGCACAACAATATCGTCCCGGACAGCGCGCTGTCTTCGACTTTCCCCATCCTGTTCGGGCAATATGCATTGTGGAAGCAGACCGGCACTGCCAGCCGCGAAACATTGCAGCTGGATGCAGGTCTGCAAGCCAGGTTGCGCTTTGTTCCCATCGAGCGGAACGCAGAAAGTGGCGCGGTGATCTTTCTCGAAGACATGCAGCGTGTCCGGGCCGAAGCCCAGCAAATCAAGCTGGCTGCTTTGGGGCGCTTGACCGTGAACATCGCCCATGAGGTGCGCAACCCGCTCTCGGCAATCAGCTATGCGACGGAATTGCTGCAGGAGGCACACGGCGATGGCAAGCATCAGCGCCTGCTGCAAATCGTGATGGATAACACCCATCGCATCAATCAGATCGTGCAGGACGTGATGCAGTTGAACCGGCGCGATCGCGTCCAGTCCGAAGCATTCGATCTGGCGGCCATGTTGCGCACTTTTGAAGAGGAGTTCGTGCTGGCGGAACGGGTTGACCCGGGAGTAATGGTCCTGGCTGGCATCACCGGGCGCGAGGTTTTTTTCGACCGCGGCCAACTGCGTCA
Source organism: Burkholderiales bacterium (assembly GCA_038203435.1). Classification (GTDB taxonomy): domain Bacteria; phylum Pseudomonadota; class Gammaproteobacteria; order Burkholderiales; family Gallionellaceae; genus Gallionella. Next base: position 22,459 of record JBBRDZ010000018.1, read on the forward strand.
GGTGTTGTGGAACCTGTGCCGCAACGCGTTGCGCTATGGCCGCAAGTCGCCCGGTAGTCTGTTGTTGGTGATGCGCGCAGGGCACGATCGTGTGGCGCTGGATATACAGGATGACGGCCCCGGCATTCCTGCCGATCACCAGGCCAAACTGTTCGAGCCGTTTTTCACGACCGCATCGGACGGCACCGGCCTCGGCTTGTATATAGCAAAGGAACTATGCGAGGCGAATGACGCGTTACTGGAATATCATGTGGCTGTAGGGCAGGCGGGTGCCTGTTTCCGTATTACGTTTGGGGATGGACGCAGTAATGGCAGGGGGCAAGGGCATGGCGGGTAATACTCGAGATAAACAATCCAGTGTGCTGCTGGTGGATGATGAGCCGGACATTCTGGAGTTGCTGGAGCTGGCTTTGCGCAAGATGGGGCTGGAAGTGGACCGGGCCGAAACAGTGCGCGAGGCGCTGGCCAAGTTGACGGCGCGCAGTTATGACCTGTGTCTGACCGACATGCGATTGCCGGATGGGGATGGCTTGCAAGTGGTACAGCATATCACCCAGCATAACCTGGATGTTCCCGTGGCCGTGATCACCGCCCATGGCAATATGGCCAATGCCGTGAACGCACTCAAGGCGGGGGCATTCGATTATCTGAGCAAGCCGGTCTCGCTCGAACAGTTGCGCGCACTGGTTAAGTCGGCGCTGAATTTACCCCAGGCAGTTCAGCCGGGCGAGAAATTGTTGCTTGGCAGTTCGTACGCGATGCAGAAAGTGCGCGATCTCATCAGGCGTGTCGCGCGCAGCCAGGCCCCGGTGCATATCAGCGGTGAATCGGGCAGCGGCAAGGAATTGGCCGCACGGCTCATCGTGCACAGCGGGTCGCGGCATGACCAGCCTTTCGTCGCGGTGAACTGCGGGGCGATACCGGAAAACCTGATGGAGAGTGAATTCTTCGGCTACAAGAAAGGTGCTTTCACCGGCGCGGACAAGGAGCGAGACGGGTTTTTTCAGGCGGCGCACGGCGGGACATTGTTTCTGGACGAGGTGGCGGACTTGCCCTTGTCCATGCAGGTCAAATTGTTGCGCGCGATACAGGAAAAGCGCGTTCGCAAGATCGGTGCAACCAGCGAAGAAACCGTGGATGTGCGCCTCATCAGCGCGACCCACAGCGATCTGGCCGAAGAAGTGCGGCGCGGCGAATTTCGCCAGGATCTGTATTACCGGCTCAGTGTGATCCCGATACAGATGCCGGCGTTGCGCGAGTCTCGCGAAGATATACCGGAACTCGCCCAGCGCATACTCGAGCAAATGCGCGGCGGTACCGAAGTGCGTTATTCGGCGGAGGCGTTGCTTGCGCTGCAAGGCTACAACTTTCCGGGCAATGTCCGCGAACTGGAAAACATCATCGAGCGGGCGTTTGCGCTGTGCCTTGACGGCGAGATACAGGAGCAGGATTTGCTGCTCGTGCCGGTCGAGCATGATCAGCTCGAGAACGCCTCCCTGAGCAGCAAGTATCC
>JBBRDZ010000019.1:0-23933 GCA_038203435.1 Burkholderiales bacterium
GCCGGGCGTCTCGTTCCACAGCAGTGGGCGCGCGGAAGGATAGGCGGTGGTCAGATTGAAATTGCGGGTGATGGCGTGCGGAGGATAACTGGCCGCCAGTGACCAGTTGGCGGGCGCATTCATCTCGGTGGCGGCCGGATCGATCACGATGCCGGGCGGCAATTGCACATCGAGTTTTTCGGCGAGCCGCTCCAGCCCGTGCAACGGCCCGGCATCCACCAGCCAGAGCAGATTGCCGCCATGATCGATATAACGCAGCAGCTTGTCCACTTCGCCCGGCATCAGGTCGAGTTGCGGCTGGGTGATCACCAGTACGCTGACATTGCCCGGCACTTCCTGCGCCAGTGCCAGATTGACGCTGCCGATATGAAAACCGCTCTGCTTGAGCGCGGCACCGAACGGCGAGCCGAGATCGTAGTTGGCAATACCGTCCAGCTTGGCTTCGCCGTGACCGTCCAGATACATCACGGTTTGATCGCGGGTGTGTGCCAGACGCAACAGGGTACTGGTGACGATCTGCTCGTTGATCTTGGTCAGATGCTCACTGCGTCCGGCGTACTCGATCACCATCTCGCCGTTGAAGTGGATCTTCGCGGCGCGGGCCCGGTCGGTTTCCTTGCTGGGGTCGACGAACACCAGAGTGAGGTCGGGTTTGTAACGCTGGTAGAGCGATACGAAATCGCGGAGTATCTTGCGTATGTCGCCGAGACGCGCATCCTGTTCGGTCGCATACACGGTGATGGTGACCGGGCCGCTCAGTTGCTTGAGCACTTCCACACTGCCGGGCTCCAGGCTGTTACTGGCGTTATAGGTGACATCGCGCTGCACATGATAGCGTGTGGCGAGCAGGGTCAGTCCGGCAGCGATGCCGATCAACAGCAGCATGGACAACATGTTGCGCAGCATGCGGGCCTTGAGCAATTTACGCAGCATGGCTCACCCGTAGACCCGGTTGTTGTGCAGCTGTCTTACGGTCAGCAACAGAAATGCCGTCGTGAACACCACGAAATAGGCCGCATCGCTGCTGTCCAGCAGGCCATTGTTGAAACTCTGGAAGTGATGGAACGGCGAGATGGCATGCCAGGGTGAGTCATCCGATACCGCACCGAGATCGGCCAGCCACAATCCGATCAACACCGCCATCGCGCCGATGGCAGCCATCACGGGCTGGCTGGTGAGCGCCGAAACATACAAACCCAGCGCGATATAGCTGGCAGTGAGCAGGATAATCCCCAGCATGTTGCTCAGCAGCAGGCCGTGATCGAGCGCCGTGCCCAGCGCCAGGGTATACAGCATCAGCGGCACACCGGCGATCAACAGCACGATGAACAGCAGCAAACCGAGAAACTTGCCGAGCACGATGTGCAGTCCGGACAGCGGCGACGACAGCAACAACGTGAGGGTCTGGTTGCGGCGCTCTTCGGCGATCAGGCGCATCGTGAACATCGGTATCAGCATGATCAGCAACAGTGCCACCGTGTTGAACATCGGCGCGGCGACCGTGGTGGTCACGCCGGGCGGGTTGGCGAGCTGGGCGAGTTGTGGCTGTATCTCGAGAAAGGCTTCCAGCCGCGCCAGAAAAATCCACGCAAAGATGAATTGCAGCGCCGCCAGGATGAACCAGGTGGACGGCATCGCGAACAGGCTGCGCAATTCGCGCAGCGCAAGCAGGCGGATCATGATTTTTCCTCCGTCTCAGCATCTGTTTCCGCGTCGGTGATGCGCACGAACACGTCTTCCAGCGTGGCTTGCAGCGGCGTGAGTTGTTCCAGTTGCCAGCCCTGCTGCTCTGCCAGGCTGAGCAGGGCGGCCTTGGGGTTCTGGTCGGGTGCATGCAATACGCGGAACTGCGTCGCGGAAAGCGGTTCGACATGACTGATTCCGGCGATGCCTTGCAGCACGTTCAGCGGGGGCGGATTGCGCAGGTCGACAATGAAACCGGACACACTGCCGTGCTGCTGCATGTGCGCGCTGGTATCGCCGTAGATCAACTTGCCGTGCTGCATGATCTCGACACGATCGCAGACGCTTTCCACTTCGCTGAGCAGGTGCGTGGACAGGATCACGCTGTGGCTGTCGCCCAATTCGCGGATCAACATGCGGATGTCGCGGATCTGCGCGGGGTCGAGGCCGACGGTAGGCTCGTCCAGCACGATCACGTCCGGCTCGTGGATGATGGCTTGCGCAATGCCGACACGCTGCTGGTAACCCTTGGACAGGGTGCTGATGATCTTGTTGCCGACCGAATCCAGGCCGCAGCGCTGCCTGGTCAGCGCCAGTGCTGCGCCCACTTCTGCGGCCTTCATGCCGCGCAGTCGGCCGGCAAAGGTCAGATAGGCGTTCACGGTCAGTTCGCGGTACAGCGGCGGAGTTTCCGGCAGATAGCCGAGATGCGCCTTCGCCAGCGCCGGTTTGCGCGCCAGGTCGAAACCGCACACTTCGATCTCCCCGCTGTCGGGCAACAGACAGCCCGTCAACATCTGCAGCGTGGTGGATTTTCCGGCACCGTTGTGGCCGAGCAGGCCCAGCACCTCGCCTCGCCTCAGCTCCAGCGACACGCCATGTATCACCTGAAGCGCGCCAAAGCGGCGGGTCAGATTGCGTGCAGTTAGCGTGATCTCGGGTATGTGGTTCGGCAAAATCGGGGTGGTGTAGTGGTTGTGAGTTTGGCTAAATATAACCTATTATGTACGCCCACATCAAAAGCAGTAATGTTATGACCAAAAGCTTATATCTCCTTCTTCTCGGCAGTCTGCTGCTCACGGCTTGCGCACATGCGCCGGTGAACCAGGCAGACCAGACTGACCAGTCGGGAACAGAAGACCAGACCGGGCAAGCCGAGCCGCAGACGGAATCACCGAGCACACTGCCCAACGTTGAACTGAGCAGCGATCTGCTGTATGAATTCCTGCTGTCCGAGATCGCCGGCCAGCGCGGCAACGATACCGTCGCCGTGGGAAGCAGTGCTGATCTCGCCAAAAAAACGCGCGATCCCCGCCTGGCGATGCGCGCGACCCATCTGGCACTTCAATTCGGCCAGTACGACAAGGCCATCGAGTCGCTGCGGCTGTGGCGCGAAACCGATCCGTCCTCGCTGGTGGCCAGACGCATGCTGTCTTCGATCCTGTTGCGCAACGGCAATATCGATGCCGCCGGCGAAGAGTTCCGTGGCTTGTTGAAAGCGGATGAAGCTCACGCCGGGCAGACCCTGGTGCAGATCTACCAGATGCTGTCCGGCTATCCCGACAAGGCGGCCGCGCTGAAGCAGTATCGCGAAATCGCCCAGCCTTACCCGAAGCTGGCTGAAGCACACTGGGGCATCGCGCAATTGGCACTGGCCAACGGCGACGAAGCACTGGCGATGAGTGAGGCAAAACAAGCGCACAGCCTGCGCCCGGAGTGGAATCTGGCCGTGTCACTCGAAGCACAACTGCTGCAGAAAAGCTCCCCTCAACAGGGTCTGGACGTGTTGCGCAGTTACTTGTCCAGCTATCCCGAAGCGCAGGAGATCCGTCTGCAATATGCGCGCGCATTGCTCGATCAAAAGCAGTACAAACCGGCACGCGAGCAATTCCAGCACATGGCGGACAGTGATCCCGGGAACCCGGATTTCGCCTATGCCATCGCACTGATCTCGCTGCAATTGAACGATCTGAGCAATGCCGAAAAGCAACTCAAGCAGGCGCTGGACAAGGGCAAGAAGGACCAGGATACGGTGCAGTATTATCTCGGCCAGTTGAGCGAGGCCAAAAAGCAACCGCAGGAAGCGATGGCCTATTATCGCCAGGTGAAAGGCGGCGAATATATTCTGCCTGCGCAGATCCGCCTAGCCTACTTGCTCAGCCAGAACGGCCAACTGGCGGAAGCGCGCCAGCTGTTGCAGCAGGCGCAGACCACCGACAACAGCCAGCGCGCAAAACTGGCGATGGTCGAGGCGCAATTGTTGCGCGAGGCCAACCAGTACGATGCGGCGTATCAGGTGTTGAATCAGGCATTGGACAAATTGCCCAACTATCCCGACCTGCTCTACGAAACTGCGATGATGGCCGACAAGGTCGGCAAGCCCGACGTGTTCGAGGAATTGATGCGCAGGCTGATCAAGATCCAACCCGATCAGGCACAGGCCTACAACGCGCTGGGTTACGGTTTGCTGGAACGCAATGAACGCATACCCGAAGCGATGGCGCTGGTGGAAAAGGCCCTGCAGCTTGCCCCCGACGATGCCGCCATCATGGACAGCGTGGGCTGGGGCTACTATCGCAGCGGAAAACTGGATGAAAGCGTGGAGATGTTGCGGCGCGCCTACGCCGGTAACGCCAATCCCGAGATCGCCGCCCATCTGGGCGAGGTGCTGTGGATGCGCGGCGACAAAACCGAAGCGAAAAAGATCTGGCAGAACAGCCTCAAGGAAAACGCCGACAATGAACAATTGCAAGCAGTGATCAATAAATTCGATCCCTGAACATGAGGTGGCTGGTCATTTCGCTGCTGGCCGTGTTGAGCGGCTGCGCCCTGTTGCCCGCAGCCCAGGTTCCTGTTGCGCGCCCGATGCAATTGGAAGCCGCACCGTTCGCCATCAACGGCCGTGTCTCGGTCAACCATCACGGCGAGCGCCATTCCGCCGGACTTCGCTGGACCCACAGCGTGCAATCCGACGAGATCCTGCTGCTCACCCCGCTCGGCCAAACGGCCGCGCGCGTCTACCGCGATGCCAGTCATGCAACACTGGATGATGGAAACAAACACTACCAGGATGCCGATGCCGAGGCGCTCATGCAGCAGGTTCTGGGCTGGCAGTTACCGCTGCATTTCCTGCATCATTGGGTACTGGGCATGGCCGATCCCGACAGTCCCGCGCAGATCGAACACGCCGATGATGGCCGGATCTCGGTGCTGCGCCAGGACGGCTGGGAAGTGCATTACCTGAAATATGCGCAGGACGGCCCGGACAGCCTGCCATCGCGTCTGCAACTGCTGTACGCAGACCTGCAGATACAACTGCTGATCGACGAGTGGGACTGGCATGCGCAATGAACGCATTGAATTGATGCTATGGTTCGACCTGCACTACTGTAAATAATATCTTGAAGTGTAACGCGTAGCTCTAATAAGAATATTCTGGGGAGAAGATTCCATGTTTGCTTCGTTGCGCAGTAAGCTGGCCGGTACGTTCAATTTTCTCAACAAGGTAGCTAGGCAAATGATAAAGCTGGCATGGCTGCCGTTCCGGCTGGTTGGCTGGATATTCGGCGCGCTGTTTGGTCATCTGCATTGGCAACGTCCTGCCTGGATCAGCCATCTTCTGCGCGGTATCGGCGCACTGTTTGATCTGCTCAAGCGCAACCCTCGTCGCACCTCAAAATACAGCCTGATTATGCTGGTCATGCTCGCCGCTGCCGGGGGCGCCTGGTATGCCTACAGCCTGATTCCAAAACCGGAACTGATCACCCTTGAAGTCACCAATCCCCCGCGTACCCAGTTGGAAGATGACAATGCCAAGCCGCAGCCGCTCATCGTGCAATTCTCGGCTTCTGCCGCCCCGCTGGAAAAGGTCGGCAAGGAAGAACCAGGTCTGCGCATGAAGCCCGCATTGGCCGGGCGCTGGCGCTGGCGCGACGACAGCACGCTGGTATTCGAGCCCGGAACCGACTGGCCGGTCGGGCAGGATTTCGAAGTCAGCTTCGACAAGAAGCTGCTGGCTGCCTCGGTGCGCCTTGATAAATATTCTTTTGGTTTCCAGACTGCGCCATTCGAAATGCATATCCAGTCGGCGGAGTTCTTCCAGGACCCCGTCGATCCCAACCAGAAAAAAGTCATTGTCGAAGTCGATTTCAGTCATCCGGTTGATCCGGAGGCGTTCGAGAAACGCGTCACCCTGCGCATGCAAGGGCAGAGCGCAGGCATGCTGGGCATAGGCGGAGAAACCTCGCCTTTCACGGTGAGCTATGGCAAGAAAAAACTGTCCGCCTTCATCCATTCCTCGCCGCTCGCGATCCCCAGGAAAGACAGCTATCTCGGTGTGAAGGTCGAATCCGGCGTGCTTGCGCAGAGTGGCGGGCGCGGTGCGCATGATGGGCTTGAACAGCAGGTCTCGATTCCGGGGCTGTTCAGCCTCAGGATAAATTCCGCCAATATGACCCTGGTAAACAACGAGCGTTATGAACCGGAACAGGTGCTGATGCTGGAAACTTCTGCCTCAGTACGCGAGGACGACTTTAACAGCCGCATCGAGGCCTGGGTGCTGCCGGTTTATAGCCCGGAGACACCAGTCGAAAAGCGCACATCCCCGTTTTACTGGGGCAGCGTCCAGCAGATCGGCGAGCCGTTGCTCCAGCAGTCAGGCAAGCTGCAGCTCAACCCCATCCCGGCAGAGCAGGAAAATACCACGACACACAGTTACAAGTTCGAGGCGGATGCGGGACGGTTCGTTTATGTGCGCGTCGTCAAGGGGCTCAAGTCGTTTGGCGGTTACGAGATGGGCGAGACTTACGATGCCATCGTCCGCGTCAAGGAATTCCCGAAGGAAGTGCGCATCCTGCATTCCGGCTCGCTGCTGCCGCTTTCCGGTGAGCACAAGGTGCCGGTGCTGGCGCGCGACGTGGATGCATTGCAATACGAGATCGGGCGTCTGCTGCCCGGTCAGATCCAGCATCTGGTCAGCCAGACATCCGGTAACTTCGGCACGCCGAACTTCACCAACAGCTGGAATTTCAATTTCGACAACCTGTCCGAGCGTTTCACCGAGGTTGCCGACCTGCCCAGGCTCGCCCCCGGCAAAGCGCAATATACCGCGCTCGATCTGAGCAAGTATCTGAACAAGGGTGGCGAAAGCAAGCGCGGCCTGTTCATGGTCAAGGTGAATGCCTACGATCCGGTGCATGCTCGCCCCCTGGGCCAGGCAGATACGCGCCTGATCGTGCTGACCGATCTTGGCCTGCTGGCGAAGCGGGCGGTGGACGGCAGCCAGGACGTGTTCGTCCAGTCCATCCACGACGGCTCGCCGGTGGATGGCGCCAGCGTACAGGTGATCGGCAAGAACGGCCTGCCGGTGTTGACCCAGGATAGCGATGCCAACGGTCATGTGCATTTCCCCTCGCTCAAGGATTTCACCCGCGAGCAGGCGCCGGTGATGTACCTGGTGAAGAAGGGTAACGACATGTCGTTCCTGCCGTACGAGCGTAGCGACCGCGTGCTCGACCTGTCGCGTTTCGATGTCGGCGGTGTATCCAACAGCGTCCAGGCCGACAAATTGCAAGGCTACCTGTTCTCCGACCGCGGCCTCTACCAGCCGGGCGAGGAATTCAAGGTCGGCATGATCGTGCGCGCGTCGGATTGGACCACCCAGCTCGCCGGCATTCCGTTGGAAGTGGTGATCAGCGATGCACGCGGCCTCACCGTGAAACGCGAACGCATCAAGCTGCCGGAATCCGGCTTCATGGAAACCGCCTACACCACGCAAGACACTTCACCCACCGGCAGCTGGAACGTGAATCTGTACATCGTCAAGGACGATCACGCGGCGGGGCTGATCGGCTCGACCTCCGCCAAGGTGCAGGAATTCCAGCCCGACCGCATGAAGATCAGCGCGCATTTCTCGCAAGAGTCTACGGAAGGCTGGGTCTCGCCCGAAGACCTCAAGGCGCGCATCACCCTGCAGAACCTGTTCGGCACCGCTGCGGCCAAGCGCAAGGTGCGCGCATCCATGACGCTGTATCCCTCGTATCCTTCTTTCCCCTCGTACCAGGACTACAGCTTCTACGACCCGCAGCGCGCCAAGCAGGGTTTCGACGACCGGCTGTCCGATGCGCAGACGGACGATAACGGCGAGGCCGAATTCGACCTGCGCCTGCAGCGCTTCACGCGCGCCACTTACCGCGTGCTATTCACTGCCCAGGGCTTCGAGGCCGAAGGCGGCCGCAGTGTCGCCGCCGAGCGCGCGGTGCTGGTTTCCAGCATGCCTTATCTGGTCGGTTTCAAACCTGATGGCGACCTGCGCTATGTCAACAAGGATGCCGAGCGTGCGGTGCAGTTGATCGCGATCGATGCCAAGGCGAAAAAAACCAAAGTCGATGGGCTGAAGCTGGTGCACATCGAGCGTAAATATGTATCGGTGCTGACCAAGCAGAATTCCGGCGTCTATAAGTACGAATCCAAAATGAAGGAAGTCGTGCTCTCGGAAAAACCTTACGCCATCGCCGCGCAAGGCACCCGCCTGGCATTGCCGACCGCCGAACCGGGCGATTTCGCCATGGTGGTGCGCGATGCGCAGGGGCAGGAACTCAACCGCATCGAATACTCGGTGGCGGGGCACGCCAACCTGACGCGCTCGCTGGAGAAGAACGCCGAGCTGCAGATCAAGCTTGCCAAGACCGACGTTGCGCCGGGACAGGACATCGAACTGGAGATCCGCGCACCCTACACCGGCAGCGGCCTGATCACCATCGAGCGCGACAAGGTGTATTCGTGGAAATGGTTCAAGGCCTCCGCCACCAACACCGTGCAGCACATCCGCGTGCCGGCCGGGCTGGAGGGCAATGGCTATGTGACGGTGAGCTTCGTGCGCGACATCAACTCGCCCGAGATCTTCATGAGCCCGCTGTCCTACGGCGTGGCCACTTTCTCGGTGAGCCTGGAGCAACGCAAGAACAAGATCAGCATCACCGCGCCCGACCTGGTCAAACCCGGCGATGTGTTGCACATGAAAGTCCGCACCGGGAAACCTTCGCGGCTGGTGCTGTTCGCGGTGGACGAAGGCATCCTGCAAGTGGCGGGCTACAAGACGCCCGACCCGCTCGGCTACTTCTTCCAGAAGCGCGCGCTGGAAACCCGCACCTCGCAGATACTCGACCTGATCCTGCCCGAGTTCAGGCGATTGATGGAAGCGTCCGCACCGGGCGGCGATGGCGAGGCCGCGCTGGGCAAGCACCTCAACCCGTTCAAGCGCAAGCGCGATCAGGCCGTGGCCTTCTGGTCCGGCATCATCGACGCGGGACCCGATGAAAAAGACATCAGCTACACCGTGCCCGACTACTTCAACGGCACGCTGCGCATCATGGCGGTCGCGGTTTCCGCCGAAGCCATCGGCGTGCTGGAAAAGAAGGCACTGGTGCGCGGCGATTTCGTGCTGTCGCCCAACGTGCCGACGCAGGTGGCGCCGGGCGACGAATTCGATGTCAGCGTCGGCGTGGCGAACAACATTCCCGACTCGGGCAAGGACGCGCCAGTGCATGTCGAACTCAAACTCTCGCCGCATCTGGAAGCAGTGGGTGCGATATCGCAGGATCTGAAGATCGACGCCCTGCACGAAGGCGTGGCCCGCTTCCGCCTGCGTGCCACCGCGCGGCTGGGGGCAGGCATGCTGCATTTTGCCGCCAGCTACAAAGACAAGAGCGCGAAGTACAGCGCCAGCACCAGCGTGCGGCCTCCCGTGCCTTATCAGGTCAGCCTCACCTTTGGCAAAATCAGGGACGGCTCGCTCGAACAACCGGTGACGCGCGACATGTACGACGAATACAGCAAGCGCAGCGCGGGCATCTCGACCCTGCCGCTGATCATGGGGCAGGGACTGACGGCCTATCTCGCCAACAATCCCTATGGTTGCACCGAGCAACTGGTGAGCCAGGCGTTGCCCGCACTGATCCTGCAGGCGCGTCCGGAATTCGGCATCGCGCGCAACGTGTCCGAAGAAACGCTGGGCCGCATCATCAGCATGTTGCGCAGCCGCCAGAACCAGGAAGGCGGCTTCGGCCTGTGGGCGGCCAATCATCATGTGGTGCCGTGGACTTCCGTGTATGCGGTGCACTTCCTGCTCGAAGCGCGCGACCGCGGCTATGCGGTGCCGCAGGACATGCTGAATTCGGCCAACAACTGGCTGCGCCAACTGGCATCCGGCGAGGGCGAATCGCTCGCCGACGAACGCGCCCGCGCCTACGCCATCTACCTGCTGGCGCGGCAGGGCATGGTGGTCAGCCAGTATGCGGTCACGCTGCAGAAGCGGCTCGAAGAACAGCATGCCAAGGAATGGCGCGGCGACATCACCGCCGCTTACCTTGCGTCGGCCTACCAGTTGATGCGCCAGGAACGGCTGGCCGGCGATTTGATCCGCGGCGTCAAGCCGAATCATCAGGCCATGATGTGGCAGGACTATTACGACGACCTCAGCCACAACTCGGAACTGGTGTACCTGCTGGCGCGCCACTTCCCGGACGAACTCAAACGGCTCGATGAAGATGCGCTGGAATCCATCGCCAAGCCGATCCGCGACAACCGCTACAACACCCTGTCGTCGGCCTACACACTGCTGGCGCTGGATGCCTATGCCACCGTCACCGGCAAGGAGGCAGCAGGCAAATTCGGCATCGCCGAGATACTGGCAAACGGCAGCAAGAACCAGCTCAAACTGCCGGAAGGGTTGATGCCAAAAGTCGATTTCTCGCGCGACGCGAATAAACTGAACTTCAGCTCCGGCAGCGACTATCTCGCCTACACCGTGCTCAACCAGTCCGGCTTCGACCGCAAGCTGCCGGACAAGGAGATCAAGCAGGAGATCGAAGTGTTCCGCGAATACCAGGATGCGAACGGCAAGCCGGTGACCAGCGTCAAACTCGGCGACGAAGTCGAAGTCCACCTGAGCATCCGCGCCATCGGCAAATACAGCCTGCAGAATGTCGCGATCGTCGACCTGCTGCCCGGCGGATTCGAGATCGTGCCCGAGTCGCGCACAACCCAACCGTTGGCCAACGCGATGCCATCAAAACAGGGTCAGTCCGATGGCGAGGAGGCAGACCAGGGCGATGGAGAGGATGGCAGTGGAGATGGCGGCGACGCATCGTCTTCATCCGAGCCGGACAGCTCGCAGTGGGTCGCGCCGGTCGGTACCGCCAAATCCAACTGGCATCCTTCTTACGCCGACGTGCGTGAAGACCGCGTGGTGTTGTATGGCTCGGTGGATAACAGCGCACAACTTTTTGTGTACAGGATCAAGGCGACCAATGCCGGCACCTATGCCGTGCCGCCGACATTCGCCGAGGGTATGTATAACCGCGGCGTGCTGGCCCGTGCGCTGGGCGGGAAGATTACGGTGGAGGGGAAGTGAAGGTGAGTGTCTGATATTCGGCCAAAACGGCCAGTCACTACCCTCAATCAGATTGCACGATTGCAGCCATTCGCCATTGGCTGTAGAGTCCCATTAGCGCCGGTCGATAGTTGCTCGTACTATTATTAATATGCGGACAGGGAAAATAGCCTGATTTCAAATAAATCAAATGGTTAATTAAAATATGCACGCTTCATTATTATTAATAGTACTGACCGGTGGGTCAGTCTAATAGCGTTAGCCGTCATGCAATTCATCCGGCGGGCTCTAACCGTTGTGCTCGCAGCAATCCTTTGCCTCGTCTTGTCCCCCCTGTTGATACCGGTCGCGGTGTACTGGTTTGCGTCGGGCGTAGTCTTCAAGCTTTGGTGGTGGCAACGGCACGGCCGTTTTGGTCGGCAGTTTCTCGTGGTCTATTCCGAGAGTCCCAAGTGGGCGGAGGCCGTGCCGCAGCAGGTACTCCCGGTTCTCGGCGATCGCGCTGTGGTGGTCAACATCTCGAAGGTCTCTTCATGGAAGGCCTCGCGTTCGCTTGAGCGCCGGATTCATAAGCACTGGGGCGGCCGCGTCGAACACACTCCAATAGTCATCAAGCTTCCCCGGTTCGGAAAAGTGCAAGAGGTTCGACTTTTTGAGGCTTTCATGCAGAACGCTAAGTGCGGCGACTCGTCCGGGTTGAACGAGAAGCTTGCAGCGTTGCGGTCATTGGTGCAATCATCCGCGGCATGATGGCTAACAAGGCGGTCAACTCGGACACACAAGTGCATCCGCTCCCTTCGGTCGCATCTGGACTTGTGCGCCGGTTACCTCTACGTTGACGCTGTAGAAAAACTCAAAATGCAAAAATTGTGATTGCCATGAATACAAAGCGACCTCTCAGAACGCTCTATATCGAACGATCTTGCATCAGGGAGGGGTCAAGTGACCCCCTGAAATCACATCAACCGACCCCTCAGTTAGTTTTTCTACAGCCTCGTTAGGCATCAATGGAGACACCTTCTCACATGGAAGCTTTTCTCTCGATCCTTGGTTCCATAGCCTCGATCTTTGGTGCCATCTGGGCGCTCAAGGAGGCGAAGAACGCTGCTCGCTCTGCAGATGCTGCCGAGCGCACTCGACGAGAGATGGTGGACCGACGCAATCTTGCCGAGGTTGCCCAGATTCACGCGGAGATTAAGCGCATCCTCAACCTCGTTGCCCGAGTAGGCCCCACATCGACCGCGCAACTCATCAAGGGCGTCAACTGTACTGACATCGCCAGAGAGGTCGAAGTGTTTGTCGCGATGCTGCTTGAACGGCGCAGCCACTTCTCCGACCTTTATAGCGATCGTGCCACCGAGTTGCGAAACGATCTGAGGACGGACATCGAAGGCCTCGCGGAAGCCAAGACCTTTGAGGACAAGAAGCGCTTCGGAAAGAGCATTTACTACAGGATTGAAAACTTCACTCCCGTAGTCAAAGAGCTATCGGACGCCAAGCAAGAGCAAACTCCAAAAGCCTAGGAACCCAATCATGAAAATCACAGACGGCGAGAAACTCATCATCCTCATGCTCACTGAGATGTATGAGAAGCTACAGATCGAAGGCGAGACTGAACCAGACTTCCTTAGGTCTGCAATTTTCAATAATCATCTCTGGGGAATCCGCTGGAAGTACAGCGGAATACCGTTTGAGCAAGCTGAAGACCCCCCTATTGTCCGAGAGGTCGTAGACATACTCGATATGTGGAGCTTCATTGAGTACTCATATGCCAAATTGAATGACCAAGAACGTCAGCAGCTTGCTCTAGCCGCGAAACCGTTTGGTGAGAATCCTCGGTTTAATGGCTTTGATGGCAACAACGAAAGCGAGCACATGTCTGTTGCCATGTTCCTAGTGAATCAGCTTGAACGGTTTCAAGAATTCAAGGGCCGGAGCTTCAACTGTCATCACCCGTCATTGGATGCACATCAGCGCATGCTCGCAGTCTTTGAACCGCTTCGCGCGTCCCTGGCCGACTCATCGCTGTCTGTAGATCAACTGGCGAAGATCCTCAACGAGCGTGTTCATCCCAGCCGCAGAGAGGCCTAACCAGTCATTGCAGCGGACCGTCAAAAAGCTGCGCTTATTGCCGTCCGCTGAATTCGTACGTTCCTGAACGGCAGGTATCTGGAAAGTTGAACGGCAGCAATGGGCACGATGCCGTCATCCAACCACCTCAATTAACTTGCGTGAAAGCGGCCGCTGGCGAATGAGTGCTATGGCCGATAAGTAGTCACTAATAACTATTTATTTAACTACTGCGCGATACTGATCGTCACATCGCGCGAATCCGAACGTCCCGCATCGTCCACTGCACGCAGCACGTAATGTCCCGGATTGGCTGGCTTCCAGGGCACTGAATTTCCTCGCGACGCCTTGCCGAGATATTGTTCTCCCGCGAACCAGTACACTTCGTGCGCGCTCGCATCCACCGTGGCTTGTAGCTGGAGGGTCTGTTCGTCGGCTTTGGAGAGGCGCAGGGTGTAGCTAACGCCGCGCAGCGGCGAGGTGATCTGCGGCGGTGGACCGCTGTCGTCCGCTGCATTGGCGCAGCGCGGCGAGTGTGCGGGCGGTATGCGGCGCGGCAACCCGGATTGGCGGAAGATGGCGAGCATGTCGGACGGCCAGAATTCGAATACTTCGCTGTGGGTGCGCCCCGGTTTGTACGGCGGACAGGCGATCAGGCCGGTGGCATTGTCGATCACCAGTTTGCGGTGCAGCGTGCTGACGCGGATCGGCGATTTTCCGGGAATGAACCAGGTCTCGGCACGTTGCGGGCAATCGGCGTTGGGCAGGTCGCCCGAGGCAGCGCAGACTTCGACGCGACTGATATCGGGCGGCGGTGTCAGCAAGGTGTGCAGGCCCGGTTGCAAGGTGTTGATGGAGTCGGCCAAATCGAAGAACTTTACTGGGAATAGAGCGGTGATTCTCCGTCGAAGAATGGCGCGTCCGGTGTTACCGAACCGGGCGCTACGCGCATAGCGCCCTGTGCCGCCGTTGCAACGTCTTGGCCTTTCGGTGAATATCCCTCGCGTCTGATTGAGACAGGCATCTCGTGTTAATGATTTATTCGATAACTAAAGAATAGCTTGTGCTGCGCCCGCCGCCGGGCTCTTTTTGCAGCGCATGCCGCTCCACCAAATCCAGGATGTCGCGGTAGGCAGTGTCCTGCGAGCACTTTGTGATCGTCGCCCACTTTGATGTTGTCAATTTTCCTTCAAAGCCATCAAGTAGCCTGTTGAGCATTTTGATTTGTCGCTCGTTCAAGGGCTCTTTGGCGAAGCGCTCCCAGAAATGCGCTTTGTTGAGAACAACGCTGAGTATTTCCCGGGCTGCTTCGATCGCGCCTTGCAGGCAGTCCAGAAACCAGTCCTGCCAGCGCGTCACATCGAGTTCGCCTTTTTGTGTCCGTTCCAGCAGGTCATAGTATTCTTTGTTCTCGCGGCGAATTTGCGCGGACATGCTATAGAAGCGCTGGCCGGTTTTCTCCGAACGGGCGAGCGCCATATCCGCGACGGCACGGGCAATACGGCCATTGCCGTCTTCAAAGGGGTGGATGGTTACAAACCACAAATGAGCAAGACCTGCCATGAGCAGGGGATCGGTATCTCCCGGCTTTTCAAACCAGCGCAGGAATGCCGCCATTTCATCCGGGACACGTGCCGCCGGTAGCGCTTCATAGTGCACCTTCTCGCGGCCGACCGGTCCGGAAATGACTTGCATGGGTCCGCTACTATCATCGCGCCAGTCTCCAACCTTTATTAAGGTCATGCCGCTTCGTCCTGTCGGAAACAGCGACGCATGCCAATCAAATAGCCGCTCTTTAGTTAGCGCTTTGGCATAGTTGCTGGTCGCATCCAGCATCATTTCGACCACACCCTCGACATTGCGGTCAGCGGGAGCAAGTCCGCCGACATCCATACCAAGCCGCCGTGCAATGGATGACCGGACCTGATCGCGCGGTAGTTTCTCACCCTCGATTTCGCTTGATTTGATTACGTCCTCGGTGAGGGTGCTTAGATGCGCTTCACTGCGAAGTTCAAATCCCAGCCTCTCCATTTTGCCGAGCAGGCGTCCCTGTTCCCGTGAAACACTCGCGAGCGTTTTCGCGAGGCTCCGTTCGTCCCACGTAAAAGTTGGCCAGCCCGCTTTTTCCCAGATGTACACCCTATAATCTCCGTAATATATGCGGATATTGTAGTCAGTATTCTCCGCATACGCAAGAATATTGTCCGAAGTTTTTGCGGAGTTTAGGGTGGCTATTCTCCGCATTTGATCGCGCAAATGCCAACGCCTGATGTTGCTGAATATTGCCACGTTAATTATTTCTGCTGCTCCCACTCTCAAATAATGAGTTCGCTGAGCTACTGCGCGATGCTGATCGTCACATCGCGCGAATCCGAACGTCCCGCATCGTCCACTGCACGCAGCACGTAATGTCCCGGATTGGCTGGCTTCCAGGGCACTGAATTTCCGCGCGGCGCCTTGCCGAGATATTGTTCTCCCGCGAACCAGTACACTTCGTGCGCGCTCGCATCCACCGTGGCTTGTAGCTGGAGGGTCTGTTCGTCAGCCTTGGAAAGACGCAGGGTGTAGCTGACGCCGCGCAGCGGCGAGGTGATCTGCGGCGGCGGGCCGCTGTCGTCCGCGGCATTGGCGCAGCGCGGCGAATTTGCGGGCGGCATGCGGCGCGGCAATCCGGATTGGCGGAAGATGGCGAGCATGTCGGACGGCCAGAATTCGAACACTTCGGTGTGGGTGCGTCCCGGTGGATAGGGCGGACAGGCAATCAGGCCGGTGACGTTGTCGATCACCAGTTTGCGGTGCAATGTGCTGACGCGGATCGGCGACTTGCCGGGGATGAACCAGGTCTCGGCGCGCTGCGGACAATCGGCATTGGGCAGGTCGCCCGAGGCGGCGCAGACTTCGACGCGGCTGATGTCGGGCGGCGGTGTCAGCAAGGTGTGCAATCCCGGTTGCGCGGCATTGATGGAATCAACCAGTTCGAAGAACAGCGGAGCGGCCATCTGGATGCCGACCAGCGCGGGGTTGGGGGTGTTGTCGAAATTACCGAGCCACACCGCGAGCACGTAGGGGCCGAACACGCCGACGGTCCATGCATCGCGAAAGCCGTTGGAGGTGCCGGTCTTCCAGTGGATCGGCAGGCTGGCCGGGATGCCGCTGCTGATGGCCATGTCCGGGCGCGGGTTCTGCCGCAGCATGTCGAGCACCAGGTAGGCGGCTTCTTCCGAAATCAGCCTATCCCCTGCGGCGGGCTTTTCATCGGCGAGCGTGCGCAGCGGTTTGAGCTCGCCGCCATTGGCCAGCATCGCATACATGCGCACCAGTTCTTCCATGGTGACTTCGCCGCCGCCGAGCACCAGCGCCAGGCCGTAGTGCTGTTCCGGCGCGAGCTGGCTGACGCCTGCCGCGCGCAGGAAACCGTACAGGTCCGGGTTGTCCAGTTTGGCGGCCAGTGCAACGGCGGGCAGGTTGCGGCTGCGGTTCAGTGCGTCGGTTGCGGTGAGCGGGCCGATGAAGCGTCCGTCGAAATTTTCCGGGGTGTAAGCGCCGAAGGATTGGGTACTGTCCTTGAGCACAGTGAGCGGATGGATCAACCCCTGGTCGATCGCCAGCGAATAGATGAAGGGCTTAAGGGTGGAGCCCGGCGAGCGCTTGGCGGTGAGCGCATTCACCTGGCCGGCGATGTCGTCGCTGAAGAAATCGGCCGAGCCGACCGCGGCTTTCACGCCCATGTCGCGCGTGTCCAGCAACAGGGCCGCCGCGTTGTTTACGCCGACGCGCTTCTGCCGCTCGACATAGGCGTGCACGTGGCGTTCCAGCAGGTGTTGCAGGCGCAGGTCGAGCGTGGTGACCAGTTCTTTTTCCGGGTGATGTTCGGCGAGCAGTTCGGTGACCAGGTGCGGCGCCTGGAACGGCAGCGACGATTTGTCCCGCACCTGGGGCGGCAGGTGCAGCAGGTCGGCATCGCGTTTTGCCTCGGGATGATGTTCGCACCACGTCTGGAATAAACGGTCGCGCGCCTCATTCCAACTCCACTTCATTGGTGACACTGCGTTGGCTTCATCGCTCGCTCCTCGCCGTGCTGCTTGCACTGTCTTCGTCGCTTGCTCTTCGCCGTCTTGTTTCACCTTCGAATTGGAGCCGGAATAAGTTGTTTCAAATTTTGGCGGGGCGCGCTGCACCGGGTTCTGCGGGATCACGGCGAGGGTCAATGCTTCTTCCAGCGTCAGTTGGTCGGCACGTTTGCCGAGGTAGATCAGGCTGGCCGCTGCGATGCCTTCCACATTGCCGCCGTAGGGTGAAAGGTTCACATAGGCTTCGAGTATTTCGTCTTTGGTATAGAACAGTTCCAGTTGGAATGCACGCGCAATTTGCCGGAGTTTGCCGGGGATGGTGCGCGTGTCGAGGTGGTAGAGGCGGCGCGCGACTTGCATGGTGAGGGTGGAGCCGCCCATGCGGCGCTGGCCAGTGGCGGTGGCAAATGCGGCGCGCAGCAGCGACCACGGGTTAACGCCCGGATGCCAGCGGAACCAGCGATCTTCATACAGAGAAACCGCTTCGGTGAATTCCGGGCTGACGCTCGTCAACGGCAGCAGCAACCGGTATTGTTCATCGCTGGCCAGCGTGAGACGTAGCAGATGCTGCTGGCTGTCATACACGGCTACAGACGATGGCGTGCGAGCCAGGATGGGCGATTTTGGCAGTATCCCGGGCAGGATCACAAAAGCCGCAAGAATTGCCATCGGCAGCAGCAATGAAATCTTCAGCCCAAAGCCGATGTTCAGTTTTTTCATTGGAGTCGGAGTGCCGACAGTTGACCGATCATTTGACTTTTATTCATTGATATTTACTGCAAACCGGGCGGTATGCCGGAACGGCACATGATGGCATTTTACTCTTTGGGTGTCGGCGGCCTCGCTGATACCTTGAAATATTTCGACCATGAACTGTTCTATAATTGACTGCCAACGAACTCATCAAATCCCGGGCTGGATGAATACAGCAGCATATCGGATGGGTGTCGCCACACCCGACTCATTCGATAATTCGAAATGATTGCCGCAGACAGATGAATGTGATTGAAAACCGCAATGAGAACTGCTGAATGAAACTCACCTGCCCCGCCCCGGCCAAGCTCAATCTGTTTCTCCACGTCGTCGGGCGCAGGCCGGATGGCTACCACCTGCTGCAAACGCTGTTCCGCTTCATCGACCTGCACGACACGCTGCATTTCAGCCTGCGCGAAGACGGTGAGATACACCGCACCAATACAGTCGAGGGCGTGACCGAGGAGCAGGATCTGTGCGTGCGCGCCGCGCGCCTGCTGCAAAGCGAGACAGGATGCGCCTTGGGCGTAGACATCACGGTTGAAAAGCGCATCCCGATGGGTGGCGGTCTTGGCGGCGGCAGCTCGGATGCTGCGACCACGCTGATTGCGCTGAATCGCCTGTGGTCGCTGGATTTGACGCGCACCCGCCTGATGCAACTCGGCCTGCGGCTGGGGGCGGATGTGCCGGTGTTCATTTTCGGTGAAAACGCGTTCGCCGAAGGCGTTGGCGAACAGTTGCAGGCCTATCCCCTGCCTGCGGCGTGCTATCTGGTGTTGTTTCCGCCGGTACAGGTGCCGACCGCACAGATTTTTGGCCATCCAGAATTGACACGGAATGCGGTTTCCATCACAATGCGCGCCCTCTCGGAGCGGCAATTGGGCAACGAGCGTCAATTTCGCAACGATTTGCAACCTCTGGTGTGCGAACTTTACCCGGAAGTGGCGCGTTATATCGCCAGTCTGAATAATTTGCGAGTTGGACATGGCCACGCGATGATGACCGGATCGGGCGCATGTGTTTTCGCCGAATTCAGCAGTCGCGCGCAGGCCGAGGCCGCGCAGCAACAACTACCCTCCGGCATGAACGGTGTCGTGGCGCAAGGTTTGGCAAGGCATCCGTTGCATGATTGGGTGCCCGAGTAAGGCATAAGCCCGCAAGCCCTCGAAACAGGGATGCCGGCGGTTGCAACAGATTAATTGGGGTGTCGCCAAGTGGTAAGGCACTGGATTTTGATTCCAGCATTCGTAGGTTCGATCCCTACCGCCCCAGCCAGTTTCATGGCATGGATCCCGCTTCGATTTTCGGGGCACATGCTTTTGTACAGAAAGATTCCGGGCTCGCGAGCTCCGGGTACTTTGATTCTTTAAGGGGTCGCACGTGTCCTACGACAGCTTGATGGTGTTCACCGGCAATGCCAATCCTAAGCTCGCTGAGTCGGTTGCGCGATACCTGCATCTTCATCTCGGCCGCGCCAAGGTAGGGCGTTTTTCGGACGGCGAGGTGATGGTGGAACTGCTTGAGAACGTGCGCGGCAGGGATGTGTTCGTGCTGCAATCCACCTGCGCGCCGACCAACGACAATTTGATGGAAGTGCTGGTAATGGTGGATGCGTTGAAACGCGCCTCGGCCGGACGTATCACCGCCGCGATGCCGTATTTCGGCTACGCGCGGCAGGACAGGCGCCTGCGTTCGGCGCGGGTCGCGATCACCGCCAAACTCGTCGCCGACATGCTGAGTAGCGCCGGGGTAGACAGGCTGTTGACCATGGACCTGCACTCCGACCAGATCCAGGGTTTCTTCGATATTCCGGTGGACAATATTTACGCCAGCCCGATCCTGTTATCCGACGTGTGGAAGCATAACTACCCGAACCTGATCGTGGTATCGCCGGACGTGGGCGGCGTGGTGCGTGCCCGGGCGCTGGCCAAACAACTGGATGCGGATCTGGCGATCATCGACAAACGCCGCCCCAAACCGGGCGTCGCGAAGGTAATGAACATCATCGGCGAAGTGGCCGGACGCACTTGTTTGATCATGGATGACATGGTGGATACCGCCAATACGCTGTGCGAGGCTGCCGCCGCGCTGAAGGAAAAAGGCGCGACGCGGGTTCTGGCCTATTGCACCCATGCGGTGCTGTCGGGCCCGGCGATCGAGCGCATCGAGAATTCCGCGATGGATGAACTGGTCGTCACTGACACCATCCCGCTGAGCGAAACGGCGCTCAACTGCAAGCGCATCCGTCAATTAAGCACGGCAGAGTTGCTGGCGGAAACGATACGCCGCATCAACACCGAGGAATCGGTCAGTTCGTTGTTTACCGAATAGGTTTTTGGCGGCAACCATGTCGGTTGCCGCAAATGTTGAATCGTCTGGTAGCGGACGATTCTGTTTAGGGTGCTTCTAAAAATTCAGAGTTCGCCCGAATGCAAGGCACAGAATAAATTTCGCCGCGCCGCATATGGCTTATATGCAAGCAAGAAATTTTTTTCTGCAACGCAGCAGTCGGGATACAACGAAAGTTGCAGTGAAGGCTAACCTTCAGGTTATGCCGGAACTAAAATCTGGATTTTGAGAAGTGCCCGTTATTTAGGAGAAGTGAAATGGCAATCGAGATCAATGCAACAACTCGTAAGGCGCAAGGAACGGGTGCGAGCCGCCGTCTGCGTAACACCGGCCGCGTGCCAGGTGTTGTGTATGGCGTGGGCGACGTGAATCTGATCGACATCGATCACAACGAACTGTATTACAAATTGCGTGCTGAAGCGTTTCATGCATCCGTATTGACGCTGAATCTTGACGGCAAGAAGGAATCCGTACTGTTGCGCGATTTCGTGATGCACCCGTTCCGCCAGCAAGTACAGCACATCGACTTCCAGCGCGTGGATGCAAAGAAGAAGATGCACATCAAGATTCCATTGCACTTCATCAACGAAGCAATCTCGCCTGGCGTGAAAACCGATGGCGGCAAGATCAGCCACGTGATGACCGAGTTGGACATCACCTGTTTGCCCAAGGATCTGCCTGCCTTCATCGAAGTGGACCTGGGCGCACTGGAACTGGGCCACTCGGTGCACGTCGCCGATCTGAAACTGCCCGCCGGCGTGGAAGTCGCCTCGCATGGTACGCATTCCGCCGAAGCAGTGGTTGCCACTGTGCAGGTACCGCGCGGCATGATGGAAGCCGAAGTGGCTGCCGAAGCTGAAGCGGCAGCGGCGGCTTCTGCGGCATCAGCTCCAGCACCTGCTGCCGGAGCCGCCAAAGCCGGGGCGCCTGCTGCAGCTACAGCGGCAGCGCCTGCCGCCAAACCTGCCGCCAAAAAAGACAAGTAATTCGATAGTCTGCATAAACCCGCCATGCCCAAAGCCATGGCGGGTTTTTTTATTCAGTCGCCAGGAACAGAATGACTGCGATACGTTTGATTGTTGGTCTGGGCAATCCCGGACGCGAATACGAAACCACCCGGCACAACGTGGGCTTCCTGTGGGTGGAAGAACTTGCGCGGCTGCAAAAGCTGGCATTCAAGAGCGAGTCCAAGTTCCACGGTCTCACGACACGCGGCCAGTTGCACGGCCATGAAGTGTTGCTGCTCAAACCGCAAACTTTCATGAATGCGAGTGGCCGGTCGGTTGGTGCGCTGGTGCAGTTCTACAAGATAGCGCCGGCGGAGATGCTGGTGGTGCATGACGAACTGGACCTGCCTCCGGGCGTGGCGCGCTTGAAATTCGGCGGCGGACACGGCGGACACAACGGGCTGAAAGACATCATCGCGCACCTGTCCAGCAAGGATTTCTGGCGGCTGCGCATCGGCATCGGCCATCCCGGCGATCGCAATGAAGTGGTCGATTACGTGTTGAACGATCCGCGCCGCGAAGAACGCGAACTGATAGACGATGCCATGCAGCAGGCGCAGAACATCGCGCACCTGCTGATAGAAGGAAAGACCGAAGCGGCGATGCTGAAGCTGCACAGCAACTAAGGTAAAAGGTAAAAGGTAAAAGGTAAAAGGTAAAAGGTGAAAGGTGAAAGGTGAAAGGTTCAAGATTAAAGCCGGGTCCCAAGTATCATTTTTCTTGCACCTTGTACCTGTTTTTTTAGAAAGAGACAAAACATGAGTTTGAAATGCGGTATCGTCGGCCTGCCCAATGTGGGCAAATCCACCCTGTTCAATGCGCTGACCAAGGCGGGCATCGCGGCGGAGAACTATCCGTTCTGCACCATCGAACCGAACATCGGCATCGTCGAGGTGCCCGATGTGCGCATGGCGGCGCTGGCGGAAATCGTCAAGCCACAGCGCATGCAATACGCGATCACCGAATTCGTCGACATCGCCGGATTGGTTGCCGGCGCGTCCAAGGGCGAAGGATTGGGCAACCAGTTCCTGGCCAATATTCGCGAGACCGACGGCATCCTGAACGTGGTGCGCTGTTTCGAGGACGACAACGTGATCCATGTCGCGGGCAAGATCGATCCGATCGCCGACATCGAAACCATCATCACCGAACTGGCGCTGGCCGATCTGGCCACCGTGGAAAAGGCCCAGCAGCGCAATGCCAAGCTGGCCAAATCCGGCGACAAGGAAGCCGCCAAGCTGGGTGTGTTGCTGGAGCAGGTATCCGTCCATCTCGATCAGGGCAAGCCGGCACGCATGCTGAAACTGGATAGCGACCAGCTCGCGCTGCTCAAGCCGCTGTGCCTGCTCACCATCAAACCTGCGATGTACGTCGCCAACGTCGCGGAAGGCGGTTTCAGCAACAATCCGCTGCTGACCCGGCTGGAAGAATTCGCCGCCAAGGAAGGCGCGCCGGTGGTGCCGATCTGCGCCGCGCTGGAAGCGGAGATCGCCGAACTGTCCGATGCAGACAAACTGGAATTCCTCGCCGATGCCGGCTTGGCCGAACCCGGCCTGAACCGCCTGATCCGCACCGGCTACAACCTGCTCGGGTTGCAGACCTACTTCACCGCCGGCGTGAAGGAAGTGCGCGCCTGGACCATCCACAAAGGCGACACTGCGCCACAGGCGGCGGGCGTGATCCACAACGACTTCGAACGCGGATTCATCCGTGCCGAAGTGATCGCCTTCGACGACTTCGTGAAATACAAGGGCGAACAGGGCGCCAAGGATGCCGGCAAGATGCGCGTGGAAGGGAAAGAATATGTCGTGCAGGACGGCGATGTGATGCACTTCCGTTTCAACGTCTGATCGTACTCATGCTACCCTTTGCCTGACACGATTCGAGCTGAACGGACATGCAAATTAAAACCTTGGTCGTACTGCTGTGCATGTTGCTTGCCACGCAGGCGCATGCCGAGGCTTCGTCGGCGCCCGCGGTCCCGATGAACCAGGATCTCGCGGTGATCGATTATTTCGGCAACGGTCAGCAAACCGGTTGCGGTTTGCGGGCCACCGGCGAGACCGGCGACCACCTGTGGCTCAATGTGCTGGTCACGGTGTTCATGAAGGAAACCGGTTCCAGTTTCGGCGTGATCAAGATTGTCGCGCGCAAGGTGGATACCAAAGACGACATTCCTTTGCTGCATGACGGCAAGATCGGTTATGTCGACATCGGCAGGATACGGGACGCCTGGATCAAAACCGCCACCGGGAAAATGCCGCTGATCGACAAGAACGGCGAAGCCTCGCACAGCGACGCGTACATGGTGACATCTGAATTCGCCAGCACGGTAGAACTGTTGCTGGCGATCTCCCGGGAAAGCTTTCAGGTCGGCATCGACAGGAACGGGGAATACCCCGATGCGGTCTATCAATTCGACCAACGTTTGGCGCAGGACAAAGCCGACAAGTTATCCGTATGTATGCAAAATCTCCGCGACGAGATCGAAGCGATGAAGCTCAGGGAAACGTTCTAGCAGCACCCGCTACCAAATCGTCACCGGCTCGCCGACATGCGCTTATACAAAAATTTCCTTGCCGGCGTGCCCGACTATCTGGCGCGATATTA
>JBBRDZ010000020.1:0-23779 GCA_038203435.1 Burkholderiales bacterium
GCAATCCATCAAGAATTTTTTCAAGACCTTCCTGCTGTTCGAGTTGGTCAATGGCATGGCGCTGACCGGGCGGTATTTCTTCGCGCGCAAGATCACCGTGCAGTTCCCCGAAGAGAAGACCCCGCAGAGCGGCCGTTTTCGCGGCCTGCACGCGCTGCGCCGTTACCCAAACGGCGAGGAGCGCTGCATCGGCTGCAAACTGTGCGAGGCGGTGTGTCCGGCGCTGGCGATCAAGATCGAGGTAGCCGAACGCGAGGACGGCACCCGGCGCACCACGCTGTACGATATCGACCTGATCAAGTGCATCTTCTGCGGATTCTGCGAGGAGGCCTGCCCGGTGGACGCGATCGTCGAAACGCGCGTGTTCGAATATCACGGCGAGAAACGCGGCGACCTGTACTACACCAAGCCGATGCTGTTGGCGATGGGCGACAAATACGAAGCACAGATCGCGGCTGACCGGACTGCCGACGCCAAGTACCGCTAGGCGTGCCGAACAAGAATTGAGGGATAGTTAATGGATTTTGTGACCGGCAATTTTGAAACCATCGTGTTCTATGCGTTCGCGGCATTGATGTTGTTTGCGGCATTGCGCGTGATCACCGCGCGCAATCCGGTGCATGCGGTATTGTTCCTGGTGCTGGCGTTCATCAGCGCCTCGGGCATCTGGCTGTTGCTGGAGGCCGAGTTCCTCGCCATCACGCTGGTGCTGGTCTATGTCGGCGCGGTGATGGTGCTGTTCCTGTTCGTGGTGATGATGCTGGACATCAATCTGGTGCGGCTGCGCGAAGGGTTCTGGCGCTGGCTGCCGTTCGGCGCGGCGCTGGCCGGCCTGATGGCGTTCGAGATGATCTGGGTGCTGGGCGCGTCGAAAACATCCGGCGGCACGGTTGCTGTCAAGCATGCTGCGGATTACAGCAATACCAAAGAGCTGGGACGTTTGCTGTATACCGACTATGTGTATCCCTTCGAGATCGCAGCAGTGATCCTGTTGGTGGCGATGGTGGCTGCGATCGCCCTGACCCTGCGCCGCCGCAAGGATGCCAAATCGCAGGTGGTCTCGGATCAGGTCGCGGTCAAAAAAGCCGACCGTCTGCGCATCGTCAACATGCCGTCCGAGATACGCGCCGGACACCTGTCCGGAAAACATCTGGCCGGACACCCGTCCGAACGTAAAGACTAAATCAATCAGGGGAGCGAGCAGCGTGCTGACACTTTCACATTATCTGGTACTGAGTGCCGTGCTGTTCGCCATCAGCGTGGTCGGTATCTTTCTGAACCGCAAGAATCTGATCGTGCTGCTGATGGCGATCGAGATGATGCTGCTGGCGGTGAACACCAATTTCCTGGCGTTCGCGCACTATCTGAACGACAGCGCCGGACAGATCTTCGTGTTCTTCATCCTCACTGTGGCGGCCGCCGAAGCAGCCATCGGCCTGGCGATCCTGGTGGTGCTGTTCCGCAATCTGAACACCATCAATGTCGATGATCTCGACAGTCTGAAAGGTTGATGCGGATGAACATGCAAAATCTATATCTGTTGGTTCCGCTGGCTCCGCTGGCCGGGGCTATCATTGCCGGCCTGTTCGGGCGGTGGATAGGCCGTACCTGGTCGCACCGGGTCACGGTCGGTTCGGTCGCCGTCTCGTTCATCGCCTCGGTGATGATATTCCTCGATGTGCAGGCGGGAAACGGCTTCAACGGCTCGGTCTATACCTGGCTGACCTCGGGTGAAGCGCGCTTCCAGGTCGGTTTCCTGATCGACAGCCTCACCACAATAATGATGCTGGTGGTCACCTTTGTGTCGCTGATGGTGCATATCTACACCATCGGCTACATGAAAGACGATCCGGGCTACCAGCGCTTCTTCAGCTACATCTCGCTGTTCACCTTCGCGATGCTGATGCTGGTGATGGCCAACAACTTCATGCAGCTGTTCTTCGGCTGGGAAGCGGTGGGCCTGGTTTCCTACCTGCTGATCGGATTCTGGTACGACCGCCCGACCGCCATCTACGCCAACCTCAAGGCCTTCCTGGTGAACCGTGTCGGCGACTTCGGTTTTCTGCTCGGCATCGCGCTGGTGCTGATGGTGTTCGGCACTTTGCAATATGACGCGGTGTTCGCCAACGCGGCCAGTCACGCCGCCGATATCGCACCGATAGCCGGCATGTCGGTGAATCTGCTGACCGCGATCTGTATCCTGCTGTTCATCGGCGCGATGGGCAAGTCGGCGCAATTTCCGCTGCATGTCTGGCTGCCCGATTCGATGGAAGGTCCGACCCCGATCTCCGCGCTGATCCATGCCGCCACCATGGTGACGGCCGGTATCTTCATGGTGGCGCGCATGTCGCCGCTGTTCGAGCTGTCCGACACGGCCTTGTCGTTCGTGATGGTGATCGGTGCGATCACCGCGCTGTTCATGGGTTTCCTCGGCATGATCCAGAACGACATCAAGCGCGTGATCGCCTATTCGACGCTGTCGCAACTCGGCTACATGACTGTGGCGCTGGGCGCATCGGCCTACTCGGTGGCGATCTTCCACCTGATGACCCACGCGTTCTTCAAGGCATTGCTGTTCCTCGGCGCCGGCAGCGTGATCATGGCCATGCACCACGATCAGGACATCCGCAACATGGGCGGGCTGAGGAAATACATGCCGATCACCTGGATCACCTCGCTGGTCGGCTCGCTGGCACTGATCGGCACACCGTTCTTCTCCGGTTTCTATTCCAAAGACAGCATCATCGAGGCCGTCGAGATATCCAATCTTCCGGGCGCCGGATTCGCCTATTTCGCGGTGACCGCCGGAGTGTTCGTCACCGCTTTCTATTCGTTCCGCATGTACTTCCTGGTGTTCCATGGCAAGGAGCGCTTCGGCAAGCCGCACCACCACGGCCATGAAGACAAGGCGGCAGACCATCATCACGGGCTGGCGCCGGGCCAGAAGCCACACGAATCGCCATGGGTGGTGACGCTGCCGCTGATCCTGCTGGCGATCCCGTCGGTGTTCATCGGTTATTTCACCATCCAGCCTATCCTGTTCGGCGACTACTTCAAGGACGCCATCTTCATCTCGCTGGAACATCCGGGCATGGAAGAGCTGGCCGTGGAGTTCATGGGGCCGTTCGCCAAGGTAATGCACGCTGTCCAGGAATACCCGTTCTGGCTGGCGTTGTCCGGTGCACTGACCGCATGGTTCTTCTATATGAAGCGACCCGACATCCCGGCAGCGCTCCAGAAACTTTTCCAACCCGTCTACACGCTGCTCGACAACAAGTATTACTTGGACCGTTTCAACGACTGGTTCTTCGCCGGCGGTGCGCGCGGTGCGAGCGGCCTGTTGTGGAAGTTCGGCGACATCAAACTGATAGACGGGGTGATGGTGAATGGCACGGCGAAACTGATCGGCCTGTGTTCCGGCGTGTTGCGGCGCATCCAGTCCGGATATATCTATCACTACGCGTTTTCGATGATCATCGGTGTGTTCGTACTGTTGACGGTGCGCAACTGGTTCTGAAGTGACGGCCGCAAATCCGTTTTACCCGGTTGATCAGTGTCATACCGGCAGGTGCTGAGACTGGCAAATTGCAGGTCCAGCCAGGTTTGTTTGGAAATATAACGAAGGAACTACAGCATGTTTTTTGGATTACCCATCATTAGCGTTGCGATCTGGCTGCCGATCATCTTCGGCATTCTGGTGCTGGCCACCGGTGACGACAAGAATGCGCCGCTGGCACGCATCCTGGCCCTGGTCGGATCGGTGCTGGGCTTTCTGGTGACGATCCCGCTGTACACCGGTTTCGTGCGCGATACCTCGGAAATGCAGTTCAACGAGATGCACGACTGGATCGCGCGTTTCAACATCCACTACCACCTCGGCGTGGACGGCATCTCGGTGCTGTTCATCCTGTTGACCGCATTCTTCACGCCGCTGGTGGTGCTGGCCGGTTGGCGCGTGATCGAAAAGCGCGTCGCGCAATACATGGCGGCTTTCCTGATCATGTCCGGCGTGATGATCGGCGTATTCGCCGCGCTGGATGCGATACTGTTCTACGTGTTCTGGGAAGCGATGCTGATACCGATGTTCCTGATCATCGGCGTGTGGGGCGGCGCCAACCGCGTTTATGCGGCGGTCAAGTTCTTCCTCTACACCCTGCTCGGATCGCTGTTGATGCTGGTTGCGCTGATCTATCTGTACAACCAGTCGGGCGGCAGCTTCGAGATACTCGAATTCCACACGACCGTGCTGCCGATGAACGCGCAGATCCTGATCTTCATCGCGTTCTTCTTCGCGTTCGCGGTGAAAGTGCCGAGGTTCCCGGTGCACACCTGGTTGCCGGATGCCCACGTCGAAGCGCCCACCGGCGGTTCGGTGATCCTGGCGGCGATCATGCTCAAGGTCGGCGCCTACGGATTCCTGCGTTTCTCGATCCCCATCGTGCCGGACGCCAGCCATTATTTCGCCGCACCGATGATCGCGCTGTCGCTGATCGCGGTGGTGTACATCGGCCTGGTGGCATTGACCCAGACCGACATGAAGAAACTGGTGGCGTACTCGTCGATATCGCACATGGGCTTCGTCACGCTCGGCATCTTCATCTTCAACGATTACGGTATGGAAGGCGCATTGCTGCAGATGATCTCGCACGGTTTCGTGTCCGGCGCGCTGTTCCTGTGCATCGGCTTGCTGTACGACCGGATGCACACGCGCAACATCGCCGATTACGGCGGAGTGGCCAACACCATGCCGGTGTTTGCCGCATTCTTCATGCTGTTCTCCATGGCCAACGTCGGTCTGCCCGGCACCAGCGGGTTCGTCGGCGAATTCGTGGTGATACTCGGCGCGATGAAAGCGAGTTTCTGGTATGCCTTCGCTGCGGCGACCACGCTGGTTACCGGCGCGGCCTACACGCTGTGGATGTACAAGCGCGTGATCTTCGGCGCGGTGGCCAATGCCCATGTCGCGAAGCTGACCGATATCACGCTGCGCGAGAAAGTGATCTTTGCGATCCTCGCCCTGGCCGTGCTGGGCATGGGGCTGTACCCGCTGCCCTACAGCGAGATCATGCATGTTTCGGTGAATGATTTCCTGATCCATGCGGCGCGCTCCAAGTTGCCGTGAGCGATGGGCAGGTTCGGGAGATTAACCGGATCGACAGGGACTACCGACTAATGAATAAAGACTGATTTCGGGATGAATATGGATTTGATGACAAACTTGATGCCGGCCAGTGCGGAGATCTTCCTGCTGGTGATGACATGCGTGATCCTGATCGCTGATTCGCTGCTCAGGCAAAGCGGCAGGATAATCACTTACATGCTGGTGCAGCTCACCCTGCTGGGTTGTTCGCTGATCACCGTGGGTACGCATCAGAACGTGGTGATGCACGTGTTCCACCACATGTTCGTCGACGACCTGATGTCGGATGTGCTGAAACTGCTGACCTATCTGGCAGTTTCGATGATGCTGGTATATTCGCGCCAGTATCTCACCGTGCGCGACCTGTTCAGCGGTGAATTCATGGTGCTGACCCTGTTCGCCACGCTGGGTATGATGGTGATGATCTCCGCCAGTCATTTCCTGACGCTGTATCTCGGCCTGGAACTGCTCTCCCTGAGCCTGTATGCGATGGTCGCATTGCAGCGTGATTCGGCGACCGCCACCGAGGCCGCGATGAAATACTTCATCCTCGGCGCGCTGGCATCGGGGCTGTTGCTGTACGGCATGTCGATGTTGTACGGGGCGACCGGTTCACTGGATCTGGAGATGGTGTCGAACGCGATCAAATCGGGCGCTGCGGACAATACCCTGCTGGTGTTCGGACTGGTGTTCGTGGTGTCCGGCCTGGCGTTCAAGCTGGGCGCGGTGCCGTTCCACATGTGGTTGCCGGATGTATATCACGGCGCACCGACCGCGATGACCATGTTCATCGGCTCGGCGCCCAAGCTCGCCGCTTTTGCCTTTGTCTCGCGCATTCTGGTCGACGGGCTGCAGCCGCTGGTGCTGCACTGGTCTGGCATGCTGGTGATACTGTCGATCGGATCGATGGCGCTGGGCAACATCACCGCGATCGCGCAAACCAACCTCAAGCGCATGTTCGCCTATTCGACCATCGCACACATGGGTTTCCTGCTGCTCGGCTTCATCAGCGGCGGCCTGGAAGGTTATGGCGCAGCGATGTTCTACGCCGTCGCCTACGTGCTGATGTCGCTGGGCGCGTTCGGCATGATCCTGCTGCTGTCCAGAGTGGGCTTCGAGGCGGACAACCTCAACGACTTCAAAGGCCTCAACCAGCGCAGCCCGTGGATGGCCTTCATGATGATGCTGCTGATGTTCTCGATGGCCGGCGTGCCGCCGACCGTGGGCTTCTACGCAAAATTCTCGGTACTCAATGCGGTCGTGCAATCCGGCTACACCTGGCTGGCTATCGCGGCGGTGCTGTTCTCCCTGATCGGCGCGTTCTATTATCTGCGCATCGTCAAATTGATGTACTTCGACGCGCCGGAAAGCAATGCACCCATCGTGTTCGGCCAGGACACCACGCTGCTGATCAGTATGAACGGATTGGGCGTGCTGCTGCTCGGCATCCTGCCCAACACCCTGATGACGGTTTGCGCGGCATCGGTGCAACAGTCCCTGTTGCTGCATTAAGCGCCGCTCCGGCGCCACTCCGATCCGTCGCGCCGCCGGCTGCGACACCATTGCCATCCCACAAGCTGCTGCTTGCCGCCGGCGAGCGGTGCGGGGTCGCGTCACGCAGTATGAATTTTGATAGCGGGGCGTTTTACGGTATCATCGCGGCCTACGAAATGCATTAGTCCGGGCACCCGCATGATCAAGTACATATTTATCACCGGCGGCGTAGTCTCTTCCCTCGGGAAGGGGATTGCAGCCGCTTCGCTGGCTGCCATCCTCGAATCGCGCGGTTTGAAGGTGACGATGCTCAAGCTGGACCCCTACATCAACGTCGACCCCGGTACCATGAGCCCGTTCCAGCACGGCGAAGTATTCGTCACCGAGGACGGCGCGGAAACCGACCTGGACCTGGGGCATTACGAGCGCTTCATTTCCGCCAAGATGCGCAAGGCCAACAACTTCACCACCGGACAGATCTATGACAGCGTGATCCGCAAGGAGCGCCGTGGTGAATATCTGGGCAAGACGGTGCAGGTGATCCCGCATATCACCAACGAGATCCAGGCCTTTGTCGAGCGCGGTGCAGCCGCTTCACATGACGGCAAGGCCGATGTGGCGATCGTCGAGATCGGCGGCACGGTCGGCGACATCGAGTCGTTGCCGTTCCTCGAGGCGGCCCGGCAAATGGGTCTGCGCCTGAGCCGCAACCAGGTCGCCTATGTGCATCTCACCCTGGTGCCATACATTGCCACGGCGGGTGAACTGAAGACCAAGCCGACCCAGCACAGCGTGCAGAAGTTGCGCGAGATCGGTATCTTTCCGACCGCGCTGATCTGCCGCGCCGACCGCCCGATACCCGATGACGAGCGCGCCAAGATATCGCTGTTCGCCAATGTGCGCGAAGAGGCGGTGATCTCGATGTGGGATGTGAACAGCATCTACAAGGTGCCGCAGATGCTCAACCAGCAGGGGCTGGACCGCATCGTCTGTGAGCATCTGGCACTCGACCTGCCACCTGCCGACCTGTCGGTTTGGGCCAAGCTGGTGACCGCGCTGGAAAATCCGCTGCACCGGATCACCATCGGCATGGTCGGAAAATATGTCGATCTGACCGAATCCTACAAATCGCTGATCGAGGCATTGCGTCATGCCGGGATACACACCCAGACGCAGGTGAATATCGAATACATCGATTCCGAAATGCTGGAAACCGCCGGCATGCAAGGCCTGGCGCATTTCGATGCGATCCTGGTGCCGGGCGGCTTCGGCAAGCGCGGCACCGAAGGCAAGATCGCCGCGATCCGCTTTGCACGCGAGAACAAAGTGCCATACCTGGGCATCTGCCTCGGCATGCAGCTGGCGGTGATCGAGTTTGCGCGCGATGTGACCGGCATGCGCGATGCGAACAGTACCGAATTCAATATCAGCACCGAGCATCCGGTGGTCGCGCTGATCACTGAATGGCGCGATCGCGAAGGCCGGGTCGAGACGCGCAACAACGACTCCGATCTGGGCGGAACCATGCGCCTTGGCTCGCAGCGCTGTCCGGTCAAGCCCGGCACCATGGCGCAACGCATCTATGGCGATGAAGTC
The DNA here is from genome assembly GCA_038203435.1 of Burkholderiales bacterium. Classification (GTDB taxonomy): domain Bacteria; phylum Pseudomonadota; class Gammaproteobacteria; order Burkholderiales; family Gallionellaceae; genus Gallionella. The sequence continues at coordinate 8,231 of JBBRDZ010000020.1, forward strand.
AACGAGCGCCACCGCCATCGCTATGAGGTCAACAATCATTACGTGCCCGAACTGGAAAAATCCGGGCTGATCATCTCGGCGCGCACGCCGAGTGAAAATCTGCCCGAGATCATGGAATTGCCGCAGTCGATGCATCCTTGGTTCATGGGCGTACAGTTCCATCCCGAATTCACCTCCACGCCGCGTACCGGACATCCATTGTTCATATCGTTTGTGGAAGCAGCTTTGCTGCGCCAGTCAACGCATGCCAACGAAAGGGTGTCCGCGTGAAGCTTTGCAACTTCAAAGCCGGTTTGGATCAGCCGCTGTTCCTGATTGCAGGGCCCTGCGTGATCGAGTCGCAGCAGATGGCGCTGGATACCGCAGGCAGGCTGAAAGAGATCTGCAATGAACTGAAGATCAATTTCATCTACAAGTCGTCTTACGACAAGGCCAACCGCAGTTCCGGAAAATCGTTTCGCGGCTTCGGCATCGATGCGGGATTGAAGATCCTCGGCGAAGTGAAAGCGCAATTGGGTGTGCCGGTGTTGACTGACGTACACAGCATCGACGAGATCGCGGCGGTTGCGGCAGTCGTTGACGTGTTGCAGACTCCGGCGTTCCTGTGCCGCCAGACCGATTTCATCCATGCAGTCGCGAAATGCGGCAAGCCGGTGAACATCAAAAAGGGCCAGTTCCTGTCGCCGTGGGACATGAAGAACGTGGTGGACAAGGCGCGCGAGGCCGGCGGCACGGACAACATCATGGTGTGCGAGCGCGGCGCGTCGTTCGGGTACAACAATCTGGTGTCGGATATGCGCTCGCTGGCAGTGATGCGCAATACCGGTTGTCCGGTGGTGTTCGATGCCACCCATTCGGTGCAGTTGCCGGGCGGGCAGGGCACGGTCAGCGGCGGGCAACGCGAGTTCGTGCCGGTGTTGGCGCGCGCCGCAGTGGCGGCGGGTGTTTCCGGGCTGTTCATGGAGACGCATCCCGATCCGGCCAAGGCATTGTCGGACGGGCCGAATGCATTCCCGTTGGGGCATTTGAAGGACTTGCTAAAAACCTTGATGGTGCTGGATGCAACCGTCAAGCGGCAAGGGTTGATCGAAGAACAAGTCGATTTGAGTAACATTTGAGAAAAGAAAGCAGAAGGAAAAAAGCATGAGTGCAATCGTTGATGTCATCGCCCGCGAGATCCTGGATTCGCGCGGCAACCCCACCGTGGAAGCGGACGTATTGTTGGAATCCGGAGTGATGGGGCGTGCCGCCGTGCCGTCCGGCGCATCCACCGGAGAGAAGGAAGCGATGGAATTGCGCGACGGCGACAAGCAGCGCTACCTGGGCAAAGGCGTGCTGAAAGCGGTGGAGAACGTGAATACCGAGATCGCCGAAGCGGTCATCGGTCTGGATGCTGCCGAACAGGCGTTCATCGACCAGACCATGATCGAGCTGGACGGCACCGAAAACAAATCGCGCCTCGGCGCGAACGCGATCCTCGCGGTGTCGATGGCGGTGGCGCGCGCTGCCGCTGAAGAGAGCGGCCTGCCGCTATATCGCTATCTCGGCGGTGCGGGCCGCATGGAGATGCCGGTGCCGATGATGAATGTGATCAACGGCGGGGCACACGCCACCGGCGGGGCCGACATGCAGGAATTCATGATCGTTCCGGTCGGCGCACTGAGTTTTCGCGAAGCGCTGCGCTGCGGCGCCGAAGTCTTCCACGCGCTGAAGGACGTGCTGCATCATCGCGGACTGCCTACCACCGTCGGCGATGAAGGCGGATTCGCGCCGGCGCTCGGTTCGAATGAAGGCGCGCTGAAGGTGATCGTCGAGGCGATCGAGGCTGCCGGTTATGTGCCGGGTACGGATGTCGCGATCGCGATGGATCCGGCCGCATCGGAATTCTACAAGGACGGCAAATACCACCTGAAGGCGGACGGACTGAAGTTGAGCTCCGCGCAAATGGTCGACCTGTACGCGACCTGGGTGGACAAGTATCCGATCATCAGCATCGAAGACGGCATGAGCGAGCATGACTGGGACGGCTGGAAGTTGCTCACTGACCGCCTCGGCAAGCACATCCAGCTGGTCGGCGACGACGTGTTCGTCACCAACACCAAGATCCTGCGCGAAGGCATCAAGCGCGGCATCGCCAACTCCATCCTGATCAAGGTCAACCAGATCGGTACCCTGACTGAGACTTTCGCCGCGATCGAGATGGCCAAGCGCGCCGGTTACACTGCGGTGATCTCGCATCGCTCCGGTGAGACCGAAGACAGCACCATCGCCGATATCGCGGTGGCCACCAATGCGCTGCAGATCAAGACCGGCTCGCTGTCGCGTTCCGATCGCATGGCGAAATACAACCAGCTGCTGCGCATCGAAGAAGATCTCGGCGACACGGCCTCTTACCCGGGACGCGACGCGTACTATCAGTTGGGCTGATGCGTGCTGTCACACTGATACTGGTTGCCCTGCTGCTGCTGTTGCAGTACCCGCTGTGGCTGGGCAAGGGCAGCTGGTTGAACGTGTGGGAGCTGCATCGCCAGCTCGACGCGCAGCATAAGATCAACCTGCAAACGCAAACGCGCAATGCCTTGCTGGACGCCGAAGTGCGCGACCTCAAGCAGGGCACGGCGGCCATCGAAGAACGCGCGCGCAGCGATCTGGGCATGATCAAGCACGATGAGGTGTTCTTCGAGGTGCTGGAAAATGCTCCGCCAGCTGCATCGACTGACCAGCAGGCCAGCCAGATGCCTGCAGTGCCCGACCCCAAGCCATGACAAGCGTTGTCATGAAGGATCGGTGCGCGGGCGAGCCGGATCATCCGCGACCAGCGCAAGTTAAAACGCCAAAGCTGACCCGGCTACTCTTTTGAATCAGGGAGGAAGTCATGTTGATAGCTGCACCTTGCGTTCCGATGCAGGATGCGCCGGTGGCGGTGATGCAGTTATCTCAAGTGGAGTGCGGGCAAAAGGCAAAAAATGAACCCGTGATTGCTCCGGATACGGACATCCATCGATCGACCAGAAATCAAATAATCAACGCGATCATAGTGTATAGACTGCCTAATATTAGCAGCGCGCCCGCCAACTGGCGGTGCCGGAAAACCATCTCGTCTATTCCGTGGCGCGGAATCTCCAAGGGTTTGAGTGCGCGGCGCAACGAGATCCATTGGTTGGCGTAATGCTCAGAACCGCGTAATAGGCTGGGGCGCAATAATAGGGACAGGCTGACAAACGTAGTGGACAGTGCACCCACCAAACTGCCCAATACCAGGGCATCTACTAAGCCCTCGATTAGTTTGGCGGGCCAATGAAAACGTTGCGCGCCAATGACAATGGCGGATGCTTTATCAAACTGTACGGTGAAAAAATACAGGATGAATACGGCACCCGCCAGCAACACCCCGCCGCTGACAAGACGATATCGATAAATATACAGATCGACGTTGATGCTGCGCTCCAGCGCCCGATCCAGGTGTCGCGTGGATACCCAGCGATTGGTGAACTTGCTGGCGGATTGCAACCAAGTGGGGCGAAAAATGAGCAGAAGTCCCATCACCACTCCGGTGGCGCTGCCGATGAACAGAAGAGCACCCAAAGATTGCCAAAGAATAGGAGTGATGATGGGATTCATCCTGGATCGTCCATTAGCAATTTTGCCTTTTCCTTCCCTATCCCGACGGGCGAAAGACCAGTGTAAGGATAAAGCCGCATAAACACTTGCTCGGGATCAATATCAATTGTATTCATGTTGTCTGAGATATACCGTTGAAATCAATTTTTAGTGTCTTGATAAACATGTTCACCTTACCTCGGTTAGATATTGGCTGGTATTCTAGTTTCGCGTGAGGCAAGTGAGATATGATTTTTTTTAAGGTGTTCAAGAAGCTCCAAGGCCGTGCAATCCTCATTTAGGTTTTGGTCTTGCAGGGGCAATAGGAAAAATGAAATATCACGTTCAACAATCTGAAGCCCCGCCAGTGTTGCTGTTTCGCTTATAAGTTTGATTTTGTCGTTAATTTTCTCGACGTCGGGAGAAAAAGGCACGAGGATCCAAAAATCAGATCCATTGCGTGCAACCAAGTCTGTCTTGCGAAAAGCTTCCCGCAAGGAACGTGAAACATCATCAAGCTGTTGTGAAGCATTTTTCGCTCCGTAGGTCTCACCGATGAGTTTTGGATTCTCATAACAAATATGGGCAAGGCCAAACTTCAAGAAATCAAGCTGACGCTTGGAAACCGCTAACAGCCAATCCAAAGTGCATAAGAAATTATCGTGGGCTACGATATCTATTGGGTGCATAAACTCTCCGTACGTGAACGGTTGGTCAAAAATCCGCGTCGTCTTCACTCAGATGTACGCCGATTCTAGTCGGGACACGCCAAGTGTGTCAGTGTCACTAGAGTTTCCGCTGCTGCATCCAGCTAAAAGCGATGCAAATATCGACACCATCAACCAAGCCAACGGAATTTATCGTGAGCCTTATTAGTCCGTAAAATGAACTTAAATACATGGCTTATCTGTGCGCTAACACACAAAGAGCAATATATAGCGATACGCAATGATTAAATGGTCAAGATCGAATCAATTCGAAACAACAGATTTAATCCAAGGACTGCTTTTGGCAAAGCAGACTTAAACAGTTAGATGGAGAAGAAATACTGTTGTTTCAAAGTGCCCACTTTTAACTCTTCGGCGCTGCTCAAACCCGAACTCAGCTGCGCATCGTTCAAAGTATCCATGGCTAAGGTTCCGCAGGTTAAGTCGCCTGAGCATAGCGCGATTGTGACCGCCGCGTAAATCAATGCGCCGTCGGAGCAGCCAAATGAAAGAAATGACTGTTTGGGGTAAATTGCGCGATAATCTGCGGATTGGAACCATACGGGGCGTTGCAATCGTATGGTTCCATGGAAGCAGGATAGAGACACTAATTCGAGGAGTTTCAAGATATGACGCAATACAGCAAACGCATGGTGATCGTACATTGGCTGACTTTGGCACTGTTGCTCGCCGCATGGTATCTGGGTGACAGCCTGGCTGACTCGACCGATGACAGCAAGGCGACATTGGTCGATTACTTCGTGCATATCGCGGTGGGTGGCACGGTTTTATTGTTGACTTTGATGCAATTGTATTTCCGCAGAAACGATGGTGTGCCGTCGAAGCTGGCCGACGCGCCGGTGTACCAGGTATTGGCCAAGGGCGTTCAATTTCTGCTTTATACCGTGCTGTTCCTTTTGCCGCTCAGCGGGATAGTGATCCTGCTCACCAGCAAGGCGGGCCCGGCGTTGCTGGCACTGGATGCGAACCTGCTGCCCAAGAAGCACGATTTTCACGATGTGTTCGCCCACGAGGTGCACGAACAATTGGTCAATCTGCTGATCGTGCTGGTGGTGATCCATATCCTCGGAGCGATCAAGCACCAGTTCATCATGAAAGACGGCTTGATGCAAAGGATGATGTTGCGCAGGTAAGACTGAGATGCGTTGTGGCCAAGCAAAGGGCGGGTGCTACCCGCCCTTTTTTTCGGGCTAAAAAAATGGCTGATCGCAACAGCCGGGCGATCTCGCTCAGAGCCGCGAAGAAGATCAGTCGGTGCGCCCAGGCCCATAGCAAAAAGCGGCGAGACAATCTCTCTCCGGCGTGAGGTTGCTGATCTGGAACAGCCGGCCGTCGCGCGGTTGGTTGATCATTGCCACTGTATGGTAGTGCGGATATGGTTCTTGATTTCTTTCGCCAGCGGAGAATTCCGGCGCAGCAACCGACTGGCTCGACATCAAGTTACCACGCAGCAAGGCCATCAGGTAGGGCGGCAGGGTGCCCGCGCAGTTGATCGAGAAGTGCACGGTGGTATGGGACTTCTCGCCGCCGGCGTATGGTACTCATGGTAAGAAATCCGCACGGCAGGGGCGGCGCTTACAGGATCAGCGTGTTGTTCAAACAGGTCTTCGCCTGTGCGAGCCGGGTCAGCGTGGGCAGCAGATTCAATCCGGTCGCTTCCTTCAGTTGCATCGCGCTGTCCTTCAAGTCGTCCAGATCGATCGCGATCGGGTCGCCGGCCGCAGCCAGTGCAATGGCATTGCCGCTCTCGCAGGACGGGAACACCAGTGCGCGTCCGTCAAAAGCTTCACCGATGCGGGCGATACTGTCGGCGAAACCCGCACTGCTGCCGAGCAGATTGACCGCCAGCACCCCGTCATCACTCAATCGCGTGCGGCAATACCGGTAGAACAACAGTGTGTCGAGCTCACCTGGACTGGCATCTTCATCGAAACCGTCCACCAGGATCAAATCGAATTCCCGGTTGTTGTCGCGCACATATTGCGCACCGTCGGCGATGACGATGTTGATGCGCCTGGTGTCCTCCGGCAGCTTGAAGAAATGCCGCGCTGCGGCCACCACATCGGCCTCGATCTCGACCACGGTGAGATGCGCCAAGGGATAATAGCGGTACAGGAATTTGGTCAACGAGGCCGCGCCCAGGCCGATCAGCAGCACCTTCCTCGGCGCGTCGCGCAGCAACAGCGAGGCCATCATCTCGCGGGTATATTCCAGTTCCAGATTCCACGGGCGCGCGATGCGCATCGCGCCCTGTATCCAGGACGAGCTGAAATGCAGGAAGCGCACACCGGCTTCTTCGGAGATGTCGATGGGATAGGTCATGTTCGGCTACTCGTTTGAACTACAGCCATTGGTTCAGCAGCCATCTGGCCCACTCCGTCAGTTCCGTCGCGGTCATGCCGATGGCGGCTTGCTGTTGTGCCAGCGCATCGCCCGCCGCACCGTGCAGATGGACCGCCAGCAGCAGCGCGTTGTCTGCAGTCATGCCCTGGGCGATGAGGGCCGCGATCATGCCGCTCAGCACATCACCCATGCCGGCAGTGCTCATGCCGGGATTGCCGGTGCGGTTGACGTGCAGCTTGCCGTCGCGGGTCGCGCACAGGCTGTCCGCGCCTTTCAGCACCACGCTGCAGTGCAGTTGCGTGGCGAGTTGCCTGACCGCCGCGACGCGGTCGGCCTGTATCGTTTTTGTGTCGGTCGCCAGCAGGCGTGCGGCTTCGCCGGGATGCGGGGTGAGCACGCTCGCGGCAGTCCGGTTGCGCAGGTCCGCGCGGAGCTCGGCATTTGCGGCAAGCAGATTCAGCGCATCGGCATCCAGTACCACGGCGGCATCACGCTTGAGTGTCTCGTACAACAGCTTTTGTGCGGCCGGCGTGGTGCCCAGGCCGCAACCGACCACGTACACATCAACATTGCGCAAACGTAGCACGTCGGCGGCTGCATGCAGCATCAGTTCGGGCTGCAGCAGATCGACGCACGGCGCGTTGTCCGCGAGCAGGCCGACATGCACGCAGCCGGCGCCCAGCTTGAGCGCGGCGCGCCCCGCCAGCAGCGCTGCCCCGACCATGCCCGCTGCGCCGCCGAGTACCGCGACCGTGCCGAACATGGCTTTGTTGCTGTCGTGCGGGCGTTTGGGCAGCGATTTGACGATCTGCTGCCGCTGGATGGCGGGGACGGCATTACTCATTTTTCAGGGACCAAGCTTGTGGGTGGTGCATAGTATAATCGCGCCTTGAATTTTCTTCATGGTTGCCCTCAATATGTTTCGAGTATCTGTCGGTTCCGCGGCCTTGTCTGACTTTCGCCTGGAAAAACTGCGCAGCGTCCTGCATCGGCTTGTGCCCGCTGTAACGCTGGCCGATACGCGCCATTGCTATTTCATCGCGCTGCGCGACAACGGCGCCGACAGTGCCGGTCAACCACCGCTGCAAGTGGCTCACGGCGCGTCGTTCAGCAAGGCGCAACAGCGGGTACTGGACCGGGTGCTGGGTCTGCAACCGGGCGAGGCCGAACCGGCCGGGTCCTTGCAACGCGTGCTGGTGGTGCCGCGGCTGGGCACCATCTCGCCCTGGTCGACCAAGGCCACCGACATCGCCCGGCACTGCGGCCTGACCGGGGTGCAGCGCATCGAGCGCGGCGTACTGTATTACCTGGACACTGTCGGCGGCAAACCATTGGGCGCTGCCGAGCAGGCGGTGCTGTGGCCACTGCTGCACGACCGCATGACTGAAAGCGTATTGCCCGATATCGACGGCGCGGCGCAACAGATCTTCCGCCACGGCGCGCCGCAACCGCTGACCAGCGTCGATGTGCTGAAAGGCGGCAGTGCGGCGCTGACTAAAGCCAATCTCGAGATGGGACTGGCATTATCCGCGGACGAGATCGAGTATCTGGTCGAGAACTTCAGCAAGCTCAAGCGCAATCCTACCGACGTGGAACTGATGATGTTCGCCCAGGCGAACTCCGAACACTGCCGCCACAAGATCTTCAACGCTGACTGGGTGATCGACGGCGAGGCACAGGATATCTCGCTGTTCGGCATGATACGCAACACCCATAAGGCCAGCCCCAAGGGTACCGTGGTGGCGTATTCCGACAATTCCTCGGTGATCGAGGGCGCGCGAGTCGAGCGTTTCTATCCGCGTTCCGATGGCGCTTATGCGTTCAGCGACGAGCTGACCCATATCCTGATGAAGGTCGAGACGCATAACCATCCCACCGCGATCGCGCCATTCGCCGGCGCGGCGACCGGTTCCGGCGGCGAGATACGCGACGAGGGAGCGACCGGCAGTGGCTCGAAACCCAAGGCCGGCCTGACCGGGTTCTCGGTTTCCAACCTGAATATTCCGGGATTTGTGCAGCCTTGGGAACACTTTTCCCCTCGCACGCAGGATGTAGGGTGGATAAGCGAAAGCGCATCCACCAAACCACTGGACCATGCACAAGATGGTGGATGCGCTACGCTTATCCATCCTACGGCGGGAGAGGCTGTGACCTACGGCAAACCCTCGCGCATCGTCTCCGCGTTGCAGATCATGCTGGAAGGACCGATCGGCGGCGCGGCATTCAACAACGAATTCGGTCGGCCCAATCTGGCCGGTTATTTCCGCACCTTCGAAGAGATCGTCAGCGGCGAGATGCGCGGCTATCACAAACCCATCATGCTGGCCGGCGGGGTTGGCAATATCGCGGCGTTGCACACCCACAAACACCAGTTGCCGGTCGGCGCGCTGGTGGTGCACTTCGGCGGACCCGGCATGCTGATCGGCCTGGGCGGCGGCGCGGCTTCCAGCATGGATACCGGCCGCAATGCCGAGAACCTGGATTTCGATTCGGTGCAGCGCGGCAATCCCGAGATGCAGCGCCGCGCACAGGAGGTCATCGACCGCTGCTGGCAGATGGGTGCAAACAATCCCATCCTGTCGATACACGACGTCGGCGCCGGCGGCATGTCGAATGCTCTGCCAGAGCTGGTGCACGGCGGCGGGTGCGGCGCGCGTTTCGAATTGCGCAAGATACCGCTGGACGAGACCGGCATGTCGCCCAAGCAGATCTGGTGCAACGAATCGCAGGAGCGTTATGTACTGGCGATCACCCCGGAACGGCTGGAAGAATTCCGCGCGCTGTGCGAACGCGAACGCTGCCCGTTCGCGGTAGTCGGTGTGACCACCGCGGATGACCGACTGACCGTGCATGACAAAGCGTTCGGCGACTATCCGGTGGACATGCCGTTGGCGGTGTTGCTCGGCAAGCCACCCAGGATGACGCGTACCGTGACTCGCGAAATTCCGCGTCTGACGGCCTGCGATACCACCAATATCGAATTGCGCGACGCGATCGAGCGGGTATTGCGCCTGCCGTCGGTGGCGAACAAGACCTTTTTGATCAGCATCGGCGATCGCACCGTCGGCGGCATGACCGCGCGCGACCAGATGGTCGGCCCTTGGCAGGTGCCGGTCGCCGATGTGGCGGTCACGCTGATGGGTTACAGCACCAATCGCGGTGAAGCCTTCGCGATCGGCGAACGCACCCCGCTGGCGCTGGTAAATGCGGCGGCGTCGGGGCGCATGGCGGTGGGCGAGGCGCTCACCAACATCGCGGCGGCGCGCATCGACAAGATCGGCGACATCAAACTCTCGGCTAACTGGATGGCTGCCGCCGGACATCACGGCGAAGATGCCGCGCTGTTCGACACGGTACGCGCGGTGGGCATGGAACTGTGCCCGCAATTGGGCATCAGTATCCCGGTCGGCAAGGATTCGATGTCGATGAAGACGGTGTGGCAGGACGGTGCGGAAAAGAAATCCGTCACCGCACCTTTGTCGCTGATCGTGACCGCGTTCGCACCCACTCCGGATGCGCGCGAAACAGCCACGCCGCAACTTGCCCCTTACATGGACACCACGCTGCTGCTGATCGATCTGGGTCAGGGCAAGAAGCGCATGGGCGGCTCTGCATTGGCACAGGTATACAAGCAGGTTGGCGATGTCGCACCGGATGTGGATGATGCGAAGTTGCTCAAGGCTTTCTTTGAACTGATACAGGAACTGAACGCCGAGGGAAAATTGTTCAGTTACCACGATCGTTCCGACGGCGGCGTGTTCGTCACATTGTGCGAGATGGCCTTCGCCGGCCACATCGGTTTGACCATCAACCTGGACGATTCCCACGGCGACACGCTGCGCGCCCTGTTCAACGAGGAGCTCGGTGCGGTGATCCAGGTACGCAACCGGGATGTGCTGCATGTGATGGAGTGGGCGCATGACTCCGGATTGAAAGGCGTGCAGAAGATCGCCGCGCTCAACCAGACCGGCATGATAGCGATCGTGCGCGGCGGGAAAACGCTGTTCAGCGAAAGCGGTGTGAACCTGCAACGCATCTGGTCCGAGACCACATACCAGATGCAGAAACTGCGCGACAATCCGGATTGCGCGCAGCAGGAATTCGACCGTTTGCTGGATGCCGGGGACCCGGGCCTGCACGTCAAAACGACCTATGCATTGAACGAGAGCATCTCCCCGCTGCTACTGTTGACCCGCCCCAGCATCGCCATCCTGCGCGAGCAGGGCGTGAACGGACAGGTCGAGATGGCCGCAGCGTTCGACCGCGCCGGATTCACCGCGGTGGACGTGCACATGAGCGACATCATCAGCGGCCGCGTGTCGCTGCGCGACTTCAAGGGGTTCGCCGCGTGCGGCGGCTTCTCCTACGGTGACGTGCTGGGCGCGGGTGAGGGCTGGGCCAAATCCATCCTGTTCAACAGCCGCGCGCGCGACGAGTTCGAGGCGTTCTTCAAGCGCCAGGACACCTTCGCGCTGGGCGTGTGCAACGGTTGCCAGATGATGAGCAATCTGCACGAGATCATACCCGGTGCGGAACACTGGGCGCACTTCGCGCGCAATCGTTCCGAGCAGTTCGAGGCGCGCTTCGTGATGGTCGAGGTGCAGCCATCACCATCGATCTTTTTCGACGGCATGGCGGGCAGCCGCATGCCCATCGTGGTGTCGCATGGCGAAGGCTATGCCGATTTTAGCGACGAGCAACGCCTCAAGGCAGCGCAGAAGCTGGTGACGTTGCGCTATGTGGATCACCGCGGCAATGCCACAGAAACTTATCCGCTCAATCCCAACGGCTCGCCGCAGGGCATCACCGGCCTGACCACCAGGAACGGGCGCTTCACCATCATGATGCCACATCCCGAGCGCGTGTTTCGCGCCGTGCAGAACTCCTGGCACCCCTACGGCTGGCAGGAGAACGGCGCATGGCTGAAGATGTTTCAGAATGCGAGGAAGTGGGTCGGCTAGTCATTCTGATGTTGAAAATAAAAAGGCGACCGGATGGTCGCCTTTTTTGTGGATCAGGTACTGGATCTAAATGTTGGAGAACCCCGCAAGTGTATGTCCGGTTTGTGCCTGATATGTCAGGCAAAATTCCTTGCCTTCATCAGGTGTTCGAGTGCGACAGCATGTAATGTGTGTTATCGCACATACCGCCCAATAAATTAAGAGGACACTGCCAGAAGTGCCAACAGGCATTGATTGACTGTGTGCTATCCAATCCAGATTTACAGCGTGTGTTGCAAGCAGTCGTGCCGATTGCGGTGTTCGATTTTTCTCTGCATCTGCATAAAACCAGATCAACAGGAGTAAATCATGACCAAATCCAAACCGGCAAAAAAATCCCAACAACCACCCAACGCCAAGCCAACTCTAAAATCCAGACCACAACTCCCCAAATCGCCAACCGGCATTCAGGGGCTGGACGAAATCACCGGCGGCGGATTGCCGAAAGGCAGGCCAACGCTGGTCTGCGGTAGTGCAGGCTGCGGCAAGACGCTGCTTGCGATGGAGTTTCTGGTGCGCGGTGCAACCGAGTACAACGAGCCGGGTGTGTTTATGGCGTTCGAAGAGACCGCTCAAGACCTGACCCAGAACGTCGCCTCGCTCGGGTTCGATCTGAAAGACCTGGTCGCGCGCAAAAAACTGGTGCTGGATTATGTGTATATCGAGCGCAGTGAAATCGAAGCGTCGGGCGAATACGATCTGGAAGGCCTGTTCATCCGTTTGGGTGCAGCCATTGATTCCATTGGCGCCAAACGCGTGGTGCTGGATACCATCGAGACACTGTTCTCCGGCCTGCCCAACCCGGCCATCCTGCGCGCCGAATTGCGCCGATTGTTCCACTGGTTGAAAGACAAAGGCGTCACGGCCATCATCACCGGCGAAAGCGGTGAAAAAACGCTGACGCGCCAAGGGTTGGAAGAGTACGTCTCCGACTGCGTGATCGTGCTCGGGCATCGCGTGACCGAGCAAGTCTCCTCGCGGCGCTTGCGCGTGGTCAAATACCGTGGCTCGCACCATGGCACCAACGAATATCCTTTCCTGATCGACGCAGACGGCATTTCGGTGCTGCCGGTCACGTCGCTGGGCCTGACCACATAGCCTCCAGTGAACGTGTTTCCAGCGGTGTTGCGCGTCTTGACGCGATGCTGGGCGGTAAAGGCTATTACCGTGGCAGCAGCGTGTTGATCTCCGGCACGGCGGGCACCGGCAAGAGCAGTCTTTCCGCTCACTTTGCCGATGCTGCCTGCCGTCGCGGCGACCGCGTGCTCTACTTTTCCTTTGAAGAATCTCCCTACCAGATCAGACGCAACATGCTTTCCATCGGGATCGACCTGCAGCAGTGGATAAAGAAAGGCCTTCTGCAGATCCATGCGAACCGTCCTTCGTCCGCAGGCCTGGAAACGCACCTGGCCATGAAGCACAAACTGATCACGGATTTCAAACCGCAAGTGGTGATCATGGATCCTCTGAACAGTTTTGTTATTGGGGACAATCAGATCGAAGTCAAGTCGATGTTGATACGGCTGGTGGATTTTCTGAAAACAAATCAGATCACCGGATTGTTTACCAATCTGGCGCAGAGCGGCAACCCGGTCGAACAAACCGAGGTTGCCATTTCGTCCGTAATCGACACCTGGTTGTTACTGCGCGATATCGACAGCGGCGGTGAACGCAATCGCTGTTTATCCATTCTTAAATCGCGCGGCATGGCGCATTCGAACCAGATACGCGAGTTCCTGCTCACCGATCACGGCGTGGAATTGCGCGATGTGTACGTCGGTCCGGAGGGCGTGCTGACCGGCTCGGCGCGGCTGACGAAAGAAGCGGAAAATGAAGCCACGCTGTTGATACGCAATCAGGAAGTTGAACTCCGCCGGATCGAGCTGGAACGCAAGCGCACGACACTGGAAGCGCAGATCGCCATGCTGCGCGCCGAATTTGCGGTGCAGGAAGTCGCGTCGTTGAAAATCATCGGCCAGGAAAAAGCGGAAAAAGCGCAACTGGCACAGGGTCGTGTGGACATGGGACTGAGCCGCAAAGTGGATGCGAAGCCGAACAAACAAAAAGGGGGTTCAAAATGAAAATGAACCCAGCCCAGCCCAAAGCCAAGACTGTATCACGCACCGCGGCACCATTCCTCTACACCCTGAAGCTGTATGTTGCCGGGCAATCGCCGAAATCTGTTAACGCCATCGCCAACATCAAAAAAATCTGCGAAGAAAATCTGCAGGGGCAATACGAGCTGGATGTGATCGACCTATATCAGCAGCCGCAACTGGCGCAGGGCGAACAGATCATCGCAGTGCCGACACTGATCAGAACACTGCCACCCCCGCTGCGCCGCATCATCGGTGATTTGTCGGACACCGAGCGCGTGCTGGTGGGGCTGGATATACAGCGCAGAGCATAATGCCTACAAAACCTGCAAAGCCAAAGCAACAGGTCGCCGAAAACACCCGGCAACTCCTAGCTGAAAACGCAGGCCTGCGCACGAGAGTTGAAAAGGCCGAAACGACCCTGCGCGAGATACTCAGCGGTGATTCGGACGCGCTGTTCGTTTCGGGCGAAGCTGGTGCGCAGATGTTTACGCTCAAGGGTGCCGATCAATCCTACCGGACCTTGATCGAGAACATGAGCGAAGGGGCGCTCACCCTGACGCCGGAGGGTCTGGTTCTGTACGCCAACCGGCGCTTTGCCGGGATGCTTGGAATGCCACTGGAAAAAGTGATCGGCTCTGAAATCCACACCTGGTTTGCGCCCGAAAGCCGGCAGATTCTTCAGACACTGCTGCGAAAAGACGCGGTCGACAATCGCCGCGAGGAACTGGCCCTCGCTGCCGCTGACGGAACACGGGTGCCGGTCTATCTATCGGTGAGCCTCCTGCATCTGGACGACATGCCTGATTCCTTATGCATGGTCGCGACCGACCTGACGGAGCAGAAACGCACTGAGGCGATCCTTGCCGCCGATAAACTCGAGCACGCGATCCTGGAACAGGCCGCCGACGCGATCGTGATCTGCGACGAAACCGGGCGCATCATTCGCGCCAGCAAGGAGGCGCAATCGTTTTACGGCCAGGATCTGATCGGGCAACAATTCGAGCAGGCCTTTCCGTTGCGCCAGCCGGACGGCACAGCATTCTTACCTGTCGGCACCATCGACACGAACCGCCGCCAATCGGTAGAGGCGAGGCTGACGCACAACGGACAGGGATTCGATTTTCTGGTCAGCGTCGGCCACCTGAAGGGCGCACGAAACGAGGTGCTCGGCAGCGTGGTGACGCTGACCGACATCACCGAACGCCGACAAACAGAAGCAGCGCACAAACGCCTGAGCACCGAGCTACGTGTGCTGTTTGACTTGATGCCGGCGATGATCTGGTTCAAGGACACCGAAAACGGCATCCTGCGGGTCAATCAACACGTGGCAGATGCGGCAGGAATGCGGGTCGAAGAGATCGAGGGAAAACCCACTGTCGAAATTTATCCGGAGAACGCGGCCAAGTTTTTTGCTGATGATCTGGAAGTGATCGATTCGGGCGTACCCAAACTGGGGATTATCGAAGCGCTTTCTGGCCCGCACGGCAAAAAACTCTGGGTGCAGACGGATAAGGTGCCGTATCACGGCCCGGATGGGAAAGTGATCGGCATCGTTGTGATGGCCCAGGACATCACGAAACGCAAGCAAGCCGAGCTGGTGCTGCGCGAAAGCGAACGGCGTTTCAGTGACCTGCTGGAAAATGTGGAGTTGGTTTCAGTGATGCGCGACCGCGAAGAACGGATCACTTATTGTAACGAATATCTGCTGCATCTGAGCGGTTGGCAACGCGAGGAAGTCATCGGGCGCAACTGGTTCGAACTATTCCTGCCTCCCGAGAT
>JBBRDZ010000021.1:0-23747 GCA_038203435.1 Burkholderiales bacterium
AGCGCCACGCCGATGCCGTTGTCCGCGCCCAGCGTGGTGTTCTCCGCGATCACCCAGCCGTCGCGTACCACGGTGCGTATCGGATCGCGTTCGAAATCGTGCAGCGTACCGGTGTTGGCCTGGCACACCATGTCGAGATGACCTTGCAGGATCACGCCGGGCGCGGACTCGCAGCCGCGGCTGGCCGGCTTCTTCAGGATCAGGTTGCCCGCGCCATCGACGACCGCTTCGATATTGCGCGCTGTCGCCCAACCGATCAGATGATCGCGCAACGCCGCCTCATGCAGCGAGGAGCGCGGTATCTCGCACAACGTGGCGAAGTGCGACCAGACGGAATGGGGTTGAAGGTTGTTCAAAATGGTAACTGTTTGTTACGGAAAGTTTGTGTTGCCGGCCGCATAGCCAGCGTTTGCGGAGTTTACCCTATAGTCAGAAGTTTCGACGCGGCAGCAGGGACGGAACCATATCGCCGTATCGGCATCACTAGTGTTCACATGTTTCAGCGTGTATGGATAATCGCTCGATTAATGGGAGGGAAGCATGAAATATCTCAGGATACTTCCGGCCGCGGCAGGTGTGATCGCACTCACGTCAGTCACCTGCTTCGCGCAGGATCAACGGGAAAATGAAGAATGGAAAACCGTCAGGACCAGAGTGGTGGAACTTGCTTCAAGCTATCAGGGGCGGAGGCAATCGCCGCCACAAGTGGCTGAAAAATCCGGCTATATCTATCTGGTCGAGGTTGAATGCGGCAGCAGAAAAGACGCAGTGATGGTGGATGCATTTACCGGAAAAATACTGGGTAAATCCGATATTCCCGCCGGGGATGCTTGAGGTCAGCCCGGATCAATGACCAGCGTAAGCAGCGCCCGATATACCCAACCTCCCCGATTCATAAACGCTTAATTAAAATTAGCCCGCAACTTCTCCAGCCATATTTCGGCTTCGCCTTCATTCTGTTTTGCGCATAGCCATTCATAGCCTGTCTGCGCGCATTCATTACCCATCGAAGGCGACAGGCCCATAGCTTCTTCCAGAAAATCCAGGCCGCGCGCATCGCCTTCGCTGAGCAGTAATCGGCCATAGTAATAGACCGGTTTGGGATAACGCTCGCCGGAACGACCCAGCAGATCTTCGAGGACAGGCTTGGCGGCGTCGGAAGAACGGAACTCAAGCAACAGCAATGCAAGTTCCTGCGCGTCCATCACATTCAGCATCTCCACTGGGTTTTTTTCTAGTTCTTCTATACGTACCATCGAGCGGGCGTAATTGCGATGATAGCTTTGCCACTTCATCTTTTCGGTTGACCACCACGCTTCGTCGAATTCGCGCGCCAGCGCCAGTTCGAATTTGCCGAGCAATGTTTCTGCTGCACTGGTCTTGGGCGAAGTCGGCAGCGTGGCTTGTTGTTCCATCGCGATGATCCGCTCCCGCAAACAGGGATGGGTGTCATAAACATCGGATTCCGCTTTCATCGCTGCACGCAAACGATCACTCGTTGCCCATTCATCCATGGTTACGGCCAGCAATTTGCGCATTGCAGCATAAGGCATGTAGGGAGGAACCTCATGCTGCGCCGCCTGGCCCGACAGCTTGGGCCAGAAGTTCTCGTGCAGCCAGCTTGACAGCAGGCTGCTCCGGATAAGCGCCGAGACATGAGCTTTGGGACTGGTGATCTCGCCGGCCACCGCATCAGCTTCGTACTCATTCTGCCTCGACAGCACAAAAGTGTATGCATTGTAATGGGGAGCGAATCTGTCGATCATGCTGAAGAAGACGCCATTCACGAAACTGCGCCCGAGACGCTGGTGTGCGTGCGCATGTAAAGCACCGAAAGTGCGGCGCTGCCTGTATATCCATGCGCCAAGTTTGCCGTGACTACCGGCCAGATGACCGTATTCGTGAGCGGTCACTGCCAGCATTTCTTCGGGTGACAAGGCATACAGCAGCGGCAATCCCAGCACCAGGTAATTACGATGGCCTCCAAACAGGCCGAAACGCGGAGATTGAATGATCCCCGCATTGAATTCATTTGTGATCAACACATGGTCTATGGGCGGACCGTTTAACCGGGAACGCAATTCCGAGATGCTCCGGAACAGCTGCGGCACCTCCTGCTCTGTCACGACCCGACCTTCCGGTGGCGGCAGCGTGGAAAAGAACATGCGCAGAGTCAGCAATACGAGGGGGATCACCGCCAGCAAGCCGCTGGCGAAGAATAGCGTAGTCAGCAAGTGGCCATTCCTGCCCGCCGTGACGAACACAGTCACAGCGGCGAACATCAACAAGACCAGCAGGGCGAACAGCACCAGATACGCAAATAAGCTGATCAGGATCACCTTGATGCGGAACATTCCCGGGCGATCCAGTGCTTCGCCTTGCAGGCTCCACACCAGCATTTGGTATTTGCGATCGTCCACTTTTTTCTCCGATACTTGGCAACCAATTGTAATCGGCAATGGGGCTGTGGACGCTCCCGCTGGTCACGAAATCTTTACCGAAAAGGCAGGGCGACACCGGTTTGGTAAAAGACAGCAACGGCACCCGCACATAACAGCACAACGAAGCTGGTCTTCAATTCAACCCATTCGCCCTGCCGGCACTTGCCACGGGAATAGCCTCCCGTTCTGCAACATCCGCATTCGTCATGTTCCTGCCAAAGCTGCCCGGGTCGCCGAAAAGTCGCCTTCAGTTCGGGCGAGCAGCTCAGGCATGCATCGCATTCAGCTGTCTGGCGATGATGTCATGATTCAACCACAGCACCGGTGCGCCCGGGTTCGATGTCTCGTGGAACATCAGCGGCCCGGTGCCTTCCAGCACCAGTGCGCTCAGGATATCCGTTATCAGCGCGGTCCTGGCTTTGTGCATCTGCGTGATCTCGTCCGAAGTGCCTATCATCAGGTCGGCCAGTTCCACGGAGTTGTCCATCGGCCATGCGTTGAAATCACGATAGCGTTTTGACACCCCGCTAAGATTGTAGTCCTCGATCTTCTGCAACAGACTATCGACCGTATGGCCTTCCTGCAACAGCGCGGCACAGGCATCCCACTGCGCCTCGGCCCATGCACCGCCATGTTCCTTGCGCAATGCCTTGAGCAGCGGGAACAGCGATAATTCCACACCGGCGAAGATATCTGAAGAATTGGTGCGGATCTCCGGACAGTTAAAGACCGTCGCCTTGATGCCCTGCGTCCAGGCGGCTTCGGCGATGCGCTCCAGCCGCATCTTGGCCTGGCCCTGTGTGTAATTGGAATAAGTCTGCCAATGGTATTGGCCGCCGATCAGTATTTCGGTGCCGTGATAGCCGTAGGCCGTATAGCGCACCTGTGCGCCGCTCTTCTCCAGTCGCGCGCGTATCGCCGCGCTGCCTTCGATCAGATACTGGAAGGTGTTGGCGGTGACTTCGTCGAAGTTCATCAGGATCAGCTTGCCCAGATCGCTGTCGAGCAGCGCGCGCGAAGACATGAAACGTTCGCCGCGACCTTTGTAGATACGGTTGGCGATCGCCAGGAATACTTTGACCTTGGGGATGCCGCCCGCCATGGTATGCGCAAAGATAGTGTTACTGCCGTCGGGGATCATGCCGTCCAGTTCGTCCATCACCCTGGCGACGGAGTCCCTGAAGCGCTTCACGCCGACGCTGCGACATTTTTCGATGTGCGCGAAATCCAGCTTGTCGCCCTGCCAGCCTTTCAGCGTCATGTCGGCCAGCAGATCGGTCGGCGTCGGTTCACCCGGTGGCGCATCCAGGTCGAACCCCGCCATCAACGGCACATTGATGATGCGCCCGCCCAGGTTGGTCTCGGCCACGGCCAATTCCTCGGCGGTCAGCGCGCGCAATGCGTTGTGCTCGTCGCGGCGGCCGACGGTGATGCCGATGATGGTCATGCCGGCCTTGCGCGCCTCGTTGATCAGGCCATTTGCATAACCACGGCCGAACAGTTCGCCAAACAGCACGAAGGTGTCGCCTTTGCGAAAGATGTTGGTTGGGGAGATTTTTCTCAACGGAACGGGTTCGATCATGATGTGGTATCCAGAGTGAGTGACGCAAACGTGAATAACGGATGGTAACCGAAATGGGCGGCTTTATAGAAATCTAACCGGCCCGACGGTTCGTACGTGCTGTAACAGAACGCTTCGTTTCGTCTGTTATCATCGCGTCCATGCTCAATATCCAGAATCTGTCCTACCTGCAGGGCGGCATCCCGCTGCTGCAGGACGTCAACCTGCAGGCGTACGCCAACCAGCGCATCGGCCTGGTCGGCAAGAACGGCTGCGGAAAATCCACACTGTTCCGCCTGATACGCGGCGAGATCAAGCCGGACAGCGGCGAGATCTCCCTGCAGTCCGGCAAGACCATCGCGTTCGTCGAGCAGGAGATCGTCAGCTCCGACCAGGCCGCACTGGAATTCGTGCTCGATGGCGATGCGGAACTGCGCGCGTTGGAAAAGACCCTGGCGAAGGAAAAACACGATGCCGTCTGGTTCGATGCGCAACAGCGTTTCGAGGCGATCGACGGCTATGGCGCGAAGGCGCGCGCCGCACAACTGCTGAACGGGCTGGGCTTCGCCAACGACACGCTGGAACGTCCTGTCACCAGTTTCTCGGGCGGCTGGCGCATGCGCCTGAATCTGGCACGCGCGCTGATGCACCGCGCCGATCTGTTGCTGCTCGACGAGCCCACCAACCACCTCGACCTTGAAGCCATCCTGTGGCTGGAACAATATCTGGCACGCTATCCCGGCAGCATCCTGCTGGTGTCGCACGACCGCGAATTCCTCAACGCCTGCGTCAATCGCATCGCGCATGTGCACGACCGGACCATAGACTGCTACACCGGCGACTACGATGACTTCGAGCGCGCCCGCGCGGAACGGATCGCGCAACAGAATCAGGCGTTCAGCAAACAGCAGGAAAAGATCGCGCACCTGGAAGACTTCGTGCGCCGCTTCCGCGCCCAGGCCACCAAGGCCAAGCAGGCACAGAGCCGCATCAAGGCGCTGGACCGGATCACACGCATCGCCGCCGTGCATGTCACCGACGGCCATTTCGAACTGGAGATCGAAGCACCGGAACGCAGCCCGGATCTGTTGATGCGCGCGGACAAAATGGGCTTTGCCTATGTCGACAAGACATTGTTCAACAACATCGAACTGGTGTTGCGCGCCGGCGCGCGCATCGCGCTGCTCGGCCCCAACGGTGCGGGCAAATCGACGCTGATCAAATTATTGGTTGGCGAGTTGCAGCCCACCTCGGGCAAGCTGGAGATCACCCCCGACATCCGCATCGGCTACTTCGCCCAGCATCAACTGGAGAATCTCGACAGCGCAGCCACGCCGCTGCAACACATGGAACGTATCGCGCCGAAGGAGACCACGCTGATGCTGCGCAGTTTCCTCGGTCGCTTCGGTCTGGCCGGCGACAGTGAAGATCGCCCGGTGGCAAGTTTCTCCGGCGGCGAAAAGAGCCGCCTCGCGCTGGCGCTGCTGGCCTGGCAGAAGCCGCACCTGCTGCTGCTGGATGAACCCACCAATCATCTTGACCTGGATATGCGCGACGCACTGACCATCGCACTGGAGGAATATAGCGGCGCCGTGGTGATCGTGTCGCACGACCGCAGCCTGATCCGTGCGGTGGCCGACGAACTGTGGCTGGTCGCAGATGGCGCTGCGAAACTGTTTGACGGTGATCTGGAAGATTACAAGCTCTGGATCGAGAATCGTCGCCCGCGCGAAACAGTTGCCCCGGCCGAAAAACTGCGCACGCAAAGTGCGCCCAAACCAAACCGCAAAGCGCTGCAGTCGAAACAGGGCAAATTGGAAAGCGCGCTCGCCACCGCGCAAGCCGAACTCGCCGGGGTCAACCGCCAACTCGCCGACCCTGCCACCTATACCAGCCCCGACCGTGACAAGATCAGCGCATTGAATGCCGCCCATGCAAGACTGGAGGCGCAGGTGGCGGAACTGGAAGAACGCTGGTTGGAGCTGGAGATGGCGATGGGAGAGGCAGGTTGAATGACCGCAACCGGACACCGCTGTTTTCGAAGCTGTCATCCGGGAATAAAAGCGCGCCCGGCCGCCAGGCAGGCGGAACGCATGCTGGATTTTAACGCTCGGTGACGGGCAAGGATGACAACGCAGATTGATGCGGGTTCGTCGGTGGACTTCCCGGGCATATCAATGCCGCAGGGTCGACTCTTTAATCGAAGCACAAAGGAATGGAGTGCCGACAAGATTCTTGTTGCAGGCTCATTCCCACGATTACAAGCCCGGCGATCAGGCGGCCTGAACTGGGCAGGTCGCAGCCTGGATTGGAGAGCCGTCTGCCGTTACAATTTTCCGCCTGCTGAAAAACTACATGGAGGGAACCATGCAAAACAATGCCGTTGGCAGGTTTGAGATCTACGTGCGGGACATGGAACGCGCAAAGCGGTGCTACGAGAATGTGTTCCAGGTCAAGCCCGAACAATTGCTGGTCACCGGAATGAAGATGTGGGCCTTCCCGATGGTGATGGGCAAGATGGGTGCGTCCGGATCTTTGGTCAAATGGAGGGTGTGCCTTCGGGCGGCAACAGCGTATTGATCTATTTCAGTTGTGCAGATTGTGCCATCGAAGCGGGCCATGCCGTCAAATCCGGTGGACGTTTGTTCCGCGACAAGATGTCCATCGGTCAATACGGCTGCCGGAATTACGCGGCTTCCACGGGCAGCCCGGCTTTTTCTCTCAGGGTTTGGACCAGTTCATCGAAGTTCACCAAGCGGCTGCTGAAACGGATTTTTCTGCCGTCTGAAAATGCAATGACCGCGATGCGTCCGCCTTTGGCGACCCAAACATTGACAGCGGTGATGTCGGAAACCAGGTACTCGCCGGGCTCGAAGCTGGCCATCGAGATGCGGTTGCCGGCTACGGTCAGCGCGTATCGGTAGCTGCTGATACCGTCGAAGACGATGGCGGCGAACAGTGGCAGGAACAAAAGCCATCCCCACCATTTGGGATGGGTAGCGAAATACAAAAACAACAACATCGCCAAAGCGGAAGCGAATTTGAAATAAGCCAACACTCGGGAATACCGGTAAGTCATATCGATGCGCTTTCGCAGTTCACTGGATATCATCAATTTGGGAATTCGGACTGACATTTCCGATTCACGTTTTGATTCTATCAGCTATTCAACCGGCTGGCAGGTGACGGCAACGGCAAGGATCAGCCGCGTTTTGCCTTCGTCAATAACGGGGCATAGGTGGCGATGAACAGCAGGAAAGCCGTGATCCACAGCGCCTGCGAAATGCCTATCAAATCCTCGTACGGCCACAGCATGAACTGCGGCAGGATCGTCCGGACGACTGCGCATGCGAGGATCGCCAGTAACGCAAAAGCCACGGTGCGCGGGGGGTGATACACATCGTTGCCGGTATGGCCGAGTGCCACGCGGGACATCATACCCAACGTGATCACCGCGATGCCGCCGACGGTGAATGCGTGGATCGCCAGGAACGAGGAACCGGTCGCAAAGTGGGACGGCGCAAAATAGCGCAGTGCGACCAGCAAAAAGCCGAACGTGATCATCCAGACGGACAGATAGACGCTCCACAACAGGCTCTGCTTCCAGATCACCGGATGATGCCAGCCAACCAGCCGGATGGCATGGACAAGGAACAGACACAGCGCCAGGTAGGCCGAAACATCCTGCCTGCCGACGAACACTTCATTGATCGCGAACCCCAGCAACAACACCATGCTTGAGATATCGAGCCAGCGGGCATTGCGCAGATGCACTGTGCCGCCCGCCGCGCGCTCGATGAAGAACGGGATCACCCGCCGGCCCATGGTGAGGATCAGCGTGAGCACGATGTACAGTCCGCCATAAATGCCCCACATGACGCCATGTTCGATCAGGCCGGCAGCGCCGAGGTAGAACGACAGGTTGAACAGCGTGATCAGCATCACCTTGCCGGCGATCGCAAACTGCGGCCACTGTTTGGCCTGGATGATGCGCAGGGTCAACAGGAAGGTCAGGCAAATCGAGAAGGTGATGTCGAACAAGCCGGCGAGCTGGATGTATCGGGTGCCGAACAGCAGCAGCAGACGCGCCGCCGCCCACATCACGAACAGCGCCAGCAGGAACCTCCCGTGCGCGGTAGGCAATCGTGTCCAGGTGTGGACCGATGTGAGCAGAAAACCCGCAATCACCGCGACCGCATAACCGTAGATCATTTCATGGGCGTGCCATTGGTAGACGGAGATCGATTCCATCGTGATGTGTTGCTGAAACAGATAGATCGCCGACCACAGTGTCATGGAGACCACGGCGAACAGGCCCGCACCCAGGAAAAATGGCCGGAATCCCATGGTCAAAAAAGGCAGCGATTCTTGCTTGTTGTTCATCTGGTATCCGTTTACGTAAGTGTGTTGTCGCGTTGCCTTCGCTGGACGCACGCAGTGTTGCTCCAGTTGGAGCTGCAACATACCGTTGCAGCCGGCCCCGTTGATCTGTTCCCGCTAATCAGCCTTGGCTTGCAGCTGCGCTCAGGCCTTAAGCATAATCTGCCATTTATTTTGTTGCCGGCACGTTATTCCATTAAAATCGTCCGGGTGCCGCCTGTGGCCACCGCAACCCTATCCAACGCAAACATGTTAACTCTTTCCTCCAAGCCGCGCCTGAGAGCGTTGCTGATCTCATTGGCTGTCGCTGCGGCATTACTGCTCTATGCGGCCACATCCGCTGAGCCGGTATTGCGCGTCTCGCTGGTTCCGGACGAGTCGCCGTCATTCATGCGGCGCAAGTTTAAACCTTTGTCCGATTATCTTGAAAAATACATAGGCATGAAGATCGAATTCAGGCCGATGGCCAGCGAAGAGGCACTGGTGGAAGCGCTGGTCGCCAACAAACTGGACATGGTCTGGTTCAGCGGCTTCGATTTCATCGAGGCCAGGAAGCGCAGCAATGACATGGTCATTCCGGTCGCGCAACGCGCGGAAGATGCGCACACTCGATCGGTTTTCATCACCGCGCAGCGTGGTATCAAAAGGTTGGAAGACCTGAAAGGCAAGACTATCGCTTTCGGTGCGGAAACTTCGACTTCCGATCACCTGATGCCGCGCTCGTACTTGCGGGCAGCTTACATGGATCCCGATACCGAGATGAAACGCGCCTTCTATTCAGGCAAGCCCGAAGCGGTGGTGGCGGCGGTGGTGGGCGGCGAGGCAGATGCCGGGGTGTTGAACATCGCCGCGTGGGAAAAACTGCTAGCCGACGGCCAGGCCGACCACAGGGAGGTGCACGTGTTCTACACTACCCCCGGCTATCATGATTACAACTGGACTGCGCGCGCGGACATGGATGCGAACCTGCGCCAGAAACTGACCGATGCATTCCTTGCACTGGACAAGCACGTTGCACACGGCAGCGAGATACTGGAATTGCAGCACGCCAGCAGATTCATCCCGACCCGTGCAGAGAACTATGCGGAGATCGAAGCGGTGGCGCGCAGTGCGGGGTTGCTGAAGTAGCCGGTCTTTCCGGAGCGAATCGATCAAGGCCGGCATTATCGAGGAACTAGAAAAGGTGTTCGGCTTCCCCTTTTCTCCCATCAAATTTATGCGATGCCGTCCTGATCAGCTTCCCATTGTTTGCTTTCGCCAAACTATTGCGCCACTCTGCCAGCTTTCCTTCGATCAAGGGAGTTGAGGCGATTTGCGGCTCTGAGGCCTCGCGCTTTTCCTTAGTCTCGCGCTCTGCGATCAACTCGCGCGCATGCTTGAATGCTCCAACAAAGCTCACCTTGGAGTTCAACGATTTCTCAAAAAACGCCTCACCGAAATAGGTGAATTCTGACTCACTACCACACCCAAATGATTTCCTGTCCGCCCTCGACGCTGTCATCACCAGGGTATAGTCATCTTTCAATGCATCAATCAAACCACCCGAATAACATGCAGAAATTACCAATACTTTCCACTTGATACCCGAGGCATCCACAATTTTCTTGAACCTCTTGGCAGTCAGGCCCTGAAGCGACACTCCATCCATCGACACGGATATCTCATGTTCTTTGGAACCATGGCTGGTCACATACAAGAAAAGGATGTCTTCATTCACATCCATTTGCCTGGCGATACCGTTAAGTACTGTTTCCAGGTTCGTCACTGTTGCCAACGGCACATCGTCGACCGACCTGGGGTTGTTAATCAAACTGACAGAGCGGCCGCCGGTGTGATAGAGCTTATCCATCACACCTGATGAATAACGCACCTCCTTCATGAATACGTCCTCGGCGCCATAACCACCAAAGCCCACAAAATAAAGATCCGGCTGACCAACTACCTGAGGCTTCAATTTAGACAACGCCTCCGCTACTTTTTTCGTTTGCGAATACATTGCCTTTTCCATGTTTGGTTCTGCCAGGCCGTCTTTGACATAAGCGCCGGCATCATCGCCGATATATTTCCCGTTTTTCCAATGGCCGGTCAGCTTTTTGCGTTCACTGTTTTCGCCATGATATTCCAGGGTGCCTTCGCCGTAAAATTCCCCATATTTGAATTCACCAACATATTTCCTTTTATCAGTCGTTGTCAGCGTCCCCTGTCCATCAAAAAGCCCATACTTGAATTCGCCTACATATTTCTGCCCATCCGATTTCAATAGCACGCCTTGTCCGTGATATGTCCATTGATTGAGCTCGCCTTTATATGACTCCCGGCGTTCTTTATAGACAACATCCATAACTCCGGTAGTCGTGCCATTTTCAAAATGCCCCGAAAAACTGTCGCCATTGGGTCCCACCAACACGCCTTCTCCATGGTAATTCCAGCCCGCCATTCCACCCTCGTAGCGGCCGCCACTCTTATATATAACCACCATATGGCCTGACGGCTCGCCGTTTACAAAATGCCCTTCATACTTGTCGCCTGACTTAAGCGACATTATTCCTTCACCATCCAGTCTCCACTTATCGAAGTGCCCTTCATAGGAATCTCCTTCGCTGGAAACCATCTTTCCCACTCCGGAAAATACTCCGTGTTTAAAATCCCCTGTGTAAGTATCTCCCTTTTGGGCGACATAAGTTCCTTTGCCATTGAAAGCACCGTCTTTGAATGCTCCTTCATAACGGTCTCCATTTGCCAGTGCTACTGCTCCCTCGCCTGATTCCTGGCCCTCATAATATTCACCGCGATATATATCCCCATTCGGCGATGTCAGTTTCCCGATCCCCTGCAGCAACCCCGATTTGAATTCTCCGTCATAAATGGCGCCGTTGTGCCACACCATTTTTCCTGCTCCGTTAAACAGGCCATTGGCAAACTGACCTTTGTATATTCCACCATCAGGCAGCGCCGCCTCACCATATCCCTGCTTGATAGGGCCTGCAGCATTGAATGTCGGAACGGGAATCTCTTTATGCGTGCATCCCGCAATAGACAAACATAAGGCCGTACTGACGAATATCATTGCTTTCATATTGGTTGCTTTCAAGTGAATGAAAGGGGTGTCCTGCCTCTTCAGCTACGGCTTTTATTGCCGGTGCTACAACACGACAGCAATTTTACTTGACCCGTACCGAGGATTGTTCAAGGATCGGTGCGACGGCGTGTAGCGCGAAATTGTCGAGGCTGCAGAACTATACATCAGCGGATCAATCGCGTTCGGCCTTATTGATTATTGGATAATGTGCTACATTTCGCGGCCAAGCCAACGCTGTGCAATGATCAATCAATTCGATAAGGTATTATCAAACATGGAAAGAATCAGAGCAAAATCTCCCTGTGCGGCGCAGGGCTACGCGCTGGTGTGCGATCTGCAGCAACGTTTTGTGAGCAAGCTGAATGCGCTCAGCAAGAAATACGGCAGCGACAAACCATATGAGCCCACCGAGTGGTTGCGCGACGAGGGCAGGCATGGCGGCGGCGTGCGCTTTATGGCGACTGACGCGTCGCTGTTCAACCGCGCATCGGTCAATACCTCGCAGGTCCATTATGACGACGATGCCAGCAAGCAACTGGCATCTGCATCAGCGATCTCGACCATCATCCATCCGAGCAATCCGCTGGCACCATCGGTGCACATTCATATCAGCTGGACTGAGATGAAGAGCGGCAGCGGATACTGGCGCGTGATGGCCGACCTCAACCCGGCGATCGAATACGGCGAGGACACGGCCCTGTTCGCCGGCAAGCTGGAGCAGGCCGCGACGCGGCAATATGCCGAAGCCGCTGCGCAGGGCGACCGCTATTTCAACATCCCCGTGCTGGGTCGCCATCGCGGTGTGACGCATTTCTACCTGGAGAACTATACCAGCGGAGATTTTGACGCGGACCTGAAGATGGCGAGGACGGTCGGTGAAGCGGCGATCGACACCTACATCGACATCCTGACCGCCGCGATCGAAAAACGCATCACGCCAACCGAGGCCGATTACCGGAAGCAGTTGGACTACCACACCTTGTACTTCTTCCAGGTCCTGACACTGGATCGCGGTACCACATCGGGCCTGCTGGTTCATGACCAGAACGATGTCGGCATCCTGGCCTCGCTGCCATCGCATATCAACCGGACCTTGCTGTCTGCATGGAAGAAGAAGATGCCGACACCGCAGGATGGTCTGCTGCAGAAGATGATCGACTGTCTGTTGGACAAGGAGATCAGCCCGGTAGAAGACGACACCAAACAGGCGTTGGCCAATTGCGTGCGCAAGCATTATCAGTCGCATCCCGAGGCGATCAACATGCAAGCCAGCGGCTACACCAAGCCGCCCACCGTGGATAATCATCTCAAGTCGGTTGCATGATGCCGGGATGCGGGCAAAGTACAGTGCGTGAATGAAAAAAGCCGGCGCAAGCCGGCTTTTTCGTGACTACGATTGCAGCTTACTTCTTGGCAGTGTCGGCAGGTGCCGCTACAGCTACAGGTGCGGCAGCTGTGGCAGCAGCATCGACAGGAGCAGCAGCAACAGCAACAGGAGCAACAGCAGCAGGTGCGGCAGGAGCAGCAGCGGTTTGTGCAGCTTTTTCACCGCAAGCAGCCAAAGACAGAGTCAACAGAACTGCAATCAGAGCAGAACGATTCATGGTATTCCTTCAATAAGAATTTTAATGGGAGCTTTGGTCAGTGCATGCTCGCGGCGCCCCCCATGCTACGAGCGGCGCGCATTCTAACAATTGCCAAGCAAATAGCCAGAGATTTCCGAAACGGCGAGATCGGCCACCTTGCTGCGACCGAAGGGGGATTAAAATAGACTATTGAAACAGGGGGCTAGTAACCTGGATAAACTGCCTGCGCTGTGCGGTGGTTGTTCACTGTAGACATCCGGGTTGGACTTTCCATATACCTCAATACCGCCCCTGCGTCTTGTTGATGTAATTGGAAAGCTGCTGGGTTTCCTGGTTCATCCGCATCAGATTGATGTGGGTGACGCGGAACAGCGCGCGCATCACCTTGTAAACCAGTCGCGGGTGGTGATCCAGCAATGATTCGAAGTCATCAGGCGTAAGCGTATACACCGTGGCATTGCCGACCGCACGCAAGGTGGCCTTGCGTGGTGTGCGGTCAACGAATGCGCGGGTTCCGGCACATTCCCCCTCGGTCATGGTGTAAACCAGATTGTCCTTGCCATTCGCGTCGGTGCTGTAAACGGCGAGCTTGCCGGCGACGAGGACGTAAAGACTCTGTTCGGCGGTGCCCTCCTTGACGAGAAATTCCTGATCCTTCAAATCACGCACACCCATTTTCCCCGACAATAGTTTGATTTCGTCGGCATCCAGTTCGGCGCACACTGATATGTTACAAACGCGATGGTAGTCAGCGGTATTGTTCATCTCAATATTTTCCTTTCCATGCCCGGTTTAGAATCCGAAGTGTCTCTACATGTTCACGAATGCCTAGTGTCATATCTTAGCGCGACTACGAAAAAAATGTCACTGCAGTGAGCGGCATGGAGGCGGACGGCAGATACTTTAATGCAGATCGATCTCATCCCCCAGGGATGCGCTTGCGATCTCGAATTCGTCCATGATCTTTTGCCAATCGCTGCCCAGGTGGGTGCCGATATAGTCGAGAAACGAGGCGTCCGGATCGTTCATGAGAATGGCGACAGCGCACCCGTCGACGTTGTCCCTGAGTTTCATGATCACATCGTATTTGGTACCGCTGGCAAGCGGGTCCTCGATCACAACCGGAGCCGGATCGAAGAACATCCTGGGGATATCGCTGCGCAGGCTTTGGGTCAGGTCGGAACTGAAGGCCGACATGGCTTGATCGAAGCTCCGGAAATCGGAAAAATGCCCGAATGGATGAATCTCGAAATACTTCTGCACCGGGGGCGCATCATCTTGTTCATGCGCGGCTTCGAAGGCGTCTTCGACTTCCGTGCGATCCGCGCCTCTCGAACGGATCTGGATGATGAGTGCTTCCGTTATGCCGGTAAATCCTTGCGCTTGAAAATGCCGCACGATATGTTCGGCTGCACGATCGGCGGTACGGGTAGATGAGTCGTTCATTGCAAACAATCCGTATTTTGATGAAGACGCAGTTTACATAAACCTGTCGGGAAGCGCCAAGGCAAAACAGCGGGCAAACAACCCGAGAGGTCGGGCATATGCACTGGATATGGCCGCACGCAAGGATCTTACCGCCTGTCTGAAGCAATTGACCACGTATCTGAAGCAATTGACCCCGGTAAAACGCGGCAAGGATAATCCGGCAACGGATCTGAATCAGATCTTTCAAATCATCCGGCAGTGACATCGTATATCGATATTATCCAAACCTATGCAGCACAACCCTTGTTGCAGCTCGCGCTATTCATCGCGGCGAATGCGGTGATGGTCTGGCGACTCCATGTCATGGAGAGCAAGGGTTTTGAGGGGACGGTACTCGGCACGCTCATCATGCCCTATTGTTCAGGGTTCGCGAATCTGGTTTTCGCCTATGTCATGAGCAAGTCGGCCAGCAATGGCGGCGCGGTGATCGACAACAGTATCGTCAACAATGTCACCAACCTGACCTTGATCCTCGGGCTGTCCGCGATCTTCGGTTCGGCGGCGATCCTGCCCAAGACAAGATCAAAGCAAATATTGAAAAAGCACGCCGAATTCCTGTTCGTCAACCGGCTCAATATACTCTTCACTTTGATCGCATTGTTCCTGTTCACCGGAACGCTGTGGGCCCTGGCCCAGGATGGGGAGCTGAACTTTTACGACGGCATCATCCTGGTCGCCCTGTTTGTGTTCTGGCAGATATTGCACGTATTCGAAGTTCTCAAGGACAATATCAGAAACGACAAGGCCTTTCACTGGTCGATCGTGATCGACCTGCTGCTGATCGCCGCATGCGCCTATTGTATCTATTTTTCCGTCGACCACCTGGTGGAGTGGGTGGCCAAAACCAAAAACCCGATATTCAGTTTCGCCAGGATCGGCTGGTTCAGCGGCCTGCTGATGGTGTTGCCGAATGCCTTCCTTGCGCTGTATTACGCGTACATCGGCCGGCAGGATATCGTGCTGAGCTCGCAGATCGGAGATGGACATATTTGCATCCCGATGTGCATCGGCCTGTTTGCTGTTTCTAACACGATACAGATTCCCGGTTCCTTCCAGACTGGCGCCTATATCATCCTGGGAGCCGGATTGGTTCTTTTCCTGTCGGTCGCAGCGCTCGGACGCATCCCCCGTTGGGTTGGTGCCGGACTCGTCGGCGCATACGCATTTTTCCTGTACAACGGGCTCATACAATAACGCAAAGATTTCCGTTAGCGTTCCTCGTGAGAGATCGTAGTCATTGCGGTTGTTTTGTCGATATCCAGCTGCACTTCGCAGTACTCGTTGCTGGCGCTGGCAGGGGAGGGGTCATCGGCACAACTGCACCCGCCCATCACGCCCTGATAAAAGATGCCCGCCCTGATACGGATCGCATTTCCCGTCTCTGCGACACCGATGATCATCACGCTGATCGGGTCAGTCGTGACATAGTTGCCGTGTATCAAGCCTTGTTGCAAGGGCAGATGGTCGGCGCCCAGTTGCGCGATCTCCTGCTTGAGGACGTTTGCAAAATCCGGTGTTCCCCCTACCAGCAACGATTTATCGAGCCGTATCATGTAGTGTGTCCTGTCCCCGATCGTCCCAAAGCTGACAGCCCTAATTATCTGACTGTTCTGATGGATACGCAATTGCGGGGGCAAATTTGTAGACGGGCAGTTCTTCGCGGGGAATGGCCAGCGCTTCCAGCACCTTCAGCGCCGCGTAGGCATCGTTGGCCGCGTACAGCATTTGCTGCGGCGAGAGTTGCTGCTGCGACCAGTTGGAAGTGGTGACATGCCGCGACTTGGCAAAGCGCTGCTTGAACAACAGGCCCACCGCAGTGCGTACGCCCATCTCCTTGTGGTAACCGTCCATGCGGAACAGCGTATTGAGATCCACCACACCGGCCAGCTCTACACTCAGTTTTGCATGGATATGCTTGCCATCCGATTTGAGGCCGAAGCCGACCTTGAGGGTCTGTCTCGATTGCAGCAGCTCGACCAGGAACGGATGTCCTTCGGTTTGATGCATCTGAAACAGGTAGGCCCTGTCAGGCAAGGCGAACTGCACCAGATGCGGCCCGGCACTCACTTCACCCACGACGAACGTCGGTTTGGATTCGGTATCGAAGCCGACGATGCCGGCCGCCTTGATCTCTGCACTGGCGGCCGCAAACTCTTCACGGCTTGTCGGTATATGGATGCATTCCAGCGTAAGGCCGACAAACGGTTCCAGCAGCGCGATCTCGGCCTTGGTCGGGGCAATTCTGTTCATATGATTGGATGACCTGATATTTGAATTCTGGGGTGGATTTTGGTGGACATCGTCGCCAATGTGGTACTTTCGGTTTTGGAGCTAAAAAGCGAGCCTGGTGGATTTCAATTCATTTTGAAGCAGTATCAATTGGCTTTCATGGTAACAATACGTATATTTCATTACGCTTGCTCATGATTTTATATTCAGGGGACTAATAATGCGTGTTGAAGAGTTAATGACTGCAAAGGTTTTCGTGGTCGAGCAAGATGATTATATCGACCGTGCCTTCTTTCTGATCAATTACGAAAAGATCCGTCACTTGCCCGTCGTTGAAAAGGGCCGGGTAGTTGGAATATTATCCGATAGGGATCTGTACAAAGCACTGGGACCCAAAAGCAATTCCAGTGTCATTGAAAATCCGAGCGGCGCGAATTCCGCCGAGCTTCATGTGGCCCCGAACAAAGTGCGGCACATCATGCGCCGTGGCGTAATAACCGTTAATCGCGACACGCCTGCAGCAGAAGCCGCTGCATTGATGGCCGACAACAGGATAGGCGCATTGCCTGTTGTCGATAAGGACAAAAAACTGGTCGGCATCCTGTCTGCAACAGACATACTCCGGGTGTTCTCAGCGATCGAAAAATTCAGTGATGCAAAAGAGTGGTAATCGCGGCCGGGGAAGCCGGGGGGATCGGCTTCGAATTGATGCTGAGGCAAGTTGTTGCTTGCCTGAAAGTTATGAAATGGGGCGGCTGAGCTAACCACATCAGTTCCCCATTAGCTCCGGGGCTAAGCTAAAAACTTGTTAACGACTTCGAGCAACTTGCGCGGGTCGAATGGTTTGACCAGCCACCCGGTCGCACCCGCCTCCTTGCCTTGCGCTTTCTGTACATCAGAGCGCTCAGTGGTCAGCATCAGTATGGGGGTAGTGCCATACTGGGGAAGGCTACGCAACGTTTTAACCATAGTGACTCCATCCATGTTGGGCATGTTCTGGTCGGACAGTACCAGATCGATAGCATGCGCTTTAGCCTTGGCTAAGCCCTCAACGCCATCGGCTGCCTCAATGACGGTATAGCCTTCCGTTTTAAGGGTGAATGCAACCATTTGTCGGATGGAAGGCGAATCATCAATAATCAAAATAGTTTTGGCCACGTTTCCCTTTCGGTTTTAATGGAAGCCGACATCGACGCCATTTGTGAACAGATAAAGACAATGGCCGTTGTTCAAATTATAGCTGCATCTTCATACAAACATCCTTCTTGCCGGAAATTTCCTTTGCTGATTCTCGAATGAGATTTTCGCATCTATCGCAATTGCGATGCTGATCCATTGGCCCGAATCCATTGGTCTGGTTCAATCGCGGAAATGGACAATGCGCTTTGGCTCAACTTCGCCATATGCTAAATCAGGATCGGACTTCAATCTGCGCTCCGTCCCATCTGATTATGAGTTTGGCCCCTTTATCCTATTCCGGCTCGCCCTGCCAGAGCATGTCATAGCCCAGCTCCTTGCTATCTGTGCAAAGCTTGCCCAGGGCATCGAATTTTTCCTTGAAAACCTTGTCGGCGTGGGACTTTTCGTGTTGTTCGAACGAGCGCCAGAAAGTGACGATTGCAACATGGCTCTCCGCCGCCTTTGTATCGCTCAACGAGCCTTCATCCGAGATGAAGCCGGAGAACTGGTACACCTGACCCGCGATGAACCCGCCCTCGACGTTCCCGTAAGTATCCTTCACCACATTGCACATCTCGCCCAAAGCCAACTCGACATCTTCCATCGTCACGCCGGGTTTGAGTTTCACGGTATTGAAAAGCAACTTCGCACCAAAAGGAATTGTGATCGGTGTAAACATGGTAGGCCTCCGTATAATTTAAAATTGGATCGGTACAAGCAGCACACGTGTAACTGCTCGTTCGAGCCAACCATCGTTGATTTGGTTCAACAGAATGATTTTGCTCCGGCGGCATTAATTGAAACGAGGTGGCTCACCGGCAAGTAATACTCGAAACTGGCCCATAAATTAACCTGCTATCATTCTGCGATAGCTCTGCCACGCAATTCTGCTGGCCCAATCTCGAAATCCAATTCAGGAAATCGCATGACCGAAAAATTCATCAACGTTGGTTCACTGATCAAGGACGCGAACGATGGCCTGACGGCCGGGGAGATACGCGGGTTGAAAATACAGCTGGCGGAAAAGATACAGCAGCTCACCGCGCTGGAGGACACAGCCCATTTGCAGCGCGCCCGGTTGCAGATGGACATCGCCGAAATCCTGAATGCATTGGAGCGCAAGAAGGAAGCATGGAATATTGCACGCGAGGCGTTTGCCATATCCATGCAACAGGAATCCTGGCAGGACGCCGTCGAGGCGTGCAACGTGCTTTATCAGGCAGGTCATGCAGATTCCATCGCGGTGCTGGGCATGGGCGTCTGGCTGGCCATCACCTTTCCGGTCGATCCGGAGCTGACGGTGGCCATGCTGGTCCATACAATCGACGAAATGCCGGATGATTCAGACGGCGCCGCCGTGGCGGCGATCACCGGGCGCTATGTGGTTGACCTGCGCGCCGACGAAGATAAGCATGAAAGCCAGGGCTTTCTGGTCGACAATCTCATTGCGATGGTGGCCAAGCGCCATAGCCGGGTGCAAGACCAGGATGCGATGGACCGGTGGCTGGACAGGCTGGCGTTGCGCGATCCGCAGGTCTTTCTGCCGCGCATGGCGCTGGTTGTGGATGCCATCGTTGGTGACAAATGGTGGTTTGATCGTGATGTATTGCGCGGCAGGCTGCCTGAATTGTAATCAACAGATTCGGCTTTGCTTTTGTTTCCAGCTTTTGCTTTTTCCCGGTACCGCCGTTAGTTCGTTTTATCAGCAGGCATTTTTGCATTCAGCTGGTTTTTTGCTTCCATTAAGCACTGGAGCAAGCTTGAGTTAACTGCCAACTGCGCGGCCTTTGCTTTGTCAGTATCAACCTAGCTCGTCATTGGAGAGGAAGCAACGCCACCGAGTAAGAATACGGAAGCCATCCTGAACGCATTATTCGCAATGGATGTTCCAACGTTGTTGGAAATGGTCAATGAACTATTGCAAGAGCTATAAGCATTTCTCCTTTTTGAAACGTCCCTGCCATCCCATAGTGCAGAAGCATCCCTGCACGAAAATGCTTGCCGCGATTCCTCGAAGCGGGCCGACTCAAATGCGGGGGCTACCCCCAACAGATTGTGTCTTTATTGAAATGCTTCACAAGCTCAGTCGCAACAATTCCGCGATGTGTGCAGTGCTCTGATCCGCCGTCGAGCGGCCCACCTCGCGCCCATCCTTGAATACGATCAGCGTGCTCTGGTACTGGACGCCGAAGGTACGCACCGCTTCCTTCTGCTGGTCGAAGTCCATGCGCAGCATCGTGATGCGCTTGAATTCTGTTTGCGGCAACAACTCCTGAAGTATCCGCTCCTGAGTCTTGCAGGTTGAGCACCAATCCGCATGGATGGCAACCAACACCGGTTGGCCGGATCGGTTCAGCGCATCCAGCCTGGTTTGCGAGAACGGTTCTGCAAGCGGTTTGGGCAGCAGAAAAAATATTGCCGCAATCAGTACCAGTACGATCGCGGAAATAGAAAGTGTTCTGTTGTTGAACATCCTATTCTTCATATCAGGAGCAGGTTTCCAATTTGCAGGCCGTGGCCTGCCGCCCGATTATTTTCCGCTCTTTTTGGCCGTCGGCTTTTTCCTCGCTGTGGCCTTTTTCTTTGCTGTTGGCTTTTTCTGGGCTGCCGCTTTTATCTTGTTCCTCGCATTTTTGGCGGCCACCATGATCTTGGCCCCTGCCTTCCTGGCAACATCCTCCAGCGAAGTTATAGCCTTTTTTGCTGCAGCTTCTATCTGGTGCTCGGCCTTCAAGACTACCGGTTTCATCTTGGCTTTTGCCTTTCTGGCGGCTGGTTTTATCTTGGCGGCTTCCTTCCTGGTTGCAGACATGATTTCGGCTCCCGCCTTTTTGGCTACCGGCTTGAACTCCGCACCGGCTTTTTTGGCGGCTGCCATAATCTCTGCAACCGCTTTATTTGCCGCTGCCATGATATCGGCACCCGCTTTATGGTTGGCTGGCTTCTTGACGGTTGGCTTTTTAGCAGCCGGTTTCCTGGGCGCTGCTTTTTTTGCTGTTGCCATTTCATTCTCCTTTGTAAATACCGCAGCTAATGAGTTGCGCTAAATCTGAAAACGGAGCAATTACATGCAGGCGGAATTTGTAGCTCCGCTGCCATACTATCATTTAAACAATTCGCCTTCTGTACCTATCTCCGCCGCCAAGACACCGCACGCGTGGATGATCGAAGCGCTGGAAGCGCAGGCCAGGCTGACCGAGACAAGACTGCCCTTCGTCAATGATGCGCTGACTTCCGCCGCCGAAGTGGATGCAGGCGGTGTGCTCTATGCCATGCAGGACGTACACGAATACATCATCAAAAAGGCGGCAGGCAAACCCGCCAAGCACCCCAAACCCTCCAGCATCGCGAAAAGCAAACCGCGTACAACTATAACAAAAAACCGTTCGTGCTGAGCTGGTCGAAGCATGAACTTATCCATGTTTGCTGATCATGCCTTCAGTCTATTTCAGCCGGCGCGCGCTCTCCGGCCTTGAGCGTGTATTCGACTTTCTCGTACGGAAAGCACCCGCCATCGCCACCGACGCAGCCAACGAGATCGTGGAGGCCACCAATATATTGCAACGGCATCCCCTGATCGGTCGACCTGTTGGCAACCTGCGTGAATTGGTGATTTCAAAAGGACGAACCGGCTATGTCGCGCTGTGTCGTTTCCTGCCGGAACAAGACCGGGTAGATATCCTTGCCAGTCGGCACCAGCGTGAGAGTGGATTGGTAGAATGATTCCTGGCGGATGAAAACGATTGCGAAGCTGACCCCATCGATTTTTCCATCGATTTTTTACCGCAGCTTGCCTATACCTTCTTCACACCTTCACCATATTTTGCCACCGCCTTGTCTGCCGTCAGCAAGAGCAAACCTTCTACCCTTGCTTGCGCGACGAGCATACGGTCAAACAGGTCTTTGTGCAGGGGCGGCAAATCGTTCACCGCAACGGCGTGTTCGCTGCTAATGGACAACTCGCGATACCCATTCACCAGCAACATGCGCCAGAGGCGGCGCGGATCGACATTGAAGTCCGAGCGTTCCAGACCGTTCTTGATGCTGATCTCCCACAGGCTGGCGGAACTGAACACGAGTTGATTGGCGGGATCGAGCAACAGCGCGCGCGCCTTGGCCGACAAACGCTGCGGCTCGCCCGCAGCCCATAGCAACAGGTGGGTGTCGAGCAGCAGGATCAAGCCTTGCGCCCGGTAAACAGGTTCTCTATCTCGCCGCTGCCCATCTGGTCGAAATCGTCCGGCACGGAAAACTCGCCCGCCATGAAGCCCAAGCGCGTAGCCGTTCCCGCTTCAGCCCTGCTCAGTGGGATCACCTTCACCATCGGCTTGCCCGCCTTGGCGATAATGAAGGCCTCGCCCTGCGCAGCCTGATCGACCAACTTGGAAAGTTGGGTTTTCGCGTCGTGGATATTGACAGTAAGCATAGCGGCCTCACAGTGAACTAATGGAGGTTAGTTTACTGCAATGGAATAAAAATGCAAGCGCCGAAATTGCCGGCTATCCCTGATTATTCTTCCGGGATAAGCGGTCGGAGATGAATGCTGCTCGATTCAATGGAAAACTATTGCGATGCTGACCCCATTAGCTCAACTGCGCGACGACATGCGCGGGATTATTTCTTCAGCGAATTACTGGTTTTGCGTACAACGAATTTTGTACCGGTTTGTTCGGCGAGTTGGCGGGCTTTCTCTGAAGCACGCATCAACGCCTGCGGAGCTTTTTGCAGGTCGGGGTCTTTCAGGCGGGAAACTGGAGCTTTCATTTGCGCTGTCCCTCGCCCTTCCAAGCATTGGACGCGAGTCAATCGTGCGGCATAGGAAAGCGCGGCCAGAATGTCCTCGCGCTCCAGGTCTTCATAGTCACTCAATATTTCCTCGGTGGTCATGCCGCTGGCCAACCACTCCAGCACGTTTTCCACCGGGTAACGCAGGCCGCGTATGCACGGCTTGCCGTGGCACACAGAGGGATCAATGGTAATGCGGTCGCTCATTACTACCTCCTGCCCCGCATAAAATTGCTTGTAATACTTCCCGCGCACGCCAACACCAAGCTGTTCGTGCTTTAATTCCGGAATGTCCGGGTCATTCTTGCTTGTAGATTGCTTTTTCATGAATCGAAGGAGTCTGACACTATTGATCTGATCCAGATGGATACGTGGGCGGCGGGGCATGGCTCATGTTAGCAAAAACAACTCACCCTGGCCCCTTTAATTCTCCCAGCAATATCAAGCCGCCTGCTCCAGCGCGGAATCCGGCATCAGCCTGTTCTGATACAAATCGGCGATGGGGAAGCACAAGTCATAATCGCCCCACACTAGCTCACCATGCTCGATGCGAAATGCCGAGAAGAGTGCGGGCTCAAGATAGGCGCGTATATCGGGGTGGCGCGAAAGCGAAAGAAACGGCTTGAAGTCCACCGTCTGTGTCATGCCGTCATCGAAAGACAGGCGCAACGCATATTCACCAGTCTGTTCTACCGACGTGATATTGATTGTTGCAGGAATCATTTCAGTCTCCTCGTAATGCGTTCCGATTTTACAGGTTTGTGCAGCACAAAGAAATCGATCCACTTGCTCACGATATCGCTGGCGCGCGCCGACACCAGCTCTTCGAAGTTGCGCATCTCCGTATTGGCAAGAGGCGCACGCCCTGCAACATTCGAGTAACGAATCTCCACAATCTCGCCATTGACCACAATGATCTCGGCGCGAGACTCACGATCTTGAAACTTGCCATGAACATGTACTGGTTCATGTTCATTGGCATAGAACATAATGATCAAACCGAAGTATTCGTAGAGTTT
>JBBRDZ010000022.1:0-23538 GCA_038203435.1 Burkholderiales bacterium
CCAGCCCATCATCAACGCGATCCTGTTCCGTCAATATGACCGGCTGCTGGGCATGACCCTGGCACAGGTGGACACCCGGCCGGACGCCACGCTGCTGCAACTGACCTGCGTATACGGCAAGCTTACGCCGTCGCTGCTGGACAATACCCGCAATCATATCCACCTGTGTGACATCGCTGTCGGCCAGTTGGAACTGGCGCAGCGCAAGACGCTGCGGTTCGGCGATCGCTGTCACCTGACACGCATGAACGCCGATCAGCTGGCCTACGTGAACGATGCATTCGACCAGACCATCGTGTTCTTCCTGTTCCATGAATTGCCGGTTGCGGTACGTCACAAGGTATACGCCGAGATCGCGCGGGTGACGCGGCCCGGCGGCTCGGTCCTGATCACCGAATATGCGGCTACGCCTGCACATCATTGGCTGTATCGCTTCACCCCGTTCCGCTGGCTACTCGGACGTCTTGAACCCTTTCTGCCGGGATTCTGGCAGGAGGACGTGGTCGGCGAATTGGGCGGCGCGTTGCGGCGATGCGGCAAATCTATCGCCGGCGAACCCGTTGTGGAACCTTGTTTTGCGGGGTTCTACCGCGTCATGCGTGTTGCCATCGCAGCGCGTTGAACTTGCCTGATCAATCCTGCTCCAGCCAGTCCTGCAGAAACGTCCATTGCTCCAGTTCACGTTCGGCGATGTGGTGCGACAGATCGAACAGCGACTTGCCCTCGAACGCGGCGTTCACATAGACCTGAGTCTCGCGCAGGTAAGCGAGTATCGGCAGGTCCAGGGTAGCAAGGAAATATTCCAGCGCCTGCGCGGCGCGGGTGCGCATCTCCATGCGCATGCCGACCACACCTATCCGGCAATGACTGCTGCGCACCTTCTTTTCTTCGACCAGAATTTTCAGGAAGTCCTGACTCGCATTCAGGTCGAACAGCGACGGGGTAACGGGGACGATGATCTGGTCTGCCAATTTGACCGCGTGGGCGAGATTCTTGCCGTGCAGCCCGGCCGGCGAATCGATCACCAGTATGTCATTGCCGTGCGCTTCGCCCTTTTTCGAACCCAGCGTGCGTATGTGCGGAAGATGGTCGGGACGCGAGTCCAGCCACACTGTCGCGGATTGCTGGCGATCCAGATCCAGCATCGCCACATGCCGTCCGCGGTTGGCCAGGAATCCGGCGATATTCACTGACAGCGTGGTTTTGCCGCTGCCTCCTTTCGGATTTGCCACCAGTATGGTTTTCAATTGAATCCTCCTGCCAGAATGAAAGCGATTACCTGCGATTCCCAAACATCGAACCCAGCACGCCCCGGACGATCTGCCGCCCGACCGCAGAGCCGATGGAACGTGCTGCACTCTTGACCAACGCCTCTCCGATGCCCTGTCGATTTCCGCCGCGACCGCCTCCGGCATTTCCGCCAAAGATACCGCCCAGCATATCTCCCAAGCCGCTACCCGCAGAAGTTTGCGCCGGTTGCGCAAGCTCGGCTTGCTTTTCGCTGGCCCGGCGTTTGAGGATCTCATAGGCCGACTCGCGGTCGATCTGTTTTTCGTAATGTCCGCCGAGCAACGAGGATTGTATGACAGCATTGCGTTCGGCAGTCGAGATCGGCCCGATCTGAGCTTGCGGCGGGACGATCAGCGCGCATTCGACGATATTCGGTATGCCCTTTTCATCCAGGCAGGAGACCAGTGCTTCGCCAACGCCAAGTTCAGTGATGACTTTCGTCTCATCCAGCTTGGGATTGTCGCGCATCGTTTCCGCGGCGGCGCGCACCGCTTTCTGGTCGCGCGGACTGAAGGCACGCAACGCGTGCTGGATGCGGTTGCCGAGCTGGCCCAATATCTTGTCCGGCACGTCGGCCGGGTTTTGCGTGACAAAATAAACTCCCACACCTTTGGAGCGGATCAGGCGCACCACCTGCTCTATCTTGTCGATCAATGCTGCGGGCGCGTCGTTGAACAGCAGGTGCGCTTCATCGAAGAAGAACACCAGCCTGGGCTTGTCCAGGTCTCCGGCTTCGGGCAAGTTCTCGAACAGTTCGGACAACAGCCACAGCAACATGGTGGAATATACCTTGGGCGAGGTCATTAGTTTGTCGGCAGCGAGTATGTTGATCATGCCGTAACCCTCGCTGCCGGTTTGCATCAGGTCGGCGATATCGAGCATCGGCTCGCCGAACAGCTTGTCGCCGCCCTGCGCTTCGATCTGCAACAAGCCGCGCTGGATCGCACCTATGCTGGCGGTGGAGATGTTGCCATATTCGGTGGTAAAGCCGGATGCGTTGTCACCCACATTCTGCACCATCGCGCGCAGATCCTTCAGGTCGAGCAGCAGCAAGCCGTTGTCGTCGGCGATCTTGAATACCAGCGCGAGCACACCCTGCTGCACTTCGTTGAGGTTCAACATACGCCCGAGCAACAACGGTCCCATGTCGGAGATCGTGGCGCGCAAAGGATGTCCCATCGTTCCGAACACATCCCAGAACGTCACTGGATAGGCGCGATAGGAAAAATCTTCCAGCTTGAGTTGTTCCACCCGTGCAGTGACTTTGGCGTTGCCGCCACCCGCCTTGCTCACACCGGACAGGTCGCCCTTGATATCGGAGAGGAACACCGGCACGCCGATGCGGCTGAACGATTCCGCCAGCGTTTGCAGCGTAACAGTCTTGCCGGTCCCGGTCGCGCCGGTGATCAGCCCGTGTCGGTTGGCCATCTGCGGCAGCAGATGCAGTTCCTGCTCCTTGTTCCTGGCGATCAGCAAAGGTTCGGTCATGTCGGTACCGGCCGCGGGCGGGGGCCTTGATTGTTGGGTTAAGTGGGTGGAAATGATACCATCGCGGAAGTTGTTTATTTGGAACAATATCACTGGATTTTTCGGGGAACAGCATGGCAGGACACAGCAAATGGGCGAATATCCAGCATCGCAAGGGCAAGCAGGATGCAAAGCGCGGCAAGAACTTCACGCGCCTGATCAAGGAGATCACCGTGGCGGCACGGATGGGCGGCGGGGATCCGGACGGAAATCCGCGCCTGCGCCTGGCGATGGACAAGGCCTATTCCAGCAACATGCCCAAGGACAACGTCGAGCGCGCCATCAAGCGCGGCAGCGGCGAGCTGGACGGTGTCGACTACCAGGAGATCCGTTATGAGGGTTACGGCATCAATGGTGCGGCGGTGATGG
Source organism: Burkholderiales bacterium (assembly GCA_038203435.1). Taxonomy (GTDB): domain Bacteria; phylum Pseudomonadota; class Gammaproteobacteria; order Burkholderiales; family Gallionellaceae; genus Gallionella. The sequence continues at coordinate 3,187 of JBBRDZ010000022.1, forward strand.
TGGATTGCATGACCGACAACAAGACCCGCACCGTCGCCGATGTGCGACACGCTTTCACCAAGAATGGCGGCAACCTCGGCACAGACGGTTCGGTGTCGTTCCTGTTCAAGCACTGCGGACAAATGATCTTTGCCCCCGGCACGGACGAGAACGGATTGATGGAAGTGGCGCTGGACGCGGGTGCGGAAGACATCGCCAGCAGCGATGACGGCAGCATCGAGGTGATCACCTCCCCGCACGATTTCGTCAACGTGAAGCAGGCATTGGAAGCCGCAAATTACAAAGCGGAATACGGCGAAGTGATCATGAAACCTGCCAACGAGGTGGTGTTCACCGGCGATGACGCGGTGAAGATGCAGAAGCTGATCGATGCGCTGGAAGATCTGGATGATGTGCAGGAAGTTTATACGACGGCAGTCATCGAAGCGTGACAAAGAAGGTCCAAGATCCGGGTGACGAGAGACAAGATGTTGTCGCAGTGCCTGTCGGAGGTTCGCTTGTTTCTGCCTCTTGCATCAGGATACTCGGCATCGATCCCGGCCTGCGCATCACCGGCTTTGGCGTATTGGACAAGGTCGGGCAAAAATTGCATTACGTCGCCAGCGGTTGCATCAAGACGCCGGACGGCGATTTGCCGGAACGATTGAAAGCGATCCTGGATTCCCTGGGCGAAGTGATCGCACAGCACCGGCCGCAGCAGGTTGCGGTGGAAAAGGTATTCGTCAACGTCAACCCGCAATCCACGCTGTTGCTCGGCCAGGCGCGCGGCGCGGCGATCTGTGCGGCGGTACTGGCGAACCTGCCGGTCGCGGAATACACTGCATTGCAGGTGAAACAGGCGGTGGTCGGCAATGGTCATGCAAAAAAAGAACAGGTGCAGGAAATGGTACAACGTTTGTTGAAATTATCCGGCACACCCAGCCCTGATGCGGCGGATGCATTGGCCTGCGCGATAGCACACGCGCATGGCGGACAGGGCATGGGTATGCTGGCTACCGCGGGATACCGCATGAAAAACGGGAGGCTGGTTTGATAGGGAGACTGACCGGAATATTGCTGGAGAAGAACCCACCGCAGATCTTACTGGACGTACAGGGCGTGGCTTACGAACTGGATGTGCCGATGAGTACCTTTTACAATCTGCCGGTGCTGCATGAAACAGTGGTGCTGCACACGCAACTGATCGTGCGCGAAGACGCGCATCTTTTGTACGGCTTCCTGAGCAAGGAAGAGCGCATCGCGTTCCGCCAGCTATTGAAAATCAGCGGGGTCGGCCCCAAGCTGGCACTTTCAGTGCTGTCGGGTCTGAGCCTGAACGATCTGGCGGTAGCTGTGGCGAACAAGGAAGTGGGACGGCTCACCAAGATACCCGGGGTGGGCAAAAAAACCGCGGAGCGTTTGCTGCTGGAGTTACAGGGGAAATTCGCGGTAACCGGTGCGAACCTAGCTCAGGGCACCGCAGCCAGCTCGACCGGCAACGATGTCATGAATGCCTTGCAGGCGTTGGGTTATAACAACAAGGAAGCGGATTGGGCGTTCAAGCAATTGCCCAAAGATGCCGGTGTCTCGGACGGTATCCGCCAGGCGCTCAAGCTTTTATCCAAAACATAAGACTGCTCAAGTTACTGTCCAATGCTTGAAGCATAACCGACCTCAACCAGCCAACACAGCCCCTTGAAATATTCAGGGTGAAGTGAAGAGTATCGTGCCCGCATCACCTACTGCGACGAAATTGGCGCCGGACCAAGCTACCCCTCTCAGAATTTGAGTAGTTCCAGCTGAACGCGATATCCATGTAATCGAATCCGGAGATGTCAGAACCGTACCAGCATCACCCACGACAACATATTGAGAGCCTGTTGTCCATGCAACCGCTCTTAATGCGGCGCTGGTTCCTGAAGTTCTACTAGCCCAAGTAAACCCATCAGGGGATGTTTTGATGCCCCCTCCGCTCTGCACCGCAACAAACTGAGTTCCTGCCCATAAAAATCCGTAATTAAAAACATCACCCAAAGTAGCAAGGTATGACCATGTCTGCAAGTCTGTCGAATAAAAAGAACTAGGGTAGTTCACATAATTACTTACATAATTAGCCCCTACAAAGTAATAGGTTCCGTTCCAGCCGAGGCTCAACGCTTCCGAGTAAGATGCATATGAGGGAGCTAGCGGCGTCCATGTAATTCCATTTGGAGACGTGAGCGAGGTTGACGAACTTCCCACGACAACAATCTGGGTTCCAGTCCAGGCAACTGCATTGAGAGCGAAGACGTTCCCGGACGTTTGTGTAGTCCACGTCACTCCATCGGGTGAAGTCAGAATTGTGCCAAATGCGCCAACGGCAACAAGTTGAGTTCCTGCCTTGGTGATTGCGTTCAGGTTATAGGTTGTACCAGAGACGCGCGCAGTCCAGGTAACCCCATCGGGTGATGTGAGAATAGTGCCTGACGCGCCGACGGCAACAAATTGGGATCCCGACCACGCCACTCCAAACAAGGGGTTGGTCGTCCCTGAAGTTGGCTGCACCCAGTTGGCTCCCGGCGTCACCACTGTTAATGTCGTTGATCCTGAAATCGCCGTTTTTGTTGCAGTAATGACTGAGGTGCCGGCGCTCACCCCGGTGGCAAGTCCGCTCGAAAGAATAGTGGCAACGGGGAGGGTTGCCGAACTCCATGTCACTTGGGAAGTAATATCTTGTGTTGATGCGTCAGTATAAGTTCCGGTCGCCGTAAGTTGTTTATTGAGCCCCTCCGCAACACTCGGATTGATAGGCGTGACCGTAATAGACTGAAGCGCCGCAGCAGTTACGGTAAGAGTGGTGCTTCCCGAAATACCGTTAAATGTAGCGGTAATAACAGAGGTGCCTTGCGTCAGCCCCGATGATAGCCCAGTAGAATCGATTGTAGCCACAGCGGTTGTGCCGGATGACCATGTCGCTTGGCTGGTAATGTCCCTGACGGAATTGTCCGAATAAGTCCCCAAAGCGGTGAACTGTTGGGTTGTTCCTGTGGCTATGCTTGGGTTGGCAGGCGTTACGGCAATCGATACGGGGAAATCTGCTACGACGGTCAGCGTGGTACTCCCTGAAACTGCTCCCCAGGTTGCGGTAATCGTAGTGGTGCCTCCCGAAACAGCGGTAGCCAGACCCGTTGAGTTTATGGTTGCGACGGAAATTGTACCCGAACTCCATGTGACCGTAGAGGTCAGGTTTTGCGTAGAGCCATCAGAGTACTGTCCCGTGGCCGTAAATTGCTGGGTTAAATACTGAGTGATCGTGGGGTTGGCAGGGGTAACTGTAATGGATACAAGCGATGCCCCAGTGACATACAGCGTTGTCCTCCCGGAAATTGACCCCAAGGTTGCGGTAATGGTGATCGAACCCTGCGTTGTGGCCGTTGCCAAACCGCTGGCATTGATGCTCGCCACCACCGGCGGACGCGGTTCCCCGATTGGTGCCGGGGGGGCGTACCAAGTGACCAGCGCTGTGATGTCTTTTGACGTCCCGTTGGAATAATGTCCAGAAGCCGCATACTGCTGGGTCAGTCCTTTGGCCAACGATTTGTTTGCGGGCGTAACGGTGATGGAGATCAGCGTTGGTGCTGGCACATTCAAATTCGGTGAGGTGTCGCACCACTGCTGAACAGGGGGGATAGACCAGTTTATCCTGCCGAAATTCATCAGGCTATTGCAGCTGCTTTGCCCTCCATATCCTGGCCCCAGGTTATCAGAAGTACCCGAAGTGGTGCCGGCAAAATTGGTAGCAAGACACTGCGAGTCGCCGTTGCAGATAAAATGGTAGTAGTAATCACCCCCCCCGCGACGACTGCCGCCGCCCCCGCCCCCGCCCCCGCCCCCGCCACAGCCGGTAACACTAAACGCAGCTACTACCCTACGCGCAGCTTTTGCAAGAAAATGTCTAAGGTTCTTCACTGCTACTCCTCCCATAACCATCTATCATATTCGCACGTCCGGCGAATATCATAACTAACGTCGAACCAATATACACAGCCTCTCACAATTACCCAGCCAACCAGCTTCATTAAAGCTGGCTTCAACGTAACTGTAGTTGATTTATACACCTGTTGTCAGCAACTTTTATAGACACATACCCCGCATGTGATCACCAGGGTATCAACTGCCCGTCATAGGCAAAGAATGCCCCGCTATCCTTCAGCGTGAGTCCGTCCAGCACTTTGCGTATGCCGGATACGCTTTGCTCCGCCGAGATCATTGCATTCGGCCCGCCCATGTCGGTCTTTACCCAGCCGGGATGGAATACCACCGCGGCGATGCCGAGCGGTTTCAGGTCGATGGAGAGATTTTTCACGACCATGTTCACTGCGGCCTTGCTGGACCGATACAGATAACTGCCTCCTCCGCTGTTATCCGCGATGCTGCCCATCTTGCTGGTGATGGTGACGATGCACTTGTGCTCGCTGCGGGCGATCTGTGCGGCGAATGCCTCGGCCATCTTCAGCGGCGCCATGGTGTTGATGCGGAAGGCCTGTATCCATTGCGCATAATCGGTATGACCAAACCCGCTCTTGTCGGAATCCGGGTAGATGCCGGCATTGTTGATCAGCACATCGATGGATTCCTCGGCCAGCAGCTGCGCGAGGCGATCTGTCTGCACGTGATCGGCCACATCCAGCGCATGGACCGTGATGAGTCCGGAATTGCGCGCCGCCAGTTTGTCGAGCACCTCCGATTTTTCCGGATGGCGACAACAAGCCAATACCCGCCAGCCTGCCGCGGCATATTGCCGGCAAAACTCCAAACCTATCCCGCGATTGGCGCCGGTGATCAAGGTGGTTCTCATTGCAGTCCTCTCGGCAAGTTCGCAAAATCGTCGTCATCCATCATACCGGTGTACCATCCTGCAATCATGGATGTTCCCTTCTATCATATCGTGCTGGCGTATCACAGCAGCCTGTACTGCATTCAAATTACGTTACTGAAGTGAAAAGTATACCCCGCTATCCACGGTTTTCGCCAACCGACAAATGACCTCCAATTTATGGTTAAATGAAACGAAAACCAGACCAGCTGTGTTTCACTCGCCTCGACAAAGCATATCCGGAAACTATCTTACAAATTCTGAAGGAGCTCGGCATGAACAAACTGACAGCACTGGTAGTTTTGGTGGCAACCATGACGATGACCATTCCCGCTAATGCGGCACTGAACCTCGGGGACAAGGCACCTAACTTCGTTACCCAGGCTTCCCTGGGCGGCAAGGTATTCACTTACTCACTGGTCGATGAACTGAAGAAGGGGCCGGTGGTGCTGTATTTTTATCCTGCGGCCTTCACCACGGGCTGCACCATCGAGGCGCATGATTTTGCCGATGCGATGGGCAGCTATCAAGCGCTCGGGGCCACCGTGATCGGCGTATCGCACGACGACATCGAAAAACTGAACCGCTTCTCGGTCAGCGAATGTCGCAGCAAGTTTCCGGTCGCCGCCGATCCGGATCAGGCCATTATGAAATCCTATGATGCGATTCTCGCCGCCAAACCCGAGTACGCGAATCGCACTTCCTATGTGATCTCCCCCGCTGGCGAGATCATCTACAGCTATACCGACATGCAGCCCGGCAAGCATGTCGAGAACACGCTGGAAGCGCTGCGCAAATGGGCGTCACTACACAAGTAAACACCCATCGTGCCGTCGACCAGGCAAGCTATTTATTCTGGCCCAGCGCATAGAACTGGTTCTTCATGACCAGTTTCATGCGTTCGCCGAATTCCTGGGCAAAATTTCGCATCGCCTTGGCCGCTTCGACTTCTCCGGTAGCGCGTTCAAAGGTATCAGCCATGGATAACAGATTCTGGTGATAGAACTGTTTCATCTCGTCTACCATCATGTCCTTGGTCCACAGATCGATACGCAACGTGTTCTTCTCCCTGGTGTCCCACAGCGCGATCATGACCGCTTTGCTGGAGCTTTCCGCTCCGGTGTCGGTCGCACTCCAGTCTATCTTCTGGGGCATCTTGTCGTCGTCCAGCGTGACGGTAAATTTGATCTCGGATTGTTTCATTGCAGTTGGCACCTGTAAAATCCCGCTTGAGGAACGGATGATTGTTGAAAATTGGCCCTCAAATCAATGCATGGCCGTTGCGAACTTCATTTAACCTGTCCGGGCGATTATATCCGCACCGGCACGCCACGAACCAACTTGCAGTACAGGCAAGCAAACTCGCGGGTTCACTCGCTGATACCCTGCAACCCGGACTGATACATCTTGACGTTGTTGCGGCCATTTTTCTTGGCATGGTACATCGCGATATCGGCGCTTTTGACCAACAGCTTTTCTTCTTTGCCATGTTCCGGATAGACGGCCACGCCGATGCTGGCAGAGATTTGCAGTGTATGGCCCGCCAACGCGAAGGGCCGATTGAGCTCGTGCAGTATCTTTTCACCGACCTTGCTCGCATCCTGCTGCGTTTCTATGGCCGGCAACAGAATGACGAATTCGTCACCGCCGATCCGCGCGGCGGTATCCGAATCGCGCAGACAGTCCTGGATGCGCAGCGCGACTTCCTTCAGCAGCAGATCCCCCACGCCGTGGCCGTAAGTGTCATTGACCGGTTTGAACTTGTCCAGATCGATGAACATCAGCGCCAGACGCGTTTTGTTCCGTTGCGCGGAGGAAATCGCCTGCTTCAGGCGGTCGTTGAACAAGGCGCGGTTGGGCAGATGGGTAAGCGCATCGTATTGGGCCATGTGTTGCATGTGCTCCTCGATCTCCTTGCGCTCGCTGATGTCGGTGGAGATGCCGCACAGGGCATAGATGCTTCCGTCCTCGCGGCGCAGCGGCAACTTCACCGACAGGAACACCTCTGTCCCCCCGGTCAGGATATTCAGGTTGGTCTCTTCGATCTTGAGTATCTCGCCATTCTGCAACACGCGCAGATCGTCCTTGCGCATACCGGCCGCGGTATCGGCATCGAAGAACTTGCTGTCGTCGTAACCCACCACCTCTTCCATCGGTGCATCGAAACGTTCGCGCAACAAGCGGTTGGCAAACAGGTAGCGACTCTGGGTGTCTTTCGTATAGATGTAGGAGGAAACGTTTTCGAGGATATCGGAGAGCAGTTTCCCGCTCTCCCTGAGCGCCTGATCGGCATGGCTGCGGCCCAGCGCGATCTCGGCCAGATTGGCGGTTTGCTCGATCAGGCGGATTTCGTTGTCATCAGGCTGGTGTGCCAGATGATGGTATGTCGCAAAGGTGCCCAGCACTTTCCCGGAAGCCGAACGGATCGGCTCCGACCAGCATGCCCCCAGCCCAGCTCGTGCTGCAAGTTCCTTGTAGCCGGACCAGTATGGATGGCTCTGCACATCTGCGACGATGACACGTTGACCGGTGAATGCGCAGGTACCGCAAGAACCCGCGCCGATGCCGATCTCGATGCCGTTTATCGCGGCGTTGTAAAAATCGGGCAGGCTCGGTGCTGCGCCGGTCTGCAAATGTGCGCCATTGTTGTCGAGCAACAGGATACTGCATAGCAGGTCGGGCCGCTCCTGCTCGACACCCCGAACGATGGCCGCCAAAATGCCGGCGAGCGGCGCGCCGTGGGCTAGCAGTTCCAATACATGATTGCGGGTTTGTTCGCGTTGCCGGGACTGTGTTCGCTCGGCAATGTCGCGGGCAAGCCGCCGCTTGATCAGGAAGATGTAGCCTAGCAGTATCGCAATGCACGCAATCAGCAGCAAAGCGAACACTAACACTCTGCCGACCCGGCTGGTTCTGTATCGGTTGTGGCGGCGTGCGGCATGACCATGCAGAATGGCGCCCAAGCCGGATAGCCCTTGAACAATGGCATAAGAAGGTGAGTGTTGACTGGCCGGATCGGCATGGATTTTATGCTATCACATCTCAACCCGACGGGTTTCCGGAAAATCCCGCGCTACGCCAGATGAATCGGCGCAATGGTCGGTTGCGCGATTACACTTCGCTCGGACTGACTATCCGGCAGCAGTTTTTCGCCAGACCCAGGAGCGTTGATGGTATCGTTATGCGTGAATACGCCAACAACCGGGAGCAATAACCATGAAGCATGCCTTGTTCGCAATCATCCTGTTTTGCCTCACGTCTGCAGTATATGCCGGTGTTGAGGCAGCAAGTGCCGTCATCTATTGGGATACGCCGGCAGGCAAGGAATTGCGCGCCCGTATCCCGGCCGACGCGGATTACTGGCAACTGATTCCGACCTTCGCGGTGCAGAATACCCAGTCCTATTGTTCCGTGGCCAGTGCGATCACCGTGCTCAACGCCATGCCAATCAGCAAGCCTGTCGACCCGAGCTATGCGCCTTACGCCTATTTTACGCAGCAAAACTTTTTCAACGCCAATGTGACGCGCATCATCAGTCCGGAGACCGTACTGCATATGGGCATGACGCGTGAAGAGATGGCGGAAACATTGGCCGCACAAGGCGTCAAGGCAACATCCATCGCCGGCGATACCCTGACCGATGACTCGTTGCGCAGCTTGCTGAAAAGTGCCTTGCTGGACGATGGCCGGTTCGTGCTTGCTAATTACCTGCGCGCCAACCTGGGACAGGTGGGCGGCGGACATTGGTCTGTTCTGGCTGCCTATGACACACAATCCGACCGCGCACTGATACTCGATGTGGCCAAATACAAATACCCGCCGGTATGGGTCGGCATCAGCACGCTGCGTCAGGCGTTAGCCACACTGGACACGACCAGCAACAAGTCGCGCGGCCTGGTTTTCGTCTCCCAATAAGTTGGGATATGCACGATCATGGCCAGTTATACATAGCGACAGAAATCGTAGCGAGCGGGCCGACATCGGGGGAGACCGGAGCGCAGGCACCGGAGTGTACATATCAGTACATGAGGATGCCAAGTACCGCGCGACCCCGATGCCGGTTCGCGCAGTAGATTTATGTCGCTATGTATAGTATTCCGGGCTAAGCAACAGGCTATCGCAAGGTTAGCAGAAATATCGATTCCCACAGGCTGCTCAAGCCGCGTTGTTGAAACCGCGGATTTTGGGACAACACGTCATGACGGGCCAGCAAGCGCACCTCGGCGTGCTGGCGATACAAAGCCGCAACTTCGTCGTTCGTGACAGAAAATGGCGGGCCCGGCATTTCTGTCTGGGGATAATCCAGGGTAATGAGCAGGACCTGCGTCGCAGGCGACAGGATACTCGCCAGGTGACGGGCATAGCGTTCGCGCATTTCCGGCGGCAGCGCGATCAGCGATGCGCGGTCATACACCGCGCTCACATCGGCCATGTCGTCCTGCTGCAAAGCAAAAAAATCGCCGCACAGGATGCGGATATCCTGCGCTTCGAAGCAGTCGAACTTCCCGCATCTGCTTCGTTGCGGATCGCAGCCGCGTTCCGTGAAAAATGCCTGCACCGCGATCGCGCTCAGTTCCACACCCAGAACCCGGTGCCCCTGGTCGTGCAGCCACGACATGTCCCGGCTTTTTCCGCACAAGGGCACGAATACCGTGCCCTTGTGCGGAAGTCTCAACGCCGGCCAATGTTCACGCAGATAGGGATTGACCTCGTCCTGGTGAAAACCGATTTCCCGGCGTTCCCAGCGTTCCAGCCAAAAATCACTTTGCATGATTTGTCCGCGAAGAACGGTTAAAAGGCGACCTGGGTATCGCGCCCAAGGATGATCGAAGCGGTGACCCCGAACGAAATGTCGGCATGCCGGCGATTGAGCGGTTTGCGGGCCTCACTCAATGCGCCAAAAAAATAAACCAGATAAGCCCGGTCGCAACCAGAGTCACTGCGACGAAAATAAACACCTTTTGCAATATGTCCATGCACTTCTCCCAATCAAGTTGATTCAAAATATGTATGCCTACATGACGCCAAGCGAATTGTCATACAAATCATCCGCCATCACCACAGGTTTACAGCGTGTGCCGCAATCACATCAGGCTGCCCGGATCACACGCCTGCTTGAAATCGTCCCAGACGGCTTTTGTTGACCTTTTCAATCGAGGTTGACCCGGTAATACGGCCCAAGACTATCGCACGCCGGGCAATATTCCGGGATTGCCGACGCAGCTCAACCACCGCACACTGAAAATAATTGTGTATTATCAGACAAAGATGCTTTCCATAGAACGTAACTATGCTTTGCTGACCAGGCTTTCCACCGGCCTGATGTTGGCAATCACACTCTTCTTTCCGCTGCGATTGCTCGCCGAGTCACAAACCCCGCCAGTTGCAGCCCCAGCCGATATACTTGTTCCCATCGACGCCCCGCGTGACTACCTGTCCGGAAAGATCACCAGCTTTGCAAGTTACCTCGACGGTTTTTTTGGTGGTGACCGCCATTACCAGGAGAGCAATCAGAGCGTGTTGCAGATGGACCTGACCAAAGTTTCAGGGTACGGTGGCGAACCCAAACCCAAACTGGATGCCAGGTTCAATCTGCGATTGCCGGCAACCGAAGGCCGCTTGCATCTGCTGATAGAAACCGATCCGGAAAAGAAAGTTGCAGCCGAGCAGGCAGCGGGGACGGCGCCAACCCAGAGCGTGCTGAGCAATCAGGTGGCTGCCCCGATCAGCTATGGTCTGGCTGCCCGATTCGAAAAAGTCTTGACCGACGTCTGGCACTTCAATACCGATTGGGGCCTCAAATTCCCGCTCCCGGTGCAACCGTTCGTGCGTGCCAGAGGCAGTTATTCAACCCCTGCGGGGAAATCCTGGCGCCTGAAAGCTGCACAGTCCGTCTACTGGTTCAATAACATCGGCGTGGGCGAAACCACCCAGGTCGACCTGGAACGCTTCATCAGTACGCCAACCCTGTTTCGTACCACCAGCACTGCCACATGGCTCAACGACACGCAGAACCTTGATATGCGCCAGGATGTCACAGTCTTTCACACGGTGAATGATCGTGCTGCCGTGCAGTATCAATTCAGCGTGATCGGCAGGAGCAACCCGCAACATCAGGTCAGCGATTATGTTGGCTTAGTCCTTTATCGATACCGTATGCACAAGGAGTGGATGTTCTTCGAAATAAGTCCGCAATTGCACTTCCCCAAAGACCGGCAATATCACGCCAGCCCTGCACTGAGCCTGCGCCTGGAAGCGCTTTTTGACGATACCCGATGATACCGGCAGATACCCGATATCCCTGCCTGCTTCCGCGCCTGATCACTTTGACTTTTTGAAGCGCTCTATCTCCCGTCTGTCGCGTTTGGTCGGCCGACCCTTGAAAAAGAACGGCTGCGGTTCGGCCTTGAGCTGGGCGGCAATGGCCGCTCTGCGCTGAAGGCTGGCTTCGGTTTCGCGATACAGTTTTTGTGCCTGCGATGCCGGGCCGCGTTTGCCGGACAATGCCAACACTTCGACGATATATTGTTTCTGCCCGATATTGATGGTAACCATATCCCCTACGGCAACCGCCCTGGCCGGTTTGGTGCGCGTCTGGTTGATTTGCACTTTGCCGCAATCCAACGCATCGGCAGCCAGCGATCGGGTCTTGAAGAAGCGCGCCGCACACAGCCATTTGTCGATGCGAAATTTCTCTGTCAGGTCATCTGCATTCATCGCGATAGGTTCACGCGTACTTTGCGTTCAGGTTCGTGGAGGGAAAACGATTACTTCAATAACGGATCGTCAGCAGGCAATTGCTTGGCATACCAGATGGCCAGTTTGTGCCGCAGCGTCTTTTCCGCGACCTGGTCTTCGGGCAGCGGCTGCATGACCTTGTCGTGAACCAGCAACCGGTAGATATACAGGAGCTTCTCGCTGGCAGAATCTGTCGGTTCGAACTCGACCACGCCGCGCCCTTCGGCATACTTGATGCCGGCAAGCAATGCAGCCTTGAACAATTCCGCTTCATGTTTGAGTTTCTTCATGGCGATCCCCTTCATCTTGTTGGCGACCATGCGGTCCGGTGATGCGAATTATTTTACCGGCAAATACGCTGCCCGGTGAAAGTTGCTGCATGTCCGCTGTCACGATTTCGAGTATATTGCCGGATGAATCGGAACGATTTCCCTGGCATTGATACCTAGCCCGCCACTTTCCCTGCCTCTTGCATACACCGCCCACTTACATAAGGATCCAACATGTCACAACTGTTTTCAAAAGCCACACTCGGTACACTCACGTTGCAAAACCATCTGGTCATGGCCCCGATGACTCGTAGTCGCGCCATCGGCAATATCCCGAACGCACTGATGGCGGAATATTACGCCCAACGCGGATCTGTCGGCCTGATCATCACCGAAGGCACATCACCGTCTCCGAACGGGCTGGGTTATCCGCGCATACCGGGGATATTTTCCGCCGAGCAGGTTGCCGGATGGAAACGGATCACCGATGCGGTCCACGCCAAGGGTGCTAAGATGTTCATGCAGTTCATGCACTGCGGACGCGTCGCCCATCCGCTCAACCTGCCTGCAGATGCAAAGGTTCTGGCGCCTTCCGTGATCGCTGCGGCGGGCGACATGTATACCGATGCCGAAGGCATGAAACAGAATGCCCTGCCGCAAGCGATGACCGAGGCCGACATCAAGACCGCCATCGAAGAGTACGCGCAAGCTGCCCGCAATGCGATATCGGCCGGGTTCGATGGTGTCGAATTGCATGGTGCGAACGGCTATCTGCTCGAACAGTTCTTCCGCCCCAGCTCGAATCTGCGCAGCGACCGCTACGGCGGCTCAGTGGAGAACCGCGCGCGCTTCGTGCTCGAGGTCGCCGATGCGGCGATCAAGGCCATAGGCAAGGACCGGGTCGGCATCCGCCTGTCCCCGTTCGGGGTATTCAACGACATGCCGTTGTACGATGCGATGGAAACCGATTACGCCTATCTGGCCGGGCAGCTCAATGCACGCGGGCTGGTCTACATCCATCTGGTCGACCATTCATCTATGGGTGCGCCTACCGTGCCGGACTCGATGAAAGCCACCTTCCGCAATGTGTTCAAGGGCAAGTTGATCCTTTCCGGTGGCTACGATGCCGCACGCGCCGAGCGCGATCTGGCAGCAGGAAAATGCGACCTGATCGCGGTTGGCAAAGGGTTACTCGCCAACCCCGATCTGGTCGAACGCTGGAAGACAGGCGCGACTGAGAACCAGTTCGACATGAACACGTTCTACACGCCGGGCGCGAAGGGCTATACCGACTATTCTGCACTGGGCTGATCGCGTAGAGATGTTGCTGACAGCGCGCCCCTGAACAGCCCGGCCGCGGCCATACAGCTTGGCTATTGCTTCGCCAGCGTTTCGTCGATCGCCGCCGCGAAGGCCGCGTAAGGCTGCGCGCCGACGATCAAGAGCCCATCGACAGTATCACCTGCGGTCTTGCCGAGTATGAACGTCGGCGTTCCGGTGATACCCAGTGATTGGGCATATGTTGCCTCCTCACCGATCTCCTTCAGATGCCTGCCCTCGGCCATGCAGCTGTTGTAGGTACCGCCATTGAGCGACAGGTCTTTTGCATAACCCGCCAGTGAATCGATATCGAGTTTGCTCTGATTTTTGAACAACAGCGCTTTCATTTCCCAGAACCTGCCCTGGTCACCGGCACAATGTACGGACTGGGCGGCTTTCAGGGCATAGGGATGCATGTCCGATAGCGGCAGATCACGCACGATCACGCGCAACTTGCCGGTGTCGATATAGTTCTTTTTGATCTCCGGGAAGGTGGTCGTCTCGAAGCGTCCGCAGAACGGACATTGATAATCGGTAAATTCCACCATGGTCAGAGGCGCATCGCTGTTGCCCAGCACGTACATCGCATCGCTCTTCACTGACAGGTTTCGCGGTGGCTGTGGTGCTAAAGGGGCCGGTTGCACCTGCTGTTGCGGCCTGGACAACAACAGTTTGATCTCGCGCAATTCCTTGAGTATCGCATCCCCCTGATCCTTGGTCATCGCCGCAGCCGGGACCGGCACGCTCGTCGCCATGATGATCACACCGATCATCGCTACTAGATATTTCCGCATAGATTTCTCCGGTAAATTATTTCCGCCGATATGTGTTCAGCCACAACAGCTCGCACGCCATTATATTCTCGAATACCCCTGAAATATATTTCGCAAAACCAGTTCGGCCCATGATCCATTTGCCGCGAAGACAGCTCAAACATCAAACTGCAAACTCGCCAGCCTGGCATAAAGGCCGCTCTGTTTGCGCAGGTCTTCCGGCGTCCCGGTCTCGACGATGCGACCGTGCTCCATCACCACGATGCGGTTGGCTTTCTGCACAGTGGCCAACCGGTGCGCGATGATCAGCGTGGTACGTCCACGCATGGCGGTGTTCAGACCCTGCTGCACCAGGATCTCCGATTCCGCATCCAGCGCGCTGGTGGCTTCGTCGAGCAGCAGCAGTGGCGCATTTTTCAGGATCGCGCGCGCAATCGCGATGCGTTGCCGCTGGCCGCCGGACAGGCGCGTGCCGCGTTCTCCCAGGAATGTCTGGTAGCCCTGCGGCAGACGGGAGATGAATTCGTCCACCAGTGCTGCCCTGGCTGCCGCAAGGACTTCATCATCGCTGGCGGCTGGACGGCCATAACGGATGTTCTCCAGCGCATTGGCCGAAAAGATCACCGCGTCTTGCGGCACGATGGCGATCATGCCGCGCAGTTCGCGCAATGCGATCTGGCGTATATCCTGCCCGTTGAGGCGAATCACTCCATCCGTGACATCATAGAACCGCAACAGCAATTGGAACAAGGTGGTCTTGCCCGCGCCGGATGGACCAACCAGTGCGACGCTCTCACCCGGCGCGATGTCGAGCGTGATGTCATCCAGCGCAGCGATCTGCATACGCGAAGGATAATGGAAGCTGACTTGCTCGAAGCGCAGTGCCGCCTGTCCGGGTTGCGACAACGCTTGCGGCAATACGGTTTCGGCGATACCGGATTCAGCATGCAACAGTTCCAGCAGACGTTCTGTCGCACCCGCTGCACGCATCACATCACCCCATACTTCCGCCATCGTACCCACACCGCCCGCCACCAGCGCCGCATACAGGATGAACGAGGCAAGCTGGCCGCCGCTCATGCTGCCTTGGTGCACCTGGTTAGCGCCTATCCACAGCACGAATATGATGGTACCCATCACTGCGGTGATGATCAGCGCAGTCAGTGCCGCGCGCACCCGGGTGCGCCGGACCGCGGTGCTGAAGCTCAATTCCGTGCTTGCTGAAAAGCGCCGGGTTTCAAACTGCTCCTGGGTATAGGCTTGCACCGTCGGCACCGCGTTGAGGATCTCTCCGGCCAGCGCCGAGGCATCGGCGATCTTGTCCTGCGATTCGCGCGAAAGTTTCTTCACCTTGCGCCCGATCAGGAAGATCGGCAGCGCCAGCAACAGCATCAGGCCGAAATTCAGCGAGAACAGATAGAAGCTGGTCACCGCCAGCATCACCATGCCGCCGATAAACTGAAACAGGCTGCGCAATCCCATCGCGATCGAGCTACCGACCATCGTCTGGATCAGCGTGGTATCACCGGTCAGGCGCGACAGCACCTCGCCGGTCTGCAGCGTCTCGAAGAATTGCGGCGATTGCCGCAGCACCCGCGCATACACTGCGCTGCGCAGGTCCGCTGTGACCCGCTCGCCCATCCAGGTCACGGTGTAATAACGCGCCGACACCGCCAGTGCCCACAGGCTGGCCAAACCGAACAACGCGGCAAAATGGCCGTCCAGTCCCGCCGTTCCCGGCAGCACACTGTGGGAATTTCCGCCCTTCCCGAAGCCCAGATCGATCAGATCACGGAACGCCAAGGGCAGCAGCAGCACCGTGGCGGAAGCGAGGATCAACAACATGAACGCCAATATCACCCTGCCGCGATAGGGACGCAGGAACGGCAGCAGGTCCCGCAAAGATGACAGGCGTTGGGTTGCGGCGGGTTGGGCTGGAGTGGAAATGGTTGCTCTCTGATCTGTCGACTAGCCAACGAACTTTCTTTTTTCCAGCTGTTGTTGCCGGTACAGTTGCCGGGTGGCCTCGTCCTTGAGTGTGTCGTTGATCTCGCGCATCACACTGGCCAGATCGGCCGGCTTCTCGTTACGCTCGAAATGCCCGCTCAACGGGCTTTCCGGATGCAACTTGCCGCTCTGGTAGAGCGACCATATCTCGATGCCGTAGTCGGTGGTCAGCAGCTCGGGCGCGAATCGCCCGAAATAATTGGCCAGGTTGGTGACATCGCGTTCGAGCATTTTGCACGCGTTGTTATTGCCCGCTGCATCGACGGCCTGGGGCAGATCGATGATGACCGGTCCGTCGCTGCCGACCAGCACGTTGTATTCGGAAAGGTCGCCATGAACGATGCCGGCGCACAACATGCGTACCACCTGGTTGATCAGGAAGCCATGGTATTCACGGGCCAGTTCAGGTGTAAGCACCAGATCGTTGAGCCGCGGTGCGGCCGAGCCATCATCTCCGGTCACCAGTTCCATCAGCAACACGCCCTCGAGGAAATTGTACGGCGCGGGCACCCGTACACCTGCAGCAGCCAGGCGGTACAAGGCATCGACCTCGGCACTTTGCCAGGCATCCTCCTGCGCCTTGCGCCCATATTTCGTGCCCTTCTCCATCGCGCGGGCACGTCGGCTGTTTTTCACCTTGCGGCCCTCGGTGTAATCAACGCTCTGGCGGAAACTGCGCTGGTCGGCCTCCTTGTACACTTTGGCGCAGCGGATCTCGTCACCGCAGCGCACCACATAGACCTTGGCTTCCTTGCCACTCATGAGCTGGCGCATGACCTCGTCGACCAGTCCGTCCTGGATCAGGGGTTCGATTCTCTTTGGTATTTTCATCTGTTCAGGATAACTGTTTTCAACATGATACCCTGAGTTTACTGACCCCTGCCCGCAGAAATATGTTTCACATTTTTCGCGGCAGGATTATCATCAGCGCGCGTTGGGCTATCCGGTTCTCAGGCCCGCCCGGCGGCTGGAATGCATCATTGACGCGAACCACATTTGTAGCCGCATAATTCAACATGCTGTCACCACAAGGAGATCTATCATGGCTAAAGGACAACAACGCAAATCCAAAGAAGCTAAAAAACCCAAGAAGCAGCCGCCACCTGCCACGCTGAGCTAAGCATATGGCTGACACCGGCCACTGGCAGCAGCCGGGGCTGGTGTAGTTACCCGGCCAACCGGACCCTATCCAGCAAGCCTGCCTTCATGGCCAAACTCAAGACACCGGATCATGCCCGACTGGACCGCGTTGTCGCCGAAGCGCGCCGGCACAGCAGCGAGCGCGAAGCAACTTACCGCGAACGCGCACTCAAATTATTCCCGTGGATATGCGGACGCTGCGGCCGTGAATTCGCCGGCGAACGACTGCGCGAATTGACGGTGCATCACAAGGATCACAATCACGACAATAATCCCCCGGACGGCAGCAATTGGGAATTGCTCTGTTTGTATTGCCACGACAACGAGCACATGCGTCTGCTGGAAGAACAGGCGCGACCGGGAAATCGCGACAACCGGTCAACCGCTGCGACCCATAATCCTTTCGCCAATCTGCAAAAGCTGCTGAAAAAATAATGTCACGAAATACTCAGGGGAGCCTGAGCTCCCCTGAAGTGCTGCATCAACTGAATACGAATATCAGAATATTGTGGCCAGGTTGATCGTGGTTTGTGTGCTGCCGGTAGCTGCTGTATTGAATGAACCCCAGTTACCGCCGCTTTGCCTGGTGTAAACCAGATTCAGCAACATGTTCTGCGCCAGTTTGTAGCTGCCTTCGAGCAGTATCGCATTGTCGGTGGCGTTGGTACCGGCAATAGGCGCACCCAGTGAATCCACTTCATTCAATCCGCTCTTGCCGCGACGTATGCCGAAGCCCACGGTCACTTTTTCGGGGATCACGCCCAGTTCGGCCGCAATATTGAAAGAGCTTTTGGTATCTGTACCTCCGCTGTTGAACTTATTGTCATTACCACCGGCATCAGGCTTGGGAGCGCGCGCATAGGTGACATAGATACCCAGCGGCATGTTGTTGGCCAAGGTGTTTTGCATCTGGCCGTCGATCGCAAAGGCTTTGGTGTCTGTTATCGCTATCGAGCCCGGTGTCCCGACTCCTGTTAAAGGGTCAGTAGTTTCAAAGATAACCTCGGCAGATGAACCGCTCCAGCTCTGCACGCCGACACCGCTATCCCAGCCGGCCACATCGAACATCCCGGCGACGCGCAGATAGGTGGAGGTCATCGCAGCGCCGGTAAAGTTTAGATTACCCGGCCCGAACTGGTTGAACTTGGTCAGGTTGACGAAATAGCCGGGGTTATTCACCACAATGGCGACACCGGTTGCTGCAGCGGCGGTACCGATATATTGCTGGGCCGAAAGTGCGCCACCAACGGATCCATTCTGGTCGCCGCCGATGAACAGCATGGTATGTATGGCATTGGCGCCGGTATTCAGTTCTTCAAAACCGTAAGAAGCACCCTGTCCGTCGGTCGTGTACGGCACCAAGCCTGCACGGGTACCGTCGGTCACTTCCCACAGCATCGGGATCTTGGCGGAAGTCAGGCCGGCGCCGGTTCCTGCGTCTTGCACCATGCCGAGCTCGGCCAGTGCGCCGGAGTTGTCGCTAGTGCGGCCACCGGCGAACAGCGAGAATTCACCGTTGGTGCCGGGCACGTATAACGCGCCATTACCGGTGCTCCTCATGCCAGGGGTTGGTAGACCACCATTGAGTGCAGCTAAATCAGCCGTACTATCACGATTGGTCTTGGTATAGCCGGCAGTGGTGAGTACTGCCATATTCAGCGTGTTCGGAATGGAGAGACTATCCCCTTCCACTTTCCCCTGTGCACCCATCATGGAAAAAGCGCCGGATTTGAATGCCCGACCAAACGCGGTCAGCATCGGGAAGTGCTGGAAGTGACACGCCGCGCATTCCATGCCGGTTTGTCGCGCAAACAGCGGCAACGCCGATGCTTGCGGAGCAAATGCAGTGGTCACAAATATACTGAGCAAGAAAAGTATCAATTTGTTCATGGTATCTCCTTTGGTCTTTAGAGAATCTAAAATCAAACAAGCGAGTTGGAATCAACCAGGGTGGCGTTATATCAAAACCGCGAAGTTTCATACGGGTTCATCGGGGCTTGAGCGAATATCCTGCTTGATTTCATTGCTTATACATCCTTTTCCCTTGAACATACGTGCGCTAGCACACGTAGTTTCATGCCGCAACCAAATCTGTGGGGGAGTATTTTGTAACGAAATGTTTAAAACGCGCTGAACAGACTGAGCGTGGTGGTGCCGCTGCCCAGCGCATTTTGGTGGGCCGCATCCCAGTAGCCCCCGCTTGCGTTAGAGAGCGTGAATGATGCCAGCATGTTCTGCGCCAGCTTGTAGGTTGCCATCAGCGTGATCGCATTATCACTGGCATTGCTGCCTGGAGCACCTGTCGCGACGCCGCTCTTGCCAAAGCGTATGGCCGCTCCCAACGTCACTTTTTCAGGTATCACGCCCACTTCGGTTGAGATATTCAAGGCGCTTTTGGTCGCGGTGCCCGGCAGTGCAGTTGCCGGATCCATGTTGTAGCTGTTCGTGCCGGCCGGCGCGGTTGCGTAACTGATATAAAAGCCTGCGGGCAGATTGCCTACCCTGCCTTGCAATTGCCCGTCGATGGCGCTCGCCTTGGTATCCGAGTAGGCATATGTTCCTGTACCGGCGAGATAGACGGCCGAATTGCCGCTCCATATCTGAAAGCCGGCGCCGGCATCCCATCCGGCCAGATCGAACGTCCCGGCGACGCGCAGATAAGTGGATCCGAGCACTGCCAGGGTACCCCTTGAAACTCCGCTCTGGTTGAATTTGCTCAGATTGATGAAGCCAGTGGCATTGTTCACCACCATTGCGAACCCTGTTGCCGGGCCATCGGTCCCGATGAATTGCTGTGCAGAAAGTGCCGCGCTATGGGCTCCGTTGAGTCCGGCGACGGGGCTCATCAAATGTACGACATTGGCCCCGGTATTCAGCAATTCGAAACCGTAAGATGCACCATGATCATCCGTGGTGAAAGGGACAACACCTGCAAGCGTGCCCTCTTCAACTTTCAACTCGGAAGAAGTCAGGTCAAACATCATCGGCAGCTTGGCCGAGCTATGGGTGCCCGCCACAACCGTGCCTGCGACAGAACCTCCCGTGCCTATCTCGGACAGGAACCCCGTATTCTCGGTCACCCGACCACCAAACAACACTGCCAATTCTCCGCCAGTCCCGGGCACGTAGAATGCACCATCGCCGGTTGTTTTGTTCGGTCCCGGGCCCGCAGCCTGGTTGGATTTTTCATAACCTGCCGTGGCAAGTACCGCCATGTTCAAGGTATTGGGTATCGACAGGCTGTCGCCTTCGACCTTGCCCTGAGCTCCCA
>JBBRDZ010000023.1:0-23474 GCA_038203435.1 Burkholderiales bacterium
TGCAGGGTTTGCCGCAGCAGCTCCGGCGGCACATCGCCGCGAAGCACGGCCAGGCCGATCTGCTTGAGCAACACGAAGCGCATCTTGCCGCCTTCGACTTTCTTGTCCAATCCCATCAATTCCAGATATCTGTCCACGCCCAGATCGGGGGCCGACACCGGCAGCCTGGCCCGATCGAACAACTTGCGGATACGGGCCACATCCTGCGTATTGATCCAGCCCAGTCGCTGCGACAGGTCCGCTGCCATCACGGTGCCGGCGGCGACACTTTCACCATGCAACCAGTTGCCGTAACCCATGCCGGTCTCGATGGCATGCCCGAAGGTATGGCCGAGATTAAGAAGCGCGCGCTCGCCGCTTTCGCGCTCATCCGCCGCGACCACCTCGGCCTTGTTCTGGCAACTGCGGGTAATCGCATATTGCAGCGCAGCGCTGTCACGGGCCAGCAACTTGTCCATGTTGATTTCCAGCCAATCGAGAAAAGGCAGGTCGCGTATCAATCCGTACTTGATGACCTCGGCCAGTCCTGCCGACAGCTCGACATCCGGCAAAGTATCCAGTGTGGCCGTGTCCGCAAGCACCAGTCGGGGCTGGTAAAATGCGCCTATCATGTTTTTGCCCAGCGGGTGATTGATGCCGGTCTTGCCGCCCACCGATGAATCCACTTGCGCCAGCAGCGTGGTCGGCACCTGGATGAACGGCACGCCCCGCAAATAGGTTGCGGCAGCATAGCCGGTCATATCGCCGATCACACCCCCGCCCAACGCAACCAACGGGGTGCTGCGCTCGCAACGATTCTTGAGGAGCGCATCGTAGACGAGGTTCAGTGTCTCGGATGTTTTGAATTCCTCGCCGTCTGGCAAGATGATGCTGATGTTGCTGACACCGATGCCCAGCAAAGCATGCTGCAACCCCTCCAGATAAAGTGGGGCAACCGTGGTATTGGTCACGATGGCTACCCGTTTGCGCGGCACATGCGCTTGCAGCAACTCTGCCTGATCGAGCAGCCCGTGACCAACATGTATCGGGTAGCTGCGCTCGCCTAATCCTACTGTAAGTGTTTGCATGATGTTCCGTTCAAACTGATTCGCAATTGTTCTTGTATGCTTTGATCTGGTCGGCAAGGTGCAATACCAGAGCATGCGCGCTCTGCTTGCCGCTCTGCACAACGATATCCGACACCCGCGTATACAGCGGATCGCGCTGCTGAAACAGCTCAGTCAACTTGGCGCGCGGATTGTCAGTCTGTAACAACGGCCGATTGCGATCATGACGGGTACGTTGCCACAGGTCATGCACACTCGCCTTGAGATAGATGACGATCCCATTCTGCTGCAGGCTGAGCCGGTTCTGCTCATCGAGCACCGCACCGCCCCCTGTTGCCAACACCATGTTGTCGCGGCAAACCAGATCTCGTATCGCCACAACCTCACGCTGGCGAAATCCGGCCTCACCCTCGATATCGAAAATGTGCGGAACCGTCACGCCGGTACGCTTGATGATTTCCTCGTCGCTGTCCACAAACTCCATGCCCAGCTGTCTGGCCAGCACCCGCCCGACCGTTGATTTTCCCGAACCCATCATGCCTACCAGGATCAAATTGCCCGAGTGCAACTTGCGGCGGTTGTCGGGGCGGTGATTTTCAGCCTCGTTCTCTTGGTTGATCTGCATGGCGCATATTGTAAACGATAAAAACAAAAGCCCGGACCAGCCGGGCTTTTCGTGCAATCACCTTGCAAGGGGGCTATTGCAACGCCTTGCCTAGCGTAAACTCATTGCATCCTTGATGATTTTCGGCGTGATGAAGACCAGCAACTCGCTCTTGTTGTCAACCTTGGACCTGGACCTGAACAGGTAACCCAGAACCGGGATATCGCCCAGCAACGGAACTTTGCTTTCGCCGTTGGTTTGTGTCTGGGCATACACACCGCCTATCACCACCGTACCGCCGTTTTCCACCAACACCTGGGTGGTCACTGAATTGGTATCGATGCTGGGAACACCCGCGTAGAGTGTGCCGACCGAGTCCTTGTTTACCTTGATGTCCATGATGACATGGTCGTCAGGGGTGATTTGAGGTTTGACCGATAAACTCAACGTCGCGCTTTTGAATGCCACATTGGTTGCCCCGCTGCTGCTGGCTTGCTGATATGGCACCTCGGTGCCAGTCGCAATCGTCGCTTCGGTCTGATCCGATGTAACAACACGCGGACTGGAAATAACCTTACCCTTGCTGTCAGTTTCAAGCGCTGTCAATTCAACGGATAACAATTTGCTGACAGAGCTGTTGAATAACAGCATGGAGAAGGTACCCGCACCCGCAACGGGCAAATTGACATTGGGTGTGTTGGCGGGCATGGTTGTGCCCGTCAATGGGCCGGCGGTTGGCGTATTCGCGCCGATATTCCCAAACAACCGCGTGCTGTTGCCCACCGAAAACGCGTCTGTTGAATTGTAGCCGAGCCTTACGCCCAGATCCTTGCCGAACTTGTCAGAGGCCTCGACCACGCGTGCCTCGATCATCACCTGGCGTATCGGCACATCGACCTGCTTGATCAATTTACGGGCTTCTTCGAGCCGGTCCGGCGTATCTTGTATGAACAGGGTGTTGGTGCGCGTATCCACGACTGCGCTGCCACGCTTGGAGAGGATGCGCTGATCCTTGTTCGACAGCAGGGCAGCCAGCGCATCGGCCTTCTGGTAACTTATCTGAAAACTCTCCGTGCGCAAATCCTCCAGCTCGGATATCTCCTGGCGCGAGGTCAATTCGATTTTTTCCTTGGCCGCTATTTCTTCGCGCGGCGCGACCTGAATCACATTCCCGTTTTTGCGCATATCCAGACCGCGGCTCTGCAGAATGATGTCAAAAGCCTGATCCCACGGAACATCTTTCAAACGCAGCGTGAGATTGCCCTTGACGGTGTCGCTGATCACCATGTTTGTCTCAGTGAAATCGGCAATCACGTTCAATGCTTCGCGCACATCGATCTTCTGGAAATTCAGCGTCAGCTTTTCGCCCGTATAGCCAACCTTGCTGGCCTTGCCAAGCTTGTCAGCATCGACCACGACCGGCTTCACTTCGACTATGAATTTATTATCTGTCTGGTAGGCGGAATGCTCCCAGTTGCCGGTGGGTTCGATCACCATACGCACGTTGTCGCCCTGTGCGAAGGTATCAACACCTTGCACCGGCGTGGCAAAATCGGCCACATCGAGCTTGCGTTGTAAGTTGCGCGGCAAACTGGTCTTGTGGAAATCCACGATCAATGACGTGCCCTGCTGCCGTATGTCTATCCCGATACCAGGATCGGACAGATCTACCTGGATGCGGCCTTCACCGTTCTTGCCGCGCCGAAAATCTATATCGCGTAACTCGTGTTGCCGTGCCCCCTGCTTTACCTCGGCAAAGCGCGCATTGCCGCTGACCGCCATATCCGTCGGCTTGCCATGCAGAGTGATCAGCAGGTTGTTACCCTCGATCTTGCTGTCGTACGTGAGCATTTGATTCAGGTTTACCACCAGTCGGGTTCGGCTGCCGGCTTGAACGATATTCGCGCTGCGCAAATCGCCTTCCGAAAAATCCTGAACCGATTTCCCCAACCCGTTTGCAGTATCCGGGAAATCGAACGCGATGCGCGGAGGAGTGTTGATCGTGAATCCGGCCGGCGGGTTAGTCAGTGCCTGGGCCAGCTCGACCTTGATGGTCATCGTCCCGTCGCCACCCGAACTGACACTCAGCGCGGAAATACTGTTTTGTGCATCTGCCGCCTGCGCCTGAACACTCATGAGGCCGAAGCCGGTCAGAACCGCCAACAACTGAATGACGTGACGCACAACCTTGTTTGGCGTCATATCATATCTTCTGTTTCTGAAGCATTGGCGCAATAGTTCACCAGCGCCCTTCACCGGAATGAAGCGCGACAAGATTCGCTCAAAGAACGAATTAAAGGCTGTGTCAGCAATCTGTTTCATTATTTTGCTCCTAAATCATTCAATTAATTGCAGGCTGCTCAAGCGTTCAGTCCAGTCGCCCGCGCTGTCTTGAACCATCTCTTTGACCTTGATTTCTGTATCGCTAACCTGTTCAATCAAACCGAAGTTCGTGCCTATGTGATTTCCTGCCTTGACCCGATACAGTTTTGAATCGGTAGCGCGTATCACCGCATAACCCACTTTGTTCATGTTAAGGTAGCCAACCATTTTCAGACTCTCCAGCGGGAACTCCTCCAATGCCTCCTTGGGGCGATCGAAATCGGGCTGATTGATTCCTGCTCTGCCTCCGGATTGAGCTTCCTGCTTGCGCGGCTGAAATGGGTCAGGCAGGTTAGTCTCATTGTTGTATGCAAAATATTCGTATGGTTTCACCTCCGGCGGCGGCTCGATCTTGCCACGCATATCGGCACCGGAATTCTTGACGAAATCGCGCAGATCCTGGAATTCTTCCCCGCCGCACCCAGCCAGCAACAGTGAAACCAGTGCCAAATAGATCAGCTTCATTTCTGATTCGCTCCCGCTTTAGCCGATTTTTTCTGCGCGGCAACTTCTGATTCATCCAGATAGCGGAATGTTTTCGCTTCGGCGTCCATGGTCAGCCCGCCGCTTACGGAAGCAATCGAAATATTGTTAAGCGTTACGATGCGCGGCAACATCGCGATGTCGCTGGAAAACCGGCCGATGTCATCATAGTTTCCGGTTACCTTGATCGTGATCGGTTGTTCGGCGAACGCCCCATTCATCTTTTCGGCTCCCGGGCGAAATAATTCAAACTGAAGCCCGCGGCCCAGACCAGCCTGGTTGATATCTGTCAATAGAGCATCCATTTCTGATTTGCTTGGCAACTGTTTGAGCAATGCGCCAAACGATTCCTGTGTTTCAGTAAGCTGTTTCTTGATCAAATCCAGGTTGATCGCCTCCCGCTTTTTGTTCAGGTAAGTTTCCTTCAGCTGACCCTCTTCTGCTTTAGCTTTGTTCAGGTTTTCCCATTCGTCCTGCAGCAAAAGGAATACTCCGGCCACGACAACTGCAACAAACAAGGCCACGAACGCCATGATCTTTGCCGACCATGGCCACGCACCTGGCGTCTTGGGATTAAGATTCTTCAGGTCGGCGAAGCTTTTCTTCAGGTTATCCAGATTCATCTTGATACCTTATTTTTTATTGCCGCTGGTTTCGACACTGGGCTTGGACAAATTGAAGTTCAATTTAAACTGGTTGATACGTTTTGTACCGGAACCGGTTGCGTGGATTTCAACCAATGCCGGGGAGTCCAGCCAAGGTGAATCTTCTATCGCACGCATCAAGGTGGAGACGCGTGCGCTTGATTGCGCAAAGCCTACCAGGTCTATCCTGTTGCCGGTCTGCTTGAGCGACAGGAGATACACTCCATCCGGCAATATGCGTAACATCTGATCCAGCAGATGCACTACATCCGAACGGGTACTTTGCAAACCTTCCACCACATTCTTGCGCGCCAGCAATGACTGCGTCTGTTCGCGCAGCTTTTTGATTTCTGCGATCTGCTTGTCCAACACCGACGTCTCTTGCTTCAGGTAGGCATTGCGCCTTTCCTGGTAGGAGATTTGCGTACTGATGGCAACCTCCACTGTCCCGATCAGGAAACCGGCCAACACCACTGAGATAACACATAGCGCAATAAACTGGATTTGGCGGGCACGCCGCTTTTCTGCTCGATGCGGTAACAGGTTTACGCGTATCACGATGGGTCGAACCTCCGCATAGCCAAACCGCAAGCGATAATCAACGAAGGCGCATCGGTTTGCAATTGCCTTGGCTTGATCCTGCTCGACAAGGACATCAAGGCAAACGGGTTAGCCACCATAGTGCTGACCTGAGTGCGGGTTGCGACCGCATCATCCAGCCCGGGCAACGCCGCACACCCGCCCGAAAGCACGATGTAATCCACTTCATGAAATTGCGTCGATGTAAAGAAAAACTGCAACGCACGTGCAATTTCCGTCACCACATTTTCACGGAAAGGCGACAGAACATCACTTTCATAGTTGTCGGGCAAACCGCCGTTGCGCTTGGCTGACTCCGCCTCATCGGCAGACAGGCCGAACACGCCCTGAATCTGTTGCGTCAATTGATCTCCGCCAACCTGCTGATCCCTCGAATAAACCGACTGCCCATTGCGCAATACATTGACGTTCATCACATTTGCCCCGATGTCTATCAGTGCCACGCACTTGTCTTCGGCCGCTTCAGGAAGCTGAAACCGGATCTGCTCGAATGCCGTTTCTGCGGCATACGGCTCAACATCCATGACAACCGTTTTCAGTCCTGCCAATTGAGCCGCAGCAACACGGTCTTCGACGTTGGCTTTGCGCGAAGCCGCCAGCAACACGTCTAATTCTTCGGTATTTTCAGCCGACGGCCCTATCACTTGAAAGTCGAGATTGACTTCTTCCAAAGCAAACGGGATGTACTGGTTGGCTTCGGATTCGACTTGATACTCCAGATCTTCTTCGCGCAGTCCTGCAGGCAACAGGATCTTCTTTGTGATCACGGCAGCAGCAGGTAAAGCCAAGCTGACGTTCTTGATCCTCGTTCCCATCCGCTTCCAGGCACGCTGCATCGTCTCTGCCACGGCATCAAGATTATTGATATTGCCGTCCGTGATTGCGTCTTTCGGCAGTAACTCGATTGCATATCGCTCGATGGTGTAAGTTCCCCTTTTGGACGACTCACTCAATTCGACCATCTTGACTGATGACGCGCTGATATCCACACCGATCAGCGGCGGAGATTTAGCCCATAAAAAGTCCAACGGTATGTCAAAATTTACTTTAAGCATTGACTGGTTAGCACTCTATTTGTACAAATTGGATTAAATCCTAGCAATAACTATAAATCGTGTAAAGCTATTTTTAGGGTAATTTATATTCGCATAGCCGATATAATTTCGCACACAATACCACTGTTTACTCAATTTCGGATAACTGCACATGCTTTCGCGTCGCTGGCTTCCCCTCATACTTGCTGCACTGACATTTCTTTTGCTTCCCGCAATATTGCTGGGTTTGGCGGCCATGCTGGCTTATCCGACGCTGCCTTCACTGGAGGCGTTGACGGACTATCGCCCCAAGATCCCCCTGCGGATCTATAGTGCGGATGGCACCTTGCTCAGCGAATTCGGGGAAGAACGCCGCGCTCTGGTCAAAATCTCCGAGGTGCCTGAGGTAATGAAACAGGCCATACTTGCCGCGGAGGACGACCGGTTTTATGAGCATGGCGGTGTGGATTATATGGGAGTAGTCCGCGCTGCATTTTCCAATTTCACTTCCGGCTCGGCTAAACAAGGTGCCAGCACGATCACCATGCAAGTTGCAAGAAATTTCTTTCTGACCAAAGAAAAGACCCTATCGCGCAAATTCAACGAAGTGATGCTCACGTTCAAGATCGAGCACAATTTGAGCAAGGACGAGATACTGCAGCTTTATATCAACCAGATTTATCTCGGCCAGCGCGCTTATGGATTTGCCACGGCTGCTCAAGTTTACTTCGGCAAACCGCTCGGTCAGGTTACGATTGCCGAAGCGGCCATGCTAGCCGGCTTGCCCAAAGCACCCTCTTCCTATAATCCGGTCGTCAACCCGAAACGCGCGAAGCTCCGTCAACTGTATGTCCTGCGCCGCATGCATGAGTTAAATTACATCAGCGACGAACAATATGAACTGGCGCAACAACAGCCTATCGTGACGATGCACGGAAATCAGGGATTCGGTGTAAAAGCAGACTTCCTGTCTGAAATGGTCAGGCAGGCTGTCTATGAAAAGTATCAGGATGACACCTATACACAAGGCTTCAGGGTTTACACCACGATTCGGGACAAGGATCAACTCGCCGCTTATCAAGCGGTCCGCATCGGCGTTCTGGATTATGACCGCAGGCAGGGCTATCGCGGCCCGGAAAGCTTTGTTGACTTGCACGGAGACACCACCAACACCGAACAACTGGATGAAGCCCTGCAGGATGTCAAAGACAGCGATGATCTGATCCCTGCCGTGGTTCTCGAAGCAACACCCAAGATGATCCGGGCTTATTGCAAGGGTGGTGAAACCGTTGAGGTCAGCGGCGACGCGCTGATATTCGCACAATCGGCGCTGAACAAGAAGGTTGCCTTGAACCAGCGCATCAATATCGGCTCCATCGTCAGACTGCGCAAGGATGATCAGGGTGTATGGCAAATAAATCAGCTGCCCCAGGTAGAAGCGGCCTTTGTTTCAGGTGATCCGCGCACCGGTGCCATCTACTCATTGATCGGCGGCTTCGATTTCAATGACAACCAGTTCAACCATATCACCCAGGCATGGAGACAGCCGGGTTCCAGCTTCAAACCGTTCGTGTATTCGGCCGCACTGGAAAAGGGCTTTACACCGGCCACGGTGATCAACGACGCACCCTTGATCTTTGATGCCGAGCAAACCGGCAACGAGCCTTGGGAACCCAAGAATTACGACGGGAAATTTGAAGGTCCGATGCGTATGCGCATGGGCCTGATCAAGTCCAAAAACTTGATTTCGATACGCATATTGCAGTCCATCACACCCCAG
Organism: Burkholderiales bacterium; assembly: GCA_038203435.1. Classification (GTDB taxonomy): domain Bacteria; phylum Pseudomonadota; class Gammaproteobacteria; order Burkholderiales; family Gallionellaceae; genus Gallionella. The sequence continues at coordinate 8,574 of JBBRDZ010000023.1, forward strand.
TATGCCAAAGACTACATCTCAAGATTCGGCTTCGATGCCACCAAATACCCGGCTTACCTGACCATGGCGCTAGGTGCAGGGTCGGTTACCCCGTTGCAGATGCTGACCGCATATTCAGTATTCGCCAACGGCGGATTCATTGAACCTGCCTATTTTATAAACCGCATCGAGGATGCCCGCGGAACCGTGCTCAGCCAGACCGTGCCAGATGTACCGGGAAATGGTGCGAAGCAGATAATCGATGTGCGCAACGCCTATACCATGGTCAGCATGTTGCAGGACGTGGTCAAACACGGCACCGGCATCCGTGCCATGCAACTCGGTCGGCAAGACCTGGCGGGCAAGACCGGCACGACCAATGACTCCATCGATGCCTGGTTCTGCGGTTTTCACCCGACCGTTGTCGGTATCGCATGGATGGGCTATGACCAACCACGCAGTCTGGGGGACCGTGAAACAGGTGGCGGGGCGGCCCTGCCGATTTGGATGGGCTATATGGGCAAAGTGCTCAAGGACGTGCCTGAGGCTGTTTATACCATGCCGGACAACATGGTTGCGGTACACATCAATGACGATGGATTCCGTGATGACAATAGTCCGCGCATAGAATACTTCTACCAGGAAAACGTCCCGCCCGAACACGCCGCGCCTACACCCAGTGAAGAAGCAAAACCGTCGGACACCATCAAAGACCAGCTGCTCTGAACCATGCCCAAAGAACGCTCCTCAAGAGAATATGCAAATCGGCGTGACCTGATGCGCGAGCAATTGGCCTATCACACCGCCAAACTGATGGCGGAAGATGGCATCACCGATCACGCATTTGCAAAACGCAAAGCAGCCCGGCAACTCGGCGCGGCAGACACCCAACACTTGCCCAGCAATCAGGAAGTGGATGAAGCCCTGCACAGCTATCGCGCGCTCTACCAGCAGCAAAGCCACCCCGCCATTTTGCGCCATCTGCGCGAACAGGCACTAGCCAACATGCGCATGCTGGCTGAGTTCCACCCCTATTTGACAGGTTCGGTGCTGGGCGGCAATGCCGGCAACGGGTCAGATATCAATCTCATGTTGTTCAGCGACGACGCGAAAGCCGTCTTGCTGTTTCTGCTAAAAAACAAGATTGGGTTTGAGGATGGTGTATGGAAGGTGCGCGTCAACGGACGCGAAGATTCCGTACCCAGCTACACCCTGACCGCCGATTCCGGAACCCAGACACACATCATCGTGCTGCCCGAAAGCGCCCGCCACAGCGGTAGTCGTCATCCGGAGACCCATGCAGATATTGCGGCGGTAGCAGCTTTGTTGGCTGCTTGAGCCATGAACAAATCAAAACTTGCCGCTTATTCCTTCAGCCAATTCGCCGCATCCAGTGCAAAGTAGGTCAGTATCCCGTCCGCCCCGGCGCGCTTGAACGCCAGCAAGGATTCCAGCACACACGCTTGCTCGTTCAACCAGCCGTTCTGTGCCGCCGCCTTGAGCATCGCGTACTCACCGCTGACCTGATAGACGAAGGTGGGTGCCTTGAATTCGTCCTTCACACGCCTGACGATATCGAGATAGGGCATGCCGGGCTTGACCATCACCATATCCGCGCCCTCCTGAAGATCCATGCCGACTTCCCAAAGCGCTTCGTCTGAATTGGCCGGATCCATCTGGTAAGTGTACTTGTTGCCGGCACCCAGGTTGGCACTGGATCCCACGGCATCACGGAACGGGCCGTAAAAACTGGAGGCATATTTGGCCGAGTAAGCCATGATGCGGGTGTGGATGTGTTTGTCGGCATCGAGAGCGGCCCGCACCGCGCCGATGCGCCCGTCCATCATGTCTGAGGGCGCAACGATGTCCGCGCCCGCGGCAGCGTGCACTTGTGCCTGCCGCACCAGCACCGCAACGGTTTCATCGTTAAGCACATAGCCGCTATCGTCGATCAGACCGTCTTGACCATGGCTGGTGTAAGGATCGAGGGCTATGTCAGTCATCACCCCGAGCTCCGGGAAATTCTTCTTCAGCGCTGCGACTACGCGCGGCACCAGACCTTTCGGGTTGTAGGCTTCGCTCGCGTCCAGGCTTTTCAACGGTTTGTCTATCACCGGAAAGATCGCCATCACCGGAATACCAAGTTTCACGCACTGCTCGGCGTCTTTGAGCAACAGGTCCAGTGTCTTGCGCTGCACCCCGGGCATGGACTTCACATCTTCGACCTTGTTGCTGCCTTCCAGCACAAAAACCGGATAGATAAAATCTGATGGTGTAAGCACATGCTCACGCATCAGGTCTCGTGAAAAGGCATCGTGGCGCATGCGCCGCATTCTGATGTGTGGGTATCGTCCAAGTGTTTGCATGATTTTCCTTAAAATTTCACTTTTTTTGGAACTATGTTAGAAACTGCTTATCTGACGTACTGAATGATGTGAGTCATTCCACGTTTCTCCTCCCTGAGCGTGTGTCTTAACCTTGTTAAGACTTTGCCCCCGGCCTCCCCCTTTGGCTGGGGGCATTTTTTTGTCAACCAAGCTCAGCCCCGCGGCTTATCGCAATGCACTGTAGATAACCGGATTTCATTCGACTGCTGGTGACGGCTGTCATCATGAAGCCTGCCACCTAAACAATTTGCTTTTGTTCATCCGCCAGCCAACCAGCAATCACCGCTTCGGCCTCTTCCATGCCCAGCTTTTTCAAGCTGGAAAATAATTGCACGGAGCAATGCGGAAAATGCTCGGCAAGGTGCGATTTTACCCGATTCAAGAGCAACGTGGCTTGTTGCCGACTAAGTTTGTCCGACTTGGTGAGCAGAATATGCACCGGTTTGCCGGTCGGCGCAAACCAGTCCAGCATGCTCTCATCGAGTTCAGTCAGCGGATGGCGCGAGTCCATGATCACCACCAGACCGCACAACTCTCCACGCGTTTGCAAGTACCCGCTGAGCAAAGCTTCCCAATGGCGTTTGCTCTCGGGCGGGACTTTGGCGTAGCCGTAACCGGGCAGATCCACCAGAAAATTATTGTTGCCCAGCGAAAAGTAATTCAGGTGCTGGGTACGCCCCGGCGTCTTGCTGGTATAGGCCAGGCGCACATGATTTGCCAGCGTGTTGATCGCGCTCGACTTGCCCGCATTGGATCGTCCGACGAACGCCACTTCTTTGCCGCCATGCAGCGGCAAATCTTTCAGATGATTGACGGTGGTATAGAAAGCCGCTTGCGAAAACAGTCCCATTACTTCCAGGTCGCGAAAATCTTGTCGGCTGCAGCGATGGTCGCAGCGATGTCCGCTTCGGTGTGCGCCGCTGACACGAAGCCCGCTTCGAATGCGGAAGGTGCAAGATACACGCCTTCAGCCAGCATGGCATGAAAGAAACGGTTGAACGCCGCCTTGTCGCTGGCCATGACTTCGGCATACGAAGTCGGCACGGCCTTGCTGAAATACAGCCCGAACATGCTGCCGATGGCTTGTGCGCTGAATGCGACGCCGTGCGATTTCGCGCTGGCGCTCAAACCTTCGGTCAATTGTTTGGCGACCCTGGTCAATTGCTCGTAGAAGCCGGGCGCTTGAACCAGCTTCAGTGTCGCCATGCCCGCCGCTACCGCCACCGGATTGCCGGACAGGGTACCGGCCTGATATACCGCGCCGAGAGGGGCCAGACATTGCATGATGTCGCGACGCCCGCCGAATGCAGCGGCAGGCAAGCCTCCGCCCATCACCTTGCCGAGCGTGAGCAAATCCGGTTTGATGCCGTAATGCCCATGCGCGCCCTGCAAACCGACGCGGAAACCGGACATGACTTCGTCCAGGATCAGCACTGCGCCGTGCTTGGTACACAGCGTACGCATTGCATCGAGGAACTCGCGCTTGGGCAGGATCAGGTTCATGTTGCCCGCCACCGGCTCGACGATCACGGCAGCGATCTCCTTGCCCATCTCGGCGAAGGTGCGCTCCAGCCCGACCACATCGTTGTAGTCCAGCACCGTGGTGAGCGCGGCGATCTCGGCCGGCACCCCTGACGAACTCGGCTGCCCGAATGTCAGCGCCCCCGAGCCGGCCTTGACCAGAAGGCCGTCGGAATGACCGTGATAGCAACCCTCAAATTTGATGATGCGGCTGCGCCCGGTAAAACCGCGCGCCAGGCGGATCGCGGTCATCGTGGCTTCGGTGCCGGAACTCACCAGACGTACCATCTCCAGGCTGGGCAACAGCTTGCACAGCAACTCGGCGATCTCCAGCTCGGCTGAAGTCGGCGCACCGAAACCCAGACCCTGCGCCGCCGCATCTTGTACCGCCCTGACCACTTGCGGATGACAATGACCGACGATCATCGGTCCCCAGGAATTAACATAATCGATGTAACGTTTTCCGTCCTCATCCCACACGTAAGCACCCTGACCGCGTTTGAAAAACAGCGGCGTGCCACCCACCGATTTGAACGCGCGCACCGGCGAATTCACGCCGCCGGGAATGATGCGTTGCGATTGCTCGAACAGAGACTGATTTCGGGAAATCCCGGTATTGTGTGAGGTCATGGTGCGCAGCCCTGAAATTAATATTGATGAGAAAAAAGTTTTGAAAAATCCTGTGCAGCTTTCTGTATATCCGTTACATCGAACAACGAAGAAATCACCGCCAACGCATCTGCGCCCGCCGCCAGCAAACCTGGGCCATTCTGCACGGTGATGCCACCTATCGCCACCAAAGGGACTGCCAACTCGCGGCGTGCCTGCCCCAGTAATTCAGGCAAGGCAGTCACCGCATCCGGTTTCACTGAAGAAGAAAAGAAGCTGCCGAATGCAACGTAATCGGCACCCTGACGAACTGCTTCATGCGCCAAAGCTGCGCGATTATAGCAAGATACGCCGATAATTTTATCGTCGCCCAATAGCGCACGCGCGGTAGCCACACTGCCGTCATCGCCGCCGAGATGCACGCCGTCGGCATCCACCAGCCTGGCCAATGCCACATCGTCATTGATGATCAACAGGACAGCGTACTCTCTGCTCAACGCACGCAATTTTCCGGCTTGCTCTGCTCGCAACGAGGCATCAGCTGCCTTGTTGCGGTACTGCAGCACCCGTGCCCCGCCGGCCAAAACCAGCACGGCCTTGCGCAGCAACGCCGCAGTATCCGATTCGTCCGGTGTGATCGCGTATAAACCGCTAATTCGGCAGCTCGGATTGCGACTCATCATCATCTTCTTCACCACGCGCCCAGAACAGACGATCCGGTATGTGCTGTCCCATGCCGGGTCGAAAGCCGGCGTTCAGGGTTTGCCAGGTATATTCCTGGGCCTCCTTGACCGCTTCCGGAACGGCGACACCCTGCGCCATCAATGCGGCGATCGCGGATGCCAGGGTGCAGCCGGAGCCGTGATATATCCCCGGCAAACGCGCCCAGCTGTCGCTGCTGATCACACCGCGCTCACTGTACAAAGTGTTGGTGACCTTGGGCGTCTGCTCATGCGTGCCGGTGATCAGCACGTATTCGCAGCCCATGCTCAATATCCGCTTGGCGCATTCTTCCAGCGTCGGATCATCTTCCTCATTGTCTTCATCGAGGGCCAGGCGCCGGGCTTCCATGCTGTTTGGCGTGATGATGGTGGTCTGCGGGATCAGCAGCTCGCGCATTGCATCCAGCATATCTTCATTGGCCAATTCGTCGCCGCGCCCCGAAGCCAGTATCGGATCGAGCACCAACGGGATATCCGGATAGTCCGCCAATACTTCGGCGATCGCCGCGATGTTTTCGACACTGCCGAGCAGGCCGATCTTGAAAGCCGCAACCGGTACATCCTCCAGCATCGCCCTGGCCTGGTCGACCACCCATTCCGGGTCGATCGGCATCACATCATCCACACCGCTGGTGTCCTGAACAGTGATCGCGGTGACGACCGACAATGGGTGACAACCCATGCTGGATATGGTCAACAGATCAGCCTGCAAACCCGCTCCCCCGCTGGGGTCGGTTGCGGCAAACGCCATCACTAACGGGAAAGTTTCGGACATGGTCTCGGCTAAGAATATTAGAGTGGGCGCGCGTGCCCGCATTTTACCCTATATGATAGCGGCCACCGAATACAATCATCACTGGAGTCAATCTTATGCGCATACTGCATACCATGCTGCGCGTAGCCGACCTGGAAAGATCGCTCGCCTTCTATACCGGTGTGCTCGGCATGAAATTGCTGCGCCGCAACGACTACCCTGATGGAAAATTCACGCTGGCATTTGTCGGCTATAGCGACGAGGCCAGCGGGGCGGTGATCGAACTCACCCACAACTGGGGCGTGGAAAAATACGATCTCGGCACTGCCTATGGCCATATCGCCATTGCCGTGGAAGACGCCGGTGCCGCCTGCGAAAACATCAAACAACGCGGCGGCAGGGTGGTGCGCGAGGCCGGCAAGATGAAACACGGCAGCACGGTGATCGCGTTTGTCGAAGATCCGGACGGGTACAAGATCGAGCTGATCGAGAAACGCAGCGCTTAGCCGACCCGCTGGCGCTGGTTCAGGAAATTCGCCGCCCCGGCGAATTCCGCCACACCGAGGTTCTCGGCACGCAACTGGGCGTCGATACCCAGCTGCACGAAGTCCGCTTCGTTCAGATAACCGCGCAACGTGTTGCGCAGCGTTTTCCGGCGTTGCCCGAATGCGGTCCTGACCAGCGCGGCAAATAATTTTTCATTCTTCACCAGGATCTCGCCGGCTGGCAGGGGGCGCATGCGCACGATGGCGGAATCCACCTTGGGCGCGGGACGAAACGACTCCGGCGGTACGTCGAGCAGCTTCTCCATATGGAATCGGTATTGCAGCATCACCGATAGCCTCCCGTACGCGGGCGTGGAAGGTTCTGCTACCATGCGTTCGACCACTTCATCCTGCAACATGAAATGCATGTCGCGGATGCGCTCGGCATAGCCGGCAAAATGAAACAGCAAAGGCGAAGAAATATTGTATGGCAGGTTGCCGACGATACGCAGAGGAGCGGGCAGGGTCGCGATATCAAATTCCAGCGCGTCTCCGCCATGGATAGTCAGTTTCGAATTCGCCTTGTCCCGGGGATAATCCTGCTCCAGTCGCGCGATGATGTCGCGATCGATCTCCACCACATGCAGGTGATCCAGTCTTTTCAGCAACGGCCGGGTCAGCGCACCCAGGCCCGGCCCGATCTCGACCATATTGTCCTGCGCTTCGGGCCGGATCGCAGAAATGATGTCGCCGATGATGCGCTCATCGACCAGGAAGTTCTGGCCAAAACGCTTCTTGGCCTGGTGACTCACCGCGAACACCCGTCATGGCATTTCGGCGCGGGCACATACGCGCAGCGTGCGCGGCCGGAACTAAAATGGTTTTCGGCTTTATGCACGATGCATATGTTCGTTTTGCGCCGGCGCGAATGCTTTCATCGCGGCGGCAAGCCTGATCGCTTCCAGCAGACTACCGCCATCGGCCTGACCGGATCCCGCCAGATCCAGCGCCGTTCCGTGATCCACCGAGGTACGGATGATGGGTAGACCCAGCGTGACATTCACGCCCAGGCCGAAGCTGGCGTGCTTCAACACCGGCAGACCCTGATCGTGATACATCGCCAGCACACAATCGCACTGTGCCAGCTTCTGCGGGGTAAACAGGGTATCAGCCGGCATCGGTACGCTGACGTCCATACCCGCAGCGCGCAATTTGTCCAGCACGGGAATCATCACGTCGATCTCTTCGCGCCCCAGATAACCGCCCTCGCCCGCATGCGGGTTCAAACCCGCCACCAGGATGCGCGGCTGTTCGATGCCGAAGCGCTGTTGCAGATCACGCCGGATGATGACCAGCACATTCTCCAGCAGCGCTGTCGTGATCGCCGCTGGCACATCCTTCAGCGCTAGATGCGTGGTCGCAAGCGCGACGCGCATCCCGCCGCCGACCAGCATCATCACCACCCGTTTCGTGCCGGTCAGTTCGGCGAGGAATTCGGTGTGTCCCGAAAACGGAATACCCGCATCGTTGATGATGCCCTTGTGTACCGGCGCGGTGACCATGCCGGAGAACTCACCTGACTGACAACCTTGCACTGCGCGTCGCAACGTCGCCAGCACGTATGCGCTGTTGGCCGCATTCAAAACACCGGATTGGCAATCGGCTTGCATGGGCACGTGGATGACCGTGATGGCAGGGTGCCGGCCATCACCCTGCCGTGCCGGGGAATAATCGCGCACCTGCAATGCGATGCCGAGTTGTGCGGCACGCTGTTGCAGCAGGTGCTTGTCGGCGATAATGACGCAAGGTATATCGGGCGGCGCGGCCGCCAGCTGTATACACAGATCCGGACCTATGCCGGCCGGCTCACCGGCGGTGATGACCAGGGGTAACGGATGCGCACCGGCAGTCACTGATTATTTCTTCTCATCGGGGTGATATTCTATAAACGCCCGGTCGCGCAATTGGCGCAGCCAATCCTGGAATTGTTCATCCGACTTGAAATTGCCGATCGCGATGCGCGCTTGTTGCCGCTTCTGTTGCTCGCTGACATCGGTATTACGCCGTTCCAGCACCTGGATCAGATGCCAGCCAAATTGGGTTTGCACCACACCCAGTTGTCCTGGCTTCAGCTTGTTCATCTCCTCTTCGAATTCCGGCACGGTCTGACCCGGAGACAGCCAATCCAGATCCCCGCCCTGCTGTGCGCTGCCGTCCTGTGAATAGCGCTTGGCCTGCTCGGCGAAGTCGGCACCGGCTTCGATACGCTGCTTGATCTCCAGGATGCGCTTCCTGGCTTCGGTCTCGGGCATGATCTCGCTGGTCTTGATCAGGATATGCCGTGCATGGGTTTGCGAGATCACCACCGGTGCATTGCTACTGCGCTTTTCCAGCAAGCGCAGAATATGGAACCCGCTCGGACTGCGCAGCACCGCGGAGGTTTGACCGGGCTTCATGTTTTGCAGCTCGTTCATGAACAGCGGAGGGATGGTGTCGCCCGATCGCCAACCCAGATCGCCACCCTTCAGCGCGTCGGTGGCGTCCGAATAGCCTGCCGCGACCTGCGCAAAATCGGCTCCCCCGTTCAGCTTGCCCAGTGCCTGTTCGGTCCGATCGCGCGCCGTCTGGATCTTTTCCGCACTGGCCTGTTCCGGCACCGTCACCAGGATATGCGCGAGATGGAACTCCTCTCCCGAACTGCCTATCCTGGCTTTGTTGGCAAGATAGTTGTCCACCTCGCTTTCGCTGATGATGAGCTTGCTTTCCACTTCGCGCTCGCGCAAGCGCGTGGAGATGATCTCGCTGCGTATCTCTTCGCGAAACTTCGGGTAGTCCACGCCTTCCTTTTCCAGCTTGGCACGAAAATCCGCCAGGGTGGGGAAATTGTTCTGCTGGGCGATGCGCGTGATCGCCAGATTCAGTTGTGCATCATCCACGCGTATGCCGTTCTCTCTGGCATACTGCTGTTGCAGCATATCGGTGATCATGCGTTCCAGGATCTGCTTTTCCAGCACATCCGCACCCGGCAGCGGCGTATCCTGTTTTTGCAATTGGCGCACCACCTCCCTGACCCTGTCGTCCAGCTCGTAACGGGTGATCACATCATCGTTGACCACGGCAACCACCGAATCGATCTCGGCGACCTGCTGCTGCGCATCCGTGACAGCGGGATTCGGCTGTGCAGCGGTGGTGGCAGTCTTCGCGGATTGGCCGGACAGCACAGCGCCATGGACAAGTTGCACCGGGAACAGCGCACAGCACAACATCGTGACAATTATTCGCATCTTTGTTCTTTCAATAATCAACGCAATATTCAAGGGGATGGGACAGGTTTGTCGTTCAGTTTGGTATAGCCGGGCACGCTTTGTTTGAGCAGGTCCAGGGGATCCGAGCCCACTTTGACAAAATCGTTCAACTCGAGCTGGATGAAGAAACCGGTATTGGATTGTTGTGTAGCCGTGACAAAATGTTGCGCCACCAGGCGCAACATCCAGCAATCCTGATTATACTCAAGCCCGCCTATCGTCTCCAGGATTCTGGAGTCCTGCAGAGAGTAGTTCCAGCGGCCCACTGCATGCCAGCGACCGGATATCGGCCATTGAGTCGATATATCGACCTGGCGCAGGGTGTTGCGCGTGAAGCGATATCCCAGGTTCAGCGTCTTGCCCGCTTCGGGGCGGTAGCCCGCGGCGATGTTGTAGCGCTGCACATGCGCCTGATTCGGATCGTATTGGAACTCGCTGTCCAGCGACCAATGGCGGGTCACGCGACCGGCGAGTGCCAGCAGGATATCCGATTTGTTGGTGGTGGTCGCCGGCGTGATCAGATTGACCTGGGGCGTGCTGAAGCTGACCCGCTGGGCGATCATGAATTTCAGGTGCTCCATCCCGTTGCCCTGTTCCAGCAGGCGCGAGGTCAGCGCCAGCGTCAGGTAATTGGCATCCCCGACCCGGTCGCTGCCGAAGAAACGATTCTCCATGAAAATCTGGGTAAAGCTGAAGTCGGCCTGCGCCGTGTCGAAATTCGGCAATTGCGACTGGTCCTTGTACGGCACATAAACATAGAAAGCACGCGGTTCGAGTGTCTGCACATAACCATTATTGAGCAGGTTGCCCTCGCGTTCGAACACCACACCGCTGTCCAGGCTGAAGATCGGCAGGGTGATCGACGCATTCGGCGCGGCACCGACATTGTTTGCGCCCAACACGTAATTGGCGCTGTGCAATGCCAGCTTCGGGGTCAGATAATAGGCCGGCTCGCTCACCAGTGGATAGCTGACGCTGGGGTTGAGTACCACCCGACTGGCATTCACCGCGGTCGGGTGACTGAAATACACATATTCGCCGGCAAAGGCCATATTCGCACCGGCGCGGGACTGCTGTGCATTCAGCGTCAATTGCGGCAAGCGCGTATACGGCACGATGATCGGCGTGATCGTATCCTGCAGGGTCTGATAGTGCTGCACGCGGGCCTGGGTCGTCCACCAGCCACCATCAAAGTTCAGACCGCCTTCCTGCAGCAGGTTGGCCTGGGAAGTGGTGTTGACCGCATCGCCCAGATCGCGGAAATAGTCGTTGTCACCGACCCGGCTGTAATTCAGATAGCCATTCAGCCTGTTCGCCAGGTTTTGGCTATGAATCAGGTTCAAGCGCGCGCGAGTGTTCTTCGTTATTTTATCGTTGGGCAGCACATCCACATGCAACTCGCCGTGATAGCCGGGTTCCAGATACCGGAATTCGTTATTGAGCATCAGGCCGCGTTTGGTCATTTCGCGCGGAGCCAGCGTCGCATCGAAATTCGGCGCGATATTCCAGTAGAACGGCAGCGTGACCTCGCTGCCGCCCTTGATGGTTCCGCCGAAGATCGGCGCCAGAAAACCGGACTTGCGCTGGCCGTTCAGCGGGAAGTCCATCCACGGCGAGTACAGGATAGGGACACCTTTGAACTCGACCAGCGCGTTATGCGCCACCCCGACCTGGCGGTCGCGGTCGATCTCCAGCAGGCCCATCTTCATCAGCCAATCCTGGTTCCCGGCAGGACAGGTGGTATAGGTGGCATGTTCCAGATTAAAGTGCAGGCGATCCTCGATATGCAGCACCTCCGCGCTGCCGCGCGCCGCATTCTCCTGCAAATAGAATTGCGGCTGTTCCATGGTCCCGGAACTGGTACCCATATTGAACTGCAGGTGCGGCCCGCTCATGCTGTTGCCATCCTGTTTCAGCACCACCGAGCCCTGCGCATCGACTTCGTGGGTAGTCTGATCGAATAACAGGGTATCCGCGCGGATCGATTTGCCGTCCTGGCTGATGGTCGCGTCGCCGGTGGCCTGGACCTGTTGGTTGGCCTGACCGGTCAAGCTGTCCGCTTCGATGACAGCGGGCCCCACGCTGCCCGCTTCCTTCACGGCGGGCGGATTGCCGTCGGGCAGGTCTGCAGCTGCGTGAGCAGCGCACGCAAAACAGGACAACAGCAAAATGAATGAATGGCCGGGTCGAAACCGCATAACGCGCAGCAACAAATTGTAGGTGATAAACTTCCGGCAGTTTAACACCAAGTCCATGCCCAAAACCCGATATGCAACGCCAGCAACTACTGACCGAATGGCTGCACAGCCTGTTCCCCGACGAACCGTTCGCGCTCGCGCCGGCCTCGGCCGATGCCAGCTTCCGCCGCTATTTCCGCGCCAGCTTCGGCGACCGCACCATGATCGTGATGGATGCGCCACCCCGGCATGAAGACTGCCGCCCGTTCCTGCACATCGCCAAACTGTTCGAAACCGCCGGTGCGCATGTGCCGCATGTGTATGCGCAAGACCTTGAACAGGGCTTCCTGCTGTTGTCCGACCTCGGCAACACCACCTATCTGCAAGCGCTGCAAGACGACACCGCGCCGGAATTGTACGGCGCTGCCACCGACGCGCTGATCAAGATCCAGCTTGCCTCACGTGAACACGAATTGCCTGACTATGACGAAGCACTGCTGCTGCGCGAGATGCGGCTGTTCCCGGAGTGGTATATCGCCAGGCACCTGAATGTGACGCTCGACAAGGCGCAGCACGCCAAACTGGAAACGGTGTTCGCGCGCATCGTCGCCAACAACCTGGCCCAGCCGCGCGTGTACGTGCATCGCGACTATCACTCGCGCAATCTGATGCGGGTCGCAGACAACAATCCGGGCATCATCGATTTTCAGGACGCCGTGTATGGCCCGATCACCTATGACCTGGCCTCGCTGTTCAAGGATGCCTACATCCGCTGGGAAGAAGCCGAGATCATCGACTGGCTGATCCGCTATTGGGAAAAAGCGAGGAAGGCCGGTCTGCCGATACACCGCGACTTCGCCGAGTTCTATCGCGATTACGAATGGATGGGTGTGCAGCGCCACCTGAAAGTGCTCGGCATCTTCGCCCGTCTGCATCATCGCGACGGCAAGCAAGCCTATCTGAAGGACCTGCCGCTGGTGATGTCCTACCTGCGCGCCGCCTGCGTACGCTATATCGATCTCAAGCCGCTGCTGAATCTGCTTGATGTACTGGAACCGAACATCAGCAAGGAGGGATACCGCTTTTGATGACCCTGCCTCCACCTGACCCTCTTCCGTTTGCAGCAGGTCGGACTAACGCGAAAGCCGTCAAGCCGTGAGGGCGATGCTGTTAGCCGCCGGCCGCGGTGAACGGATGCGCCCGCTCACCGACACGACACCCAAACCGTTGCTGGAAGTCGCCGGGAAGGCGCTGATCGTATGGCACATCGAAAATCTGGTGCGCGCGGGGATCAGCGAGATCGTCATCAATCACGCACATCTCGGCATGCAGATCGAACATGCACTGGGTGATGGCAGCCGCTACAGCGCGCGACTGCGTTATTCCGCCGAAGGCAAGGCGCTCGAGACCGCAGGCGGCATCGCCTACGCGCTGCCGTTGCTCGGCACAGCGCCGTTCTGCGTGATCAACGGCGATATCTTCTGCGATTATGATTTCAGGCATCTGCCGGAACGTGCTGCAACACTCCTTGCCAACGGCGATGCGGCACACCTGGTACTGGTGGATAACCCCGTCCATCACCCGAACGGGGATTTCCTGCTACACCATGAGCGCATCGCAGACCGCGACAAGCTGCAGGATGCAGCCAGCATCCTGTCACTGACGTTCAGCGGCATCGGCATCTATCAGCCGCGCCTGTTCGCCGGTATCCCGCGCGGCAGTATCGCGCCGCTGGCGCCGCTGCTGCGCGAACAGATCGCTTTGGGCAAGCTCAGCGGCGAGCACCATCGGGGACTGTGGGTGGATGTCGGCACACCGCAACGGCTGGCCGAACTCGACAGCCAGATCAGCGCATTGCAAAACACCTCCGCTTCGCTGCACAATGCACCATGACTGTTAACTCATCGATCTATGCCAAGCGCCGCGCCCGTCTGCAGAAACAAATCCTGCACGGCGTCGCCGTCATCCCCACCGCGCCGGAAGTGGCGCGCAATGCCGACACGCATTACCCGTTCCGCCACGACAGCAACTTCTATTACCTGAGCGGATTCGCCGAACCGGAAGCGGTGCTGGTGCTGGTTGCCGGCGATGCCCCACAATCCATACTGTTCTGCCGCGAAAAGAATCTGGAGCGCGAGATCTGGGACGGCCACCGCCATGGCCCGGATGCCGCGCGGGAACAGTTCGGTTTCGACGCGGCCTATCCCATAGACCAGCTGGATGAAAAGCTGGTCGAACTGATGGGCAACCAGCCCGTGCTGTATTACCCGCTGGGTGCAGCAGCCGAATGGGACCAACGCCTGCTGCGGCTGCGCGGTACGGTGCAGGAAAAAGTGCGTAGCGGCATGCGCGCACCCGACCAGGTGCGCGACGTGCGCGCGCTGCTCAACGAGATGCGTCTGTTCAAGGACAAACACGAACTGGACATCATGCGCGACGCCGCCGCGATCTCCACCGCCGCACACAAGCGAGCGATGCGCTACACCCGTCCCGGCCAGTATGAATACCAGGTCGAGGCGGAACTGCTGCATGAATTCTGCAGCCGGGGCGCGCGTAATCCCGCTTACACCTCCATCGTCGCGGGCGGCGCGAATGCCTGCGTGTTGCACTATGTCGGCAACGACGCCAAGCTGCGCGACGGCGAACTGCTGCTGATCGACGCGGGTTGCGAAGCGGACGGCTACGCCTCGGACATCACGCGTACCTTCCCGATCAACGGAAAATTCAGTGCCGCGCAAAAAGATGTCTACCAGATCGTGCTGGCCGCCCAGACTGCCGCGATCGCGGCAGCCAAACCCAAACAGCACTGGAACGCGCCGCACGATGCCGCACTGCGCGTATTGGCACGCGGCTTCATCGACCTCAAGTTGTGCCGCGGCAGCGTCGATGCAGTACTGGAGACAGAAAGCTACAAGCGCTTCTACATGCACCGCACCGGCCACTGGCTGGGTATGGACGTGCA
>JBBRDZ010000024.1:0-23269 GCA_038203435.1 Burkholderiales bacterium
TGCAGGGGCTGCATTATTTGAAGCTGTTGCATCAGTCGCAGCGGGTGACGTTGCAGGAGCACTAAAAGTAGGTAATCTGCTATCTGCTAAAGCAGATGCATAGTTGTCACCGGCCCAAACGTGTGAGGTGCATTTGTAGGAGCGGGCCCTGCCCGCGACAAAAATATCCCGTTCGCCCTGAGCTTGTCGAAGGGTCGCGGACATGGCCCGCTCCTACAGGTATCTCACGCGATGTGTTTTAAACATGGAACCACGCCGAATTGGCCCGCTCCTACAAAAACCTCTACAACACACGCAGGGCCCGCTCCTGCAGCCAGCTCACCAAGTGCGGATGTGATTGGTTATGGTTAGCGCCACCCTCCCCTGCGCCGGTAGATGATGGCCAGATACGCGCCGATCATGCCGCCGAGATGCGCGAAATGCGCCACACCGGCTTGCGAGCCCGATACGCCCAGTGTCAGTTCGAGGACTGCGTAAACGACCGCGAAGATCCGCGCCGGCATCGCCACCGGCGGTAACAACAGCATGATGACCCGGTTGGGAAAGAACATCGCATAGGCGAGCAACAGCCCGAACACGCCGCCGGATGCGCCTATGGTGGGATACATGCCGCCGCTGTAGGTGGTGACCAGCACCTGCGTGATTCCGGCCGTCAACACGCTGGCAAAATACAACAGCAGGAACACCTTGCGTCCCAGCAACGCTTCCAGCTCGCGGCCGAACATCCACAGGCCATACATGTTGAAGGCGATGTGCATGAAGCCGGCATGCAGGAAGGCATAGCTCACCAGTTGCCAGGGCATGAACGGGCCGGTCAACGGCCACAGCGCGAGACTGTTGATCAGTTCGCCGCTGGCAACAGATTGCAGCAGGAAGCAGATGACGTTGACGATCAGCAGAGCTTGCACACCGGGTGTCATCGCAGATTTCCTTTCTATATTGATTGGTCATGTCGGCCAGATGGCCTGCGGTGCGGTAGTTTCGATACGGCTCCCGGATAGACTCGCGACCCGGATTTAAGTTTAGCGATTGTACGTGTCGGCAAAATTACCTTAGCGGCTCGGTCAGCGCAAGCGCCTGTTCAGCAATAACTGCTTACATTTCGCGGACGTTGACCGGTCATCCGATCATCCGGCTGCCGCGTTGATGGCAGGCATTCCCGCAATTTCTTTTAATTTACACAAAGGAGCAATTCATATGGACAACCTGACTGCGCCATCCGGCGCGCAACTGAAATGGCTACCGGTGCTGGCCGGCATGTTCTTCCTGGCTGTTGCGACAGCCGCCTCGGCGGCACAATCCACAAAGCCCTGCGCCGATGACGCGGCTAATCTCTGCCAGGGCATGAAGCCGGGCGGCGGTGCCGTGGCGAAATGCCTCAAGGAACACGCCAGCGAATTATCGCCAGCGTGCAAGGCGAACATGGCCAAAGCCAAACATAGGGCCAAGGGCATCAAGGAAGTCTGCAAAGACGACGCCAGGAATTTCTGCAAGGATGAAAAGCCCGGCAAGGGGCGCATCATGCGCTGCCTGAAACAGCACGAGGCAGAACTTTCCGACTCGTGCAAAGCGATGGTGGACATGCCCAAAGGCAAGATGTGATCGGTCAGTTTCCGGGGGAGCGGCAAGGTCACCTTGACTGCTTCCCTCTTTTTCTATGGCGACGACCACTAAAGCACAGAAAAAAATGCAACGCCCGTATGAGCACTAAAAGTAGGCAATCTGCTATCTGCCAAAGCAGATGTATAGTTGTCACCGGGCCCTGCCCGCGACCCTTCGACAAGCTGATAGAACTACTAGCCATCTGACTAAGCCAGCAAACAACGCCGGCAAAGTCATTGGTTATCAGGACGAACGGGATATTTTTGATCGCGGGCAGGGCCCGCTCCTACATAGTGTTTCATAGCAGCGCGATCGGCACACTCCAAGAGATCGGCCTTGTTTACTGCTCATCGCTTTCCGACGGGATTAGCTGATGCTTGGGCGGTGCCGGCGAAAAATAACTCGCGGCGATCACCAGCAACGCGATGCCGATCAGCGAGGCGGTCCACATCACGGTGCCCTTGTTGGCCAGATCGATCATCATCAGCTTCACCCCGACCACGGCTAGCAGGCTGAAGCCGGCGAACCATACATTGCGCTGGCTGTGCTGTGTCGCATAGATCATCAGGCTGATCGAGGTCACGGTCCAGATCAGCGACAGGATGGCGTGCATCAGGTAGGAATGCATCAGCATGTTTGACTCGAACGGCACATCGCCCCAGTAATGGGCCATGCGCGCGGCCAGCGTGGTGAGCCACAGGAACGCGCCCAGATAACAGCCCAGCCTGACCATGTCACGCACGGCGACAGACGATCTTTCTTCGGTTTCGTTGCTGCTCCATTTCCAGCAGGCGTGCAGCACCAGCAAGGCGACCAGATCGAAGGGATTAAGCAGCGGAATGTACGGCAGGCCGGAGCCGTCGCCGGAATATTGCGTGCAGGCGACCAGCAA
Organism: Burkholderiales bacterium; assembly: GCA_038203435.1. Taxonomy (GTDB): domain Bacteria; phylum Pseudomonadota; class Gammaproteobacteria; order Burkholderiales; family Gallionellaceae; genus Gallionella. The sequence goes on from JBBRDZ010000024.1 coordinate 2,495, forward strand.
CCAGCCGGCGCAGGCAAAGATGACCGGTACGCAACCGGCGATCCGGTAATCGGCGACCTCGCTGCATGCCGGCCACAATTCGAAGCGGCGCGCGACAGCGACGAAATGGATCGCCGCAGCCAGCGTCACACCCCACGCCAGCAATTGCCACAGCGCTGTGCCGGGCGCGAGCGTATCGGCGACCCAGGCGAGTTCATTGGCGGCGAGGCCGACCAGCATCCACCACATCAGCAAGTGGCGCGGTGCCAGGTACAGGCCCAGTGCTGCTTGTTCATGGCGCGCCAGTATCCAGTAATGTACCGCCACCGCGGCGGGGAAGGCCAGCGTGAGTGCACCGTACAGCACATGCTGGTGCTGCATCACGGTGATCGCGCCGATCGCCGCGGTCACCGCGAAATGCCCCAGCGCGGTGGCGCGCATCGCGGTCCAGTCCCAGCGCTTGCCCGCGATCTCGAATAGTACGGCTGCCGCGAGGGACATGCCCAGCCAGCTGGCCTGCTGATAGTCATGGATGACGAAACGATCGACCTCCGCGACGTTGGAGGCGGCCCACCACAGCAGGCCCCAGTAGAACAGCAGGTTGGCGCCCAGCTGGGTGTCGGCTTTCTTGTTGTCCCACAGGTGCAGCATCAGTCCGCCGGCCATGCCCGCCATCGCGATGATGAAGCTGCCCACATACACGTCGTTGAACACCGGGGCGCTGCGCGACAACTCGTCGAAGTGCGCGGCGAAATACAGCCCGGCCAACCCCTGCAGTGCGATGCCGGTGAGTCTCGCCAGGAATCGATCCTGGCGTATCCCCAGCCACAGTACCGCGCAACCTTCCATGGTCCAGAACGCCGAGGTGATCTGCGCACCGAAGGCCAGCGGTATCGCGTAGGTGAACATCGCGATGGAGATGGCCAGGTGGCCTCTTTCCATCAGGCGCAGTGCTTCGTCGCGACGCCGGTACAACAGCCACCACAGCAGCAGGTAATACAGGCCGACGGTGAAGACGCTCCACGCCAGCCCGTAGCGATACGCTTGCATCAATGTCTGCTGGCAGAACACCGCCGCCAGCGGCGTGCCGAACAGCAGCAGACCGTCGCCCCAGCCCGGCTTGCCGGCGCGTTTGAACAGCAGAAACACCACCGGCACCAGCGAGTACATCAGGAAGAACAGGATCAGGAAATACTCGGTGCTCAGCATGTACTCGTCGCGATAGGAGCGGAACGCCCAGGCCATGCCGATCGCAAAGGTGAACAGGAAACCGGTGACATTCAGTTCGCGCCAGGATTTATGCCAGTTGACGCCGATGATCAGCGTGTTGAGCAATGCGAAATAGCTGAACAGCGCGACGTGGTCGCCGTTGTGCGCATCGGCCAGCACCGGCGACAGGAATGCGCCGGAGATGCCCAGCACCGCCAGCGTCACGCTGTCCAGCCTGGCGGCGATCAGCAGGCAGCTCACGCCCAGCAGCGTGAACAGCACGAATGCCAGTTGCGGCGCGATCATCTGGTAGCGCACCAGCATGAAGTACACGATCAGGTAGAGTATCGCGAAGCCGCCGCCCTGCAGCGCGAAGCCGAACATGCGGTGTTTCTCGCCGCTGGCGCGCGACCAGCCGAACATGATCATCGCGACGCTGGCCACCGCGGCCAGCAACAGGCGGATCGGCACCGGGAACATGCCGTAGTCGGCGGCGAGCTTGAGTCCCGAGGCTATGCCGAAGAACAGGATCACCACCCCGACCTTGGCGAGGATGTTGCCACCGAAGAGTTTCTTCCACAGCGGCGATGAGGTCAGCCAGTCGAGGTCGGCTGCGGGCGGGATGTCGTCGGGTTCGCTGTGCTGTTGCCAGACGGGTTCGACCTTGATCGCGCGCGGCGGTGGTTGCTCTGCCCCGACAGCGGTCGCGGTTTGAATTGGCGGTATGGTAGCGGCTTGTGCAGCGGGGGCTTGCCCGGTTTGCTCCGCAACATCCTTGGGCGTCTTGATGAGCGGTGTATTCCGGTCTGCTTCCAGCTCGTCCAGTCGCATATTCAACCGCGCGAACAATTCGTTCATGCGTTTCAGTTGGCTGGCATAGACACGCTCAGCCTTGTCGATCCTGGACTGCAACAAGCCCAATGCGAAGCCGGCCAGCGCGCCCAGCAGTATTCCCTTGAAGCCCAGCATGGAACCGGCCCACCCACCCAAGACCAAACCTATCAGCCACATATTGTTTCTCCCCCTGGAAGATCGGAACTGCGCTGCGGAACGGCCGCACTGTAAGCGGAGGAGGATGGACTGTCTATAGTGTTCGGCAATTGCGGGGAAGAGTCGCTCAAGTAAAGCTGAAGCAACTGTAGGAGCGGGCTATGCCCGCGACCTATTAAATTGATCGCGGGCATGGCCCGCTCCCACAGGGAATTTCACAACGAAATATTCAGATATTTTGGTGAACACAACAATATTCATAACGTCGAGAACAACACGCTCTCGCGCAGTTTCTTCAGCTCATCGCGCAGCGCGGCAGCTTGCTCGAACTCGAGGTTCTTTGCGGCATTCAGCATTTCCTTTTCCAGCCGCTTGATCTCCCTGGCGACTTCCTTCTCGCTCATCGCCAGATACTTCGCCTGCTCCTGCGCGGCCTTGAGCTGATCGCGCGCGACCTCCGGTTCGTACATGCCTTCGATGATGTCCTTGATGCGCTTCTGCACGCCTATCGGCGTGATACCGTTGGCAAAGTTGTGCGCCACCTGCTTGATGCGGCGGCGCTCGGTCTCGTCGATGGCACGTTTCATCGAGCCGGTGATGCGGTCCGCATACAGGATGGCTTTGCCGTTGATGTGGCGCGCGGCGCGTCCCATGGTCTGGATCAGCGAGCGCTCGGAGCGCAAAAAACCTTCCTTGTCTGCGTCGAGGATCGCGACCAGCGACACCTCGGGGATGTCCAGACCCTCGCGCAGCAGGTTGATACCAACCAGCACGTCGAACATGCCGAGGCGCAGGTCGCGGATGATCTCGACGCGTTCGACAGTCTCGATGTCGGAATGCAGGTAGCGCACCTTGATGCCGTGTTCGGAAAAATAATCGGTGAGCTGCTCGGACATGCGCTTGGTCAGCGTGGTGACCAGCACGCGCTCGCCCTTCTCCACGCGCAAATTAACCTCGGACATCAGGTCGTCCACCTGGTTGATCGCGGGTCGCACTTCGATGACCGGGTCGACCAGTCCGGTGGGACGCACCAGTTGCTCGACCACCTGACCGGCATGTTCGGCTTCGTACACGCTGGGCGTGGCGGACACGAACACGCTCTGGCGCATCACCTTCTCGAATTCGTCGAAGCGCAGCGGCCGGTTATCCATCGCCGACGGCAGGCGGAATCCGTAGTTGACCAGGTTCTCCTTGCGCGCGCGGTCTCCCTTATACATCGCACCGATTTGCGGCATCATCACATGGCTTTCATCCATGAACATCAGCGCGTTGGGCGGCAGGTAATCGATCAGCGTAGGCGGCGGCGCACCCGGCGGGCGACCGGACAGGTGACGCGAATAATTCTCGATGCCCTTGGTAAAGCCGATCTCGTTGAGCATCTCGAGGTCATGGCGGGTGCGCTCCGCAATGCGCTGTGCCTCGACCAGTTTGTTCTCGCGCTGGAAGAACGCGATGCGCTCGGCGAGCTCGACCTTGATGGTCTCGATGGCGGACACCACGGTGCTGCGCGGTGTAACGTAATGGCTGGACGGGTAGACGGTGTAGCGCGGCACCTTGTGCAGGATGTGGCCGGTGAGCGGATCGAACAGCGACAGGGTTTCCACTTCGTCGTCGAACAGGGTCACGCGCAGCGCGTTCTCGTTGCTCTCCGCCGGGAAGATGTCGATCACGTCGCCGCGCACGCGGAACTTGCCGCGCGAAAAATCGATCTCGTTGCGCTCGTACTGCATCTCGATCAGGCGCTTGATCACGTCGCGCTGGTGCATCTTTTCGTTGTGGCGCAGGTGCAGGATCATGCCGTGATAATCGACCGGGTCGCCGATGCCGTAGATCGCCGAGACGGTCGCGACGATCACGCAGTCCTCGCGCTCCAGCAGTGCCTTGGTGGCGGACAATCGCATCTGCTCGATCTGCTCGTTGATGCTGGAATCCTTCTCGATGAACACATCGCGCGACGGCACATAGGCCTCGGGCTGGTAGTAGTCGTAATAGGAGACGAAATACTCGACCGCATTCTCGGGGAAGAAATCGCGCAACTCGGAATACAATTGCGCCGCCAGCGTCTTGTTCGGCGCCATCACCATCGCCGGACGGCCGAGCTGCGCGATCACGTTGGCCATGGTAAAGGTCTTGCCCGAGCCGGTCACACCGAGCAGGGTCTGGAACGACAGGCCGTCGCGGATGCCCTCGACCAGTTGCGCGATGGCCGCGGGCTGGTCGCCGGCAGGCTCGAACGGCTGGTGCAGGACATAGGGACTGCCGGGAAAGGTTTTGATGGTCATGGTCAGCCGCATATTGTAATGGCAAAGACTCAATAACCCAACGGCTATGCGCGATGATGTTACGTTATGATGGCGACATACAGGGAATCCTCCTGTCGAAACTGACAAGGCGCATGAAACCACCCGTCCAGACCGGCACTGACCAACCCGCCCCTGCCGAATCGCCGGTACAGCGGCAGATGCTGGCGGAGATCTTCAACGCCGCTCTGGCGGCGGCCGATCCCTACAATGCGGTACTCAGCGCGGCCAGTGTCGAGGGCGATAGCTTGCGCATCGGCACGGCAACATATGACCTCTCCACTTTCGAGCGCATCATCGTGGTCGGTGCGGGCAAGGCCACGGCGCGCATGGCGCGGGCGATCGAATCCGTGCTCGGCAACAAAATCACCGCCGGGTTGATCATCGTCAAGGACGGCCACACGGCGCCATTGACTATCGTCGAACAGGTTGAAGCCGCTCATCCCGTACCGAACCAAGCCGGCATCGACGGCACGCAGCGCATCCTGCAACTGGTGCGCGACGCCGACGCACAGACGCTGGTAGTGTGCGTGATATCGGGCGGCGCGTCCGCGCTGCTGGTCGCGCCGGCACAGGGTCTGACGCTGCAGGACAAACAGCACACCACGCAACTGCTGTTGAATGCCGGCGCGTCAATCACCGAGCTGAACATGGTGCGCAAACATCTCTCCGCGGTAAAAGGCGGCAGACTGGCGCAAGCTGCCTGGCCGGCGACGCTGCTGACGCTGATCGTTTCCGATGTGATCGGCGACCCGCTGGATTCGATCGCATCCGGACCGACCGCGCCGGACAGTGCGAGCTTTGCCGATGCGTGGTCGGTGATCGTCAAATACGGTTTGCAACAGAGATTGCCGGCGCGTATCGCCGACTATCTGCAGCGCGGCTTGACCGGACAGGAGCCGGAAACCGTGAAGGCCGGCGACCCCTGTCTGGTTAAAACACACAACGTGATCGTCGCCGGATTAGGCCAGGCACTGGCCGCGGCACAGCAGCGCGCCGAACAGCTCGGCTTCGTCACCCGCATCGTGAACGATGCGCTGCAGGGCGAGGCCAACGAGGCGGCGATGTTGCTGGCACAAGCCGCACGCGATGCTCTGGACGCGATGCCGGTACAGCAACGGCTTTGCCTGCTGTATGGCGGCGAGACCACGGTCACGGTGCGCGGCACCGGCAAGGGCGGCCGAAACCAGCAGCTGGCACTGGCGTTTGCCGGAGAGATCACGGGGATGAAAGGCGTGTCGCTGCTATCCGCCGGCACCGACGGCGGCGACGGTCCGACCGATGCAGCGGGCGCGATGGTGGATGGCAGCACCTTGGCGCAGGCACGCAGCCTGAACATCGACCCGCAACCCTATCTGGACAACCACGATTCCTATACCTTCTTCGACCGCCTCGACGCTGCGTCCGGCATGCACTGCCATTTCAAGACCGGACCGACCGGGACCAATGTGATGGATATCCAGATAATGCTATTGACCAAAGAAGAGTATTAAACAGGTCGATGCTGCAGGAGCGGGCCATGCCCGCGATCAATTTAATGGTTCGCGGGCATGGCCCGCTCCTACACAACCGCATTCTCATGCATCCACTCTTTTTACAGCACGGGTATAATCCGCGCCACCCATCAAATCACAAGGAAATATCGTGTCACTCTCCAAGCGCGTACAAGCCATCAAGCCGTCCCCCACCCTCGCAGTCACCGCGCGCGCGGCGAAGCTGAAAGCCGAAGGCAAAGACATCATCGGACTGGGCGCGGGCGAGCCGGACTTCGATACGCCGCAACACATCAAGGACGCTGCGATCGCCGCGATCAACAAGGGCTTCACCAAATACACCCCGGTGGGCGGCACTGCATCGCTGAAGCAGGCGGTGATCGCGAAGTTCAAACGCGACAACGGGCTGGATTACTCCGCGAAACAGATCCTGGTCTCGTGCGGCGGCAAACAGAGTTTCTTCAACCTGGCACTGGCGGTGATCAATCCCGGCGACGAGGTGATCATCCCCGCGCCATACTGGGTGTCCTACCCCGACATCGTGCTGATCGCCGAGGGCAAACCGGTGATCGTGGAGGCCGGCATAACCCAGGGTTTCAAGATCACCGCCGCGCAACTGGAAAAGTCGATCACGCCAAAAACCCGGATGGTGGTGATCAACAGCCCGAGCAACCCGTCCGGTGCGGTATACACGCTGGCGGAATTGCAGGCGCTCGGCGCGGTGTTGCGCAAGCATCCGAATATATTGATCTCGACCGACGACATGTACGAGCACATCGCGCTGACCGATGCGAAGTTCGTCAACATTCTGAATGCGTGTCCCGACCTGTATCCGCGCACCATGGTGCTGAACGGCGTGTCCAAGGCTTACGCGATGACCGGCTGGCGCATCGGCTATGCCGGCGGCCCGGAGAACATCATCACCGCGATGGAGAACGTGCAGTCGCAGAGCACCTCGAACCCGACCTCGATCTCGCAGGTGGCCGCCGAGGCTGCGCTGAACGGCGACCAGGGCTGCATCGCGCCGATGCTGAAGGCGTTCCGCGAACGGCATGTGTATGTGGTGGATACGCTGAACAAGATCCCCGGCCTGAAGTGCATCATGGCGGGCGGCGCGTTCTATGCGTTCCCGGATGCCAGTGCGGCGATCGCCAAGCTGCACAAGAGCGGCGTCATCAAGGAAGCCACCGACATCGCGTTTTCCGAATACCTGCTGGTGGAAGCCGGTGTGGCCGTGGTGCCAGGCTCGGCGTTCGGCAGCGAAGGCTACATCCGTTTATCTTTTGCCACGTCTATGGAGAACCTCAGGAAAGCACTGGAGCGTATTGCAAAAGCGTTGAACTGAACAACCTCAAAACACCGGCCCGCTGTCGATAGCCGGTCCGCTTCAGGGTACGTAGACCAGCGTCGGCTCGTCGATCGCGCCACCCAACTTCAGGTCGACCGGTGCCTGGTTGTCGTGCATGGACAAAATCACGTTCATGTTGCCCGACAGCTGTTTCTGGATGACATCGAAACTGGCAGTCGCGTTCAACACGCCGGCTCCGATTTTCACCTGCTTGAAATGATAGGCACTATCCGCATAATTGATCACACCGCTGAGCGTGTCATAGTGTGTCCTGCCGCCGTGCAGGATCTCCCTGCTGCGCATGCGCGCGGTCTCAACGATGTCCATGCCGCTGATCAAGCCGTTGCTGGTGGTGAAGCTGCCTTCCAGCGATACGGTATCGGTCAGGCCGGCCAGACCGACCGAGTTCATCTTGAAACGCGCCGACCCGTCGACATTGCCATTCAGCAGCTTGCTCATATCCTGCATGCTGATCGCCTTTGCACTCAGCGTGCCTTGTGCCCGCCAGCCGGAATGCCAGTCGATGACCGCATCGCCCTGCACACTGCCGCCCAGAATGCGGGCATCGTAATCGCTGATCTGCAACCGGTCATTGGTCAGCACGCCTTTGGCCGTCAGTTCTGCGAAGTTCCAATTCGGCAACAACGGCAACGCACCGTCATGCACCAAGACCGACGCCTGCAGTTTGTTATCGGACGTGATATCCAGACCCAGCGAATACTTGTCCGCCTCGGCATGCAGATTGGCGCGCGTGAACTTGCCGGCCTGGTTGAAATTCAACTCGCCTGCCACGCCATTCAACTGGAAAGCATCAGCATCCAGCGTGCCCTCCCTGATCATCATGCTGCTCACCGGATATTGCTTGTCCGTGGCGATCTGTTGCAACCAGGCAGCGCAGTCCCTCACCCAGGCGCCTCTGACCTTGACGCCTTTAAGTTCGATGCTGCTGATCGGCTTTGCATCTTCGAACAGGCCCAGCAACGAAAAGTTGATGCGCGCATTCTCAGCCTGAAATTGTTTGGCATCGCCGATATATATTTCGCCCAGTTCCAGGCTGGGCATCGGCAGGATGCGGCCCGACAAATAACCGATGTGTACCGGTTGATGCAATCGGTCGGAAAGCAGTTGCTGTACCTTGGGCATGTAATCACGCATCGGCAGCACGTAGGGTACGATGAACAACGCGGCGACCAGCAACACCAGCAGAAACATCCCCAGCTTGACGACAAATCCGAGCAATCTGCCCGGCGCGAATGGTCTGCGCGGTGCGCGCGCGACGTGCGGCTTTGCGACGGCTTCGGGCTGTACATGTTCGGTCTGGTAAGCGGCACGGCCCGCGTTGGCCCTGGCGACTTCCAGCGCACGCTGTTCGGCTTCGGCCCAAACCTTCGCCTGTGCTTCCGCCAGCTCCTTTGCCTGCGCATCGGCAAGTGACTGCACTTGTTTCTCTGCCGCGATACGCTGCTCCTCGGCGGCACGTTCCTGTGCTTCGCGCCTCTTTGCTTCCTTGCCGGGTCTGCTTTCTGGTTCGTCTGCTTGCTCCGCCCGGGACCCGGTTGGCGCGTCCGCCTGTGCTGCGGGGCTGGACTTGGCCACGGCTTGCGGCTCGTCCGGGCTGGTCTGCTGTTCACCAACCTCGAATGAATCGAAGGCAAACGCATCCGGCTTCTTGTCCCCAGGTGCGGCTGGTACGGGTTCGGCTTTACTGACCGCCGGGGCTTGATGCGGCACCTGCGAATTCTGGTCTGCACCAAGTTCGAACGAATCGAACGAGAACGCATCCGGCTTGGCGGCCGGCGTCGCCGGTTGCGGCTTGGCCAACATTTCCGCGACCAGCCTGGCTTTGGCGGCCTCTCCCTCGGCTTTGTTACGGGCTTGCTCCGCTTTGCTCCGGGCTTGCGCCTCGGCTGCGGCTTCCAGTTTCGCCATTGCCTCGCGCTCGGCCCTGAGCTTGGCTGCTTCCAGCTCGGCTTGCATCTTCGCGGCTTCCTGTTCGGCTTTCAATCGCTCGGCTTCGGCGCGTTCCCGTTCCCTGGCGGCTGCTTCGATACGCGTCTTGGCATCCTGCTCCGCCTTGACACGCGCAGCTTCGAGTTCTTCACGTGCCCGTTGCGCTTCCTGCTCCGCTTTCAAGCGTGCCGCTTCGGCTTGCTCGCGTGCCTTGGCTGCAGCCTCGATGCTCTTTAAGGCATCTTGCTCGGCCTTTATCCTGGCGGCTTCGAAATCGTCGCGCGCCTGTTTGGCTTCCTGCAACGATTTTTGGCGCAAGGCTTCGGCTGCCTGCTGCTGTTCCTTGATCGCCGCCTCGAGGCGCAGTTTGTTATCCTCGTCGTCCTTATTCTTGCGGGAATCAAGCTCGTTGCGTGCCCGTGTTGCTTCCTGCTCTGCTTTCAGGCGGACGGCTTCCTGTTGTTTTGCGCGATGCTCCGATTCGACCTTGATCTGCGCGGCTTCCTGTTCGGATTTTTGCCGGATGGCCTGGGCTTCGCGTTGCGCCATGAGATTTTCGGCTTCGACCTCTTTCCTGGATCGTTCTGCTGCCTCGGCGGCCCGCAACTTTCTGTCGTGTTCCGTGACGACTTCCACTTTCTCGGGGGGCGTTACCGGAAACCCGGTCAGAAAATCCAGCTCTCCGCCATCGTCTTCCGCCATTTGTTTGTTTTGCGGTGCGGACACCTTGGCGGGCGTGGCCGCCTTTACGGGGGTCACCATCTTGCCGGGAACGGACATCTTCGCTGGCGCAGTTATCTTTGCGCCTTTACCGACGAGCTCTTTGTCCTGGATGAAGCCGCCCTTTTGCAGCTCCTCGAACATATCGCCAAGTGTGGCGCGCATGCTGGGCGCGGCGCGTTTTTTTATTTCACCGAAAGTGGCAGACCCATCCACCATCAGCAGGGCGCGTTTGGTATCGCCGGCAAGATGCGAAGTCCGGCTGTGCATCTCGTCCTCGCCTTTGCCGGTCCTGACAAAAACTGTTTTATTGTCCATGGTCCAATTCTAACTGATAGATCGGCTTGAATACGATTGTAAATCATTTCTTTACGAGCGGACCGGCTGTATAGCAACCGCTTGTGCGGTACATCGTGCGCGGCGCACGTTCGCTCAGAGCAACTATCGGGCAATTCTAGTTTACCCTTGCATGGCTGCCAAGACCATCTCTGCTCGCGCTTCAATGGCCCATGCGATTCTCCAGTCCGCGGCCGAGCGGATACCGCCGGATCGGCGTCATCACATGTCGCTGACTTCCCGGTTTTGTGGCAAATATCGCCGCAAACTTTGCATTAAAGACCGATTGAGGTTGACCATGCCGGTCAAAATCACTATCATGCGCACCTCTTCATTCCCTGATAGCTCAGCCGGTAGAGCGACGGACTGTTAATCCGCAGGTCCCTGGTTCGAATCCAGGTCGGGGAGCCAGATACCCAGCCCCAAGCAATTGGGGCTTTTTCATTGTCATGATGGTCCGCAAAGTGGATCGCAGTTCCTGAATAGAATATCGTTGCGGCAGTTGGTCACACAGGCAGGCAGTATTTACAAACCTTTCGCCATAGGCTGCACAAGAATAATATTATGTCCTGACAAGTACATGGGTTAGGATGTACCGGTAAGTTGCAAGCAACGGAGCGCACGCTTGGGAGACCGTAACTACGGTTTTGTATGAGATGCAAAGCATATGAATATGATTTCGAGTTTTATCCTGGTGGTGGCGGAGATCGCGCTCATCACCTTTCTGAATTACAAGGTGGCCGGGACATACTTATCGCTGGACGTGCTGTATTGCCTGCCGGTTATACAGGCAGCGAGCCTGGCGACGATTCGTTCCCTCAGAAGCTCCGATACCCAGATCACCACCATCATCGGCGTAGTTTCAGCGATCACCTGGAGTGTCGCGGAAGCCGCAGTGGTCTGGCCGACTTTCCCCCTGTCCGCGTTCGCCCTGAATATCTTTACCCGCAGCATCACATTAACCGTGCTGGGCAGAGTGGTGGCGAAACTATGGAAAGAACGGGAATTTTCGCGCAAGGATTTGCTGACCGGCCTGGCCAATCGTATGGTGTTCGCCGAGCGTTTCAATACCGAACAATTGCGCAGCGCCCGTTCCGGCAACCCCTATTCGATACTGTTCATCAATATCGACCAATTCAAGAAGATGAATGACCAGCTCGGTCGCAGTATCGGTGATACCGCGCTTAAAGTCGTGTCCGGAATATTGAACAGCAATTCCAGAAGCATAGATACGGTTGCGCGCATAGGCGGTGATGAGTTCGTCGTGCTGTTTCCCGAAACGGATCAATACATCTGCAGCATCCTGGTCAAACGGATCATGTCCGTAGCGGAAATGGAATTTGCAGCCGAAGGTTGGCCGATCTCGATATCCGTCGGGCAGGTGACTGCCGGCGGGAATGACAAAAGCCTTGAAGAATTGTTGCATGAGGCCGACAGGCATATGTATTCACTCAGAAGTAACAAGTAATAGCGCTATCGCTTTAGTTGTACGATCAGGGTCGGATCGGTCTGGGCCCTCATCGCAAGTGGCCGTTCCTGCATCTTGCCACGCCCTGCCCGGTTCTATACCGGGCGATGCCTTCGCATGTTACCCAGGTTCCGCACAAACAAAAACGGCATCCGATCTTTCGATAGGATGCCGTTTTAACGAAGCAGCTTGCTACGAGAAACTAGGGCATGACCGAGTCGATCACGAGCTTCAAGCCTTTCACGCCGGGTTTGATCGTTCCGGTCAGTCCCTGCAGGTCGCCGCTCTGCACCATCGGCGTACCGGCCTTGGACACACGGGCCACCACCACGACCTGGGCAAAGCCGGATAGTTTCAATTGCGGCTGCATGGCCATGCTGTCATCCAGCGTAAACTTGAACGGCAGATCCTTGACCTGTTTTCGCACCACCGCGAGCGGCATCTTCGGCCCCTGTGATGCCCGCGCGAATATGAACACGGTATCTTCAGGTGAAGCCTTGCCTATCAATGCGGGGCTCAACGATACGCTGCCGGTGATAGATTCAGCCGCATTGGCAGAAGCTTTTACCGGCGCGCTGGCTTTGGCCAGCTTCGCCAGTTTCTCCTTGCCGCCGGGCTGTGCGGCAAGCAGCAGACCGGCCTGTTTGATGCCGCCACGGTAAGATTGGGCATCGGGCGAATCGGCCGGCAACTGGTCGAGCAGCGATTTCCAGCGGGTGATGGCCGTGACGTAATCGCTACGCTCCATCGCTGCCGATCCGGACAGCGCGAGTGCCGTGATGTTGTTGGCATCCAGCTCAAGTGCCTTGCCAATCATTTTGTCGACCTCTTCCCCTTGCAGGGTTTGTCCGTGTGCCATCGCATAGACATCTGCGTAGTTCGCCCAGAGTTGCGCTTCGTTCGGCACCATGTCGACCAGGTGCTGGTAGGCTGCAGCCGCGTCTGAAAAACGCTTCTGCTCGGTGTAGGTGCGCGCCAGCATCCACCAGTCATTCGGGTCCTTGGTCAGGCGTTTCACTTTGCGTTCCAGCCGTTGCAGCATCTCGCCCGATTGGATCACTCCGTTGGCGTCGGCGACGATGGACTCCTTTGGCTGTAGCGCGTCGGTATTGCCCAGCACCAGATAGAGCGATACGGCAAATATCGGCAGAACCGCTGCCAGTATCATCGCCAGCGTTCTGGCCGGGTGCCGCGGCGGCCTTGCAACAGGCTGCCCCGTGACTTTGACTTCTTCGATCAGGCGCGATTGCAATTCACCCTTGCCCTGCTCATACGCTTCCTGCGTCAGCAGGCCGTTGCGCAGATCTACTTCCAGTTCGCTGGCTTGATCCTGGAGTATTCCCAGATTCGCTGCGTCCCTCAACACATCGTTATTTGATGATGATTTGCGCCACAACGGCAATGCAACAAACAGCACGGCGACCAGCAGCATCGCTGCGCAGATAATCCAGAATGAAATCATGTTTGAGAGTCTTTCGGTTGGTTTAGCAAAGCAGACGCGCGTTGCATTTCTTCGGCGGAAAGTTGGCTTTCGGGGGCGGCGTTCTTGCGCTTGCGCATTTGCAACACCAATCCGACCAGTCCGATCAACAGCAATGCGAACGGACCGTACCACAGCAGCAATGTATAACTTTTCACCGGCGGGTCGAACAACACGAAATCACCGTATTTTGATACCAGAAAATCGATGATTTGCTGATCCGTCATACCCTGGTTCATTTTATCGCGTACTTCCTGGCGCAGATCCTTGGCCAGGTCAGAACGTGAACTGGCCAGTGATTCGTTCTGGCATACCAGGCAGCGCAGGTTTTCCGCAAGTTTGACCATGCGTTGTTCCAACACCGGGTCATCAGCCAGATCCTTTGCCTGGCCTGCATATGAAAACGTCGGCAACAAACAGATCAGCAGCATTAATAGATATTTCATTTGGCTTGCAACTCCGCAATCAATGGAAGGATTTTTGTCTGCAGATTTTCGTGGGTGATCGCGCCGATGGCCTTGTAGCGAATTATCCCCTGCTTGTCGATGACATAGGTCTCCGGCACGCCATACACGCCGTAGTCGATGCCGACACGACCGTCCGCATCGGTGATGACCAGGGTATAAGGGTCACCACCATTGCGTAACCAGCGCTCACCCTCCACCTGGGTGTCTTTGTAGTCCAGACCGTAGATCGGCACGATGTTCCTGCGCGACAAAGCCAGCAGCAATGGATGTTCTTCACGGCACGATACACACCAGGAGGCCCACACGTTGAGCAGCCAGACTTTGCCTTTCATGTCCTGCGAAGAGAACTGCTTGGTCGGATCATGCAGCTGCGGCAGGTTGAATGCCGGTGCGGGTTTGCCGATCAGTGGTGAGGGCACTTCATGCGGATTCAGACTCAACCCGACGTACAGGAATATCGCCAGCACCACAAAAACGACGAACGGCCAGAAACGCATCATGATGCTTTGCCTTCGCTCGCCAAGCCCCCGTCGGCCGGCATGCTGGCTTCGTTGATCCGGCTGGTTTTCTTGCTGTGGACACGATAGCGACGGTCACTGATAGCCAACGCGCCGCCCAAAGCCATCAACAGACAGCCTGACCAGATCCAGTCCACGAACGGCTTGTAATAAACCCGTACCGCCCAGGCTCCGCCCGAGTCGGCGATCGGCTCGCCCATCGAAACATACAGGTCGCGGAACAGTCCGGTGTCGATCGCGGCTTCGGTCATCGGCATGCCGGAGGCGTTGTAACGGCGCTTCTGCGGCGACAATACCGTGACCGGCTTGCCGTCTTTGCTCACCGTAAAATGGCCCTCTGCTGCTGAGTAGTTAGGTCCTTCCACGCTGCGCACACCGTCAAACACGAAAGTGTAGCCGCCCGCATCGACGGTATCGCCGATGTTCATGCGCACGTCCCGTTCGGTGGCATAACCCTTCACCACGGTCACCCCGATGATGAATATCGCCACACCCAGGTGAGCCATTTGCATGCCGTAATAGCTCAGGCTTTGGCTGCGCACCCGGTTCATGAAACTGCCCTGGCCGCTCCAGCGCTGCTGCAGGCTCACCACCAACGAAGCGATGACCCAGAATGACAGCATCAGACCAAACGCGATCATCGGCGTCCAGTGGTTGAATATCAACGGCAACAGCACGGCAAGGATAGCGGCGGCGACAAATCCCCAGCGCATACGTTTGGTCAGTTCGGATACGCTGGACTGTTTCCAGCGTGCCAGCGCACCCAGACCCATCATCAACACCGCCAGCGCCATCAGGGGCACGAACACCGCTTCAAAATAGGGTGGTCCTACCGAGAGTTTGCCCATGCCCAGCGCATCCATGAACAGCGGATACAGCGTGCCGATGAACACCGCAGCAGCGGCAACCGAAAGCAGCACGTTATTCGATAACAACATCGATTCGCGGGAGATCATATCGAACTTGCCGCCCAAACCGATCTTGGGTGCGCGCCATGCGAACAACAGCAACGATCCGCCGATCACCACAGTGAGGAAGGCCAGGATGAATATGCCCCGCTTGGGGTCGGTCGCGAACGAATGCACCGAGGTCAGCACGCCGGAACGCACCAGGAAGGTTCCCAGCAGGCTGAGCGAGAATGCGGCGATCGCCAGCAACACCGTCCAGCTTTTGAATGCCCCGCGCTTTTCCGTGACGGCCAGCGAATGGATCAGCGCAGTGCCCACCAGCCAAGGCATGAAGGAGGCGTTTTCGACCGGATCCCAGAACCACCAGCCGCCCCAGCCGAGTTCATAGTATGCCCACCAGCTGCCCAGCATCACGCCGCAGGTCAGGAACGTCCAGGCCACCGTGGTCCAGGGACGCGACCAGCGCGCCCAGGTTGCATCCAGCTTCCCACCAAGCAGTGCCGCAATGGCGAATGCGAACGCGACCGAGAAACCCACATAGCCCATGTACAACATCGGCGGATGGATCACCAGACCAGGGTCCTGTAGTAATGGGTTCAACTCCTGCCCGTCAGCCGCGGCAGGAAGCAAGCGATCGAAAGGATTCGAGGTGAGCAGCATGAACAGGATGAATCCAACCGCGATCCAACCCATCACGCCAAGCACGCGTGCAACCATCTCTTCCGGCAGATGTTTGCTGAACGTGGCAACGGCAATGGACCAGACCGACAATATGGTCACCCACAACAGCAGCGAACCTTCGTGCCCGCCCCAGATCGCCGCGAAGCGGTAATGCATCGGCAGTTGCGAATTCGAATGTTCCGCGACATACAGCACGGAAAAATCATTGTGCAGAAAGGCATTGGCCAGGGTGATGAAGGCCAGCGCGATAAACACGAATTGCCCGAACGCAAGCGGGCGCGCCAGGCTCATCAGGACCGAGTTGTTTCTGGCCGCCCCGAGTATCGGAAATACCCCGAGGGAAACCGCCAAAAACAATGCGATGATTAGCGAAAAATGACCAAGTTCTGGAATCATATCAGGGCCCTCAGTTAATTATTTAGCAACAGGAACAGCTGGGTTGGCAGGCGTGGCGACCGCATCTGCAGCATTCGCCATCTTGGCTTTTTTCAAGGCATCGGCCGCTTCAGGCGGCATGTAATTCTCATCGTGCTTGGCAAGAACTTCTTCGGCGACCATCACACCATTGGCTTCCACCCTGCCCTGCGCAACCACGCCTTTGCCTTCCTTGAACAAATCCGGCAGGATGCCTTTATACACGACCGGAATACTTTTGTGGGTGTCGGTGATCACGAAGTTTACCGTCAAACCGTCCTTTTCGCGCTTTACGCTGCCCTCTTCGACCAAACCGCCGATGCGGAAGCTGCGTCCGCTGGGAACTTCATTGTTGTACACCTGGGTCGGGGTGAAGTACAGATTGACATTCCCTCCCAGCGCATTGAGTACCAATCCGACTGCGGCAGCCACTCCGACAAGGCCGGCCGCAATGAACAAGAATCTTTTCTGACGTGGTTTCATTTATTCCTCATCTCCTGCATTACGCATCAGGCGCACCTGCTGCAATGTGATTTTCCTCTTGTGTTTGACCATCGCGATCTCGACCGCGAATATGAGCAGGGCAACCGCATAGGATCCGAGCCAAATATAGACGAGCGGGTTCTCCCTCATCCAGACATCCAGGCCGGTCATTGCTTCACCTCCGCCAACTCGGCAATCCATGCGGTATTTCGTTCCCGTTCAAGGATGATGCTGCGCACCCGTGCCAACACCACCGCAATGGCATACAGCCAGCAGGCCGCGAGCATGGTGAACAAGGCCTGCTGCATCGCGACGTGCATGGTGGTACCGCTGAATTTGATGGTCGAGCCCTGATGCAGGGTGTTCCACCATTTCACCGAAAAATAGATGATCGGAACGTTGACCGAACCGACGATGGCGAGCAAAGCTGCGGCACGATCGGCGCGGCGCGGATCGTCGATGGAGGCGTGCAGCGCGATGAATCCCAGATAGAGGAACAGTAGTATCAGTTCGGATGTCAGGCGCGCGTCCCAGAGCCACCAGGCACCCCACATCGGCTTGCCCCACAACGCACCGGTCCATAGCGAAATGAAGGCGAACAGCGCACCGGTTGGCGCAACTGCGGTAGCCATCATGGCCGACAGGCGGGTATTAAAGACCAGACCCAGAGCCGCGTATCCGGCCATGACCAGATAAAGGAACATGGACAGGATGGATGCCGGCACATGTATGAACATGATGCGGTAGAACTCGCCCTGCTGGGCATCGGTGGGCGCGACAAAAAAGCCGATGTACAAACCTGTTGCAAACAAGATCACGGCGGGAACCGCGAACCACGGAATCAACTTTCCGGCCAGACCGTAAAAAGTGGTGGGTGCTGCATACTTGAACCAGTTGATCGCCAAATTATCACTCCATCGAAATACGCAACGCCTGGGCGGTCACCCACGGGGTGAACACCAAGGCCAATAACAGCAAAGCCCCCAATAATGACAGATGGGACGCGATACCCAATCCGCTGCTAACCGCCTCGACGGCCCCGGTGCCGAATATCAGTACCGGGATACATAGCGGCAATACCAACAATGACAACAATACACCACCACCGCGCAAACCCAGCGTCAGCGCCGCACCGATCGCGCCGATCATACTCAGTATCGGCGTTCCCAGCATCAGCCCGATGATCAACACGCCTATCGCCTGCGCTGACATATCGAACTGCAAACCCAACACCGGTGCCATCATCACCAGCGGCAAGCCCGACACCATCCAGTGCGCCGCCATCTTGCCCAGTACCAGCATGGACAACGACTGCGGGGCCAGCATCATCTGTTCCAGCGTGCCGTCCAGATAGTCAGCCGAGAACAATCGTCCCAGCGACAGCATCGAAGCCAGCAGCGCCGCCACCCACAATACCCCCGGAGCCATCTTGCGCAACATATCCAGTTCCGGCCCGACGCCCAACGGGAACAGGCTGACCACCATTACGAAAAAAATCAGCGTGGTGAGCACATCTGCACGACGGCGCATCGCCAGCACCAGATCGCGCCTGATCACCAGCACCAGCAGATCAAGCAAACCGGACTTCTTCATGACAGCGACAAAGTGCGCATTTCCATGCCCGGCACTTGCAACGGTTGATGTGTGGTGAATATCACCATCCCCTGCCGCGCCAGATGTTCGCCTATCAATTCCTGTATCAACGCCACAGCTCCGACATCAAGCGCGGTCAAAGGTTCGTCCAGTATCCACAATTTTGCGTCACTGACCAGCAAACGCGCCAATGCGACACGTCTGCGCTGTCCTTGCGACAGCACTTTGGTCGGCAACATTTCACGACCACGCAAACCCATGCGACGCAATGCGGATACCGCCTCCTTCTCTTCCAGCTCGACTCCGGAAAGACCTGCGGATATCCGCAGATTTTCCAGTGCACTCAACTCATCCTTGATCGCGTTCAAATGACCGAGGTACAGCAGTTCCGCATAATAATCCTCATCCAGCTCGCGTATCTTTTCACCTTGCCAGACAATATCTCCCTCATCTGGCATCAAAAAGCCGCACAAGGTGCGCAGCAAACTGGTTTTGCCGCTACCATTCGCGCCTTGCACTTGCATTATCTGCCCGAGATGCAGCTGGAAATTCAGCCCGGAAAACAAACGATGGTCGCCTCGACTACAAGCAAGATTGCTGACTTCCAGCATGAAGGGGAAACCTGAAATTTGACAGCTGGGGATTATATACGAATGCTTCAGACGGTGACAATGCAAAATACCGGTGCCGAACCGCCAAGACCCTGTCTTCGTGAGTGACAATAGCCTCCAAAACCCGGGGCTTTTGTATATGTATGCGCATTGACCCCATTGAATATCCCGCACCCGAAATGCGAGGCATACAGTTACAGCACCTTTGATCAATCCATCTCAAGATGACATCCGATTATAATGTCGACACGGAACAAGCAACCATTTGCAGGTACGATCATAATGGGGTTCCTCGCCAACACGCGCATTTTGATCACCGGCATGGTCAGCACCCGCTCGATCGTATATGGTATTGCGCAAGCCATGCACCGCGTGGGCGCGGAACTGGCCTTTTCGCCCATCCAGGGAGAACATTGAACGGAGTCCGATTTAGTGGACGGGAAAGTCATCTGGTTTATGCCGCAGTAGCGTAACACTGATAGGCGAATTCAGATGGAATCTGATTGCCGATTTTCGCATGACGCCGGATGCGATTGTAAAACACTTCAATGTATTCAAAGACGACTTGTTTTGCTTGCGCACGGGTCGCGAAGCGATAGTGATGCAAACTTTCAGTTTTAATCGTACCAAAGAAACTTTCCATCGGCGCGTTGTCCCAGCAGTTTCCTTTACGACTCATTGATGTTTCCATACCATAGCTGGCTTGCAATGATCGGTATGCCGCGCTGCAATACTGGCTTCCTCTATCCGAATGATGCAATAGCCCTGGCTGCGGCTTCTTGCGCCAGTATGCCGAACGCAATGCATCCGTCACCAACGTTTGCGTCATCCGACTATCCATTGCCCAGCCGACGATTTCGCAGGTGTGCAAATCTTTAAGTGCGGCCAGATATAGCCAGCCTTCGTCAGTCGGGATGTAGGTGATGTCGGCTACCCACACCTGATTGGGTGCGGTGGTTTGAGCGAATTGCCGATCCAGCAAATTGGGGGCGACTGGCAGGTTGTGCTTTGAGTCGGTGGTGACGCGGAATTTCTGCTTATGCGTGCAGCGGATGCCGTGCAGCTTGCGTAGCCGCTTGATGCGATTCAGGCCAGCAATGATGCCTTGGGCGGCGAGTTCATCCCGAATCTTCTTCGGACCATAGATGCCTCGACCTCGTTGATGCGCGGCCTTGATTTCCACCAGAAGGCGCATATCTGCGAGTTTGCGTGGCGTCACGACTTTGCCAGCGCTCCACCCTGATAGCCGCTCTTGGCAACATTGAGCAAATCGCAAAGCTTGGTAACCGGATGTTGATGACGGAGTTTGTCGATCATGGCGTATCTCACTTCGGCATCCTGCGCTTTGCGCTTCCTTCGCGAAGAACGCCGCCGCTTTTTTTAAGATGTCGCGCTCCATCCTGGCAATGGCCAACTCTCGTTCCAGCTCACGAATGCGCTGCTGATCTGCCGTAAGCTTTGATGCGCCGAGGCTAGACTTGAGTTTGCCACGCTCCAGCTGATCCACCCAGGTGCGTAATGATTTGGTAGCAATGTCCAACTTCCTGCTAGCTTCCGCAAACGTCAAACCTTGCTCAGCGACTAATTTGATTGCTTCGCGCTTGAATTCTGCCGTAAAAATACGACGTGGGATACGTTTCATGGATTCTCCTAACAAGTTGATAAAATAACATCAACTTGCCCGTCCATAAAATCGGGCCTCGCTCACATATCCATGATCGCGTGCCGGATCTGATGAAAGAATTTGACAGCAAGCTGCTGTTCCAGTGCGATGTCGGCAGCGATGACAACATAAACATGTTATTTACTGATTTGAAAAATTGGGAT
>JBBRDZ010000025.1:0-22986 GCA_038203435.1 Burkholderiales bacterium
AGCTTGGCCACCTCGGCGCGCTGGCTGCCGGGCAGGTCGAGACGCCTTCCATCATCGACAGCGCATCTGCATCCAGCAGGTTGCGCTCGTATGCAGAATGCAATAACTCGACGAGTTGTTCGCGGTCTTCAGGCTCGCGCAACAACATATTGGAAAGTCGTTCTAACAGGCTGGGCTTATTGCTTCCGGGTGGTTCCATTGCGTGGTTTGTTATATCCGGTAGGGGTCTGGGTAGCGCAATTTTAGCATTAGTGCGGTTTCCAATGCTTCCATCTCGGCGGCAGCGGCCTCATCCTCGTGCTCATAACCCTGCAAATGCAACACGGCGTGCAGGGTCAGGTGCGCGTAATGGGCCAGCACATCCCTGTTTTGCGCACCCGCTTCGTGCTGCACCACCGGCGCGCAGATCACGATATCGCCAGACAGGGGTAGCGGGGTATTACGGACGGCAACGGCGGTTTGCGCGAGCAACTGCCTTGCATCCGCTGCCACAACGTGTTGCTGCTGCACGCCGTCATACACAAAGGTCAGCACATTGGTGGCGTAGTCCCTGTCGCGATAGATCCTGTTCAATTCGCGCCCTTCCGCCTCATCCACGATGCGCAGGGTGATATTCGCCTGGTGCTGCAGCGCGGCATTTACCCAGCGTCTGAATTGTGCGCGGGTCGGCAGATCCCGCGCAACGCCGGCAAATTGCACGCACAGGGATAATTTGCCGCTCACAGCGATTCTGCAAGCAACTCGCCGCGCAATGTGTGGCGGACCACTTGGGTGATCTTCACCTCGACGAAGCGGCCGATCATATCTGCCGTGCCGCTGAAATTGACCACGCGGTTATTGTCGGTGCGCGCGGCCAATTCCCGCGTATCCTTTTTCGACACCCCCTCGACCAGGGCTCGTTGCGTGGTACCCAGCATCGCCTGCGCCACACTGCCCTCCTGGACGGTAATCAACTCCTGCAAACGTTTCAGACGCAGCGCTTTCACTTCCAGCGGCGTATCGTCGCGTATCTCGGCGGCCGGCGTTCCGGGACGCGGGCTGTACAGATAACTGAAACTGTTATCGAAGCCGACCTCCTTGATCAGCTTCATGGTCGCCTCGAAATCCTGCTCGGTCTCGCCGGGAAAACCCACGATAAAGTCCGAGGTGATGCAGATATCCGGACGAACCGCGCGCACCCTGCGGATGATGGATTTGTATTCGAGCACGGTGTGGCCGCGTTTCATCGCCGCCAGCACCCGGTCCGATCCGGATTGTACCGGCAGATGCAAATGACTCACCAGTTTGGGTGTGGTCGCATACACATCGATCAGCCGCTGTGACATATCCTTGGGGTGTGACGTGGTATAGCGCAGGCGGGTGATGCCCTGCAGCGCTGCGATGGACTGCAGCAGAAAAGCGAAATCCACGGTATCGCCGTCTTCGCCTGCTCCGCGATAGGCGTTCACGTTCTGCCCCAACAGTGTGACTTCCTGCACGCCCCGCGCAGCCAGCTGCTGCACTTCGCGCATCACGTCTGATAGTGGACGGGATACTTCCTCGCCGCGCGTATAGGGCACGACACAGAACGTGCAGTATTTGCTGCAACCTTCCATGATCGACACATAGGCTGTACCGGAAGTGACGGTGGATTGCGGGAGATGATCGAATTTCTCGATCTCCGGGAAACTGATATCGACTTGCGGACGTCCGGTAGCACGGCGCGCCCGCAGCAATTGCGGCAGGCGATGCAGGGTCTGCGGGCCGAACACGATATCCACATACGGCGCACGCTGTAAGATCGCCGCGCCTTCCTGGCTGGCGACGCAGCCGCCCACCGCGATCAACAGATCGGGGTGGGTCAGCTTGAGCGGGCGCACCCGCCCCAGATCGGAGAACACCTTCTCCTCGGCCTTCTCGCGTATCGAACAGGTATTGAACAGGATGATATCGGCGTCGTCAGGGCTGTCGGTCGCCACCATGCCTTCATGGGTGCGCAACACCTCCGCCATCTTGTCCGAGTCATACTCGTTCATCTGGCAACCGAATGTTTTGATATGGAATTTTTTTGGCACGCGTTGGCACCGTTTGTTTGGTGGGATAGGTGACTTCTAATGATAAATGGCAAGCCTCACCAGCGCTCATTATACAGAAATTTTGATTTTGCATTTACCCACAAGTTTGCCAACGAATATTTTGCTTGCCGCTCATTATCTACGACTAGAGGCTTGGACTAAGTGACTGTTGCCAGGCAATCACGTCAGATTGTCGCCAACGTACTGCACCCGTACCGATGGAGAATGGGCGCGGAAATTTCCCGGATTTTATTAAACGATAGATTGTTGCCCTGCTCAGGCCGGACATTTTTTCAACGGTTTTGCGCGGGATAAGATAGTCAACTTCGTATTGTTGAACGTGCACAACTGAATCTCCGATTTCTTTCAGTTCCGCAAGTTCATTGCTCTGCACGTTCCCTCCAGATTGATTACAGCCGCGCTTATTCATTGCCGCTGCCTTGTGTGTTGTCCAGCGTGTTGTACTTTCTGGACTTGGAACGCACCTTGCGCGAGATGTACTTGAAGAAGTCGCCACCATTTACTTTATGAAAATGCTGGGCTTGATGCAGATATTCGCCCAGGCCTTCACCAAAGTCCTCGATGCCTCGACTCGCCATGAAGGAAGTCAATCCACCCAAGCCGTTGACCAGCATCCAGTCATCACGCGGCAGCCGTTGCGGATGGAAGCGTTTCAGGCGTGTATGTTCTGAAGTGATGAAATAGGCTTTAGAGATTGCCAGCCATACTGGATGAGTCGGCCAGCGGGTGCGAGTGTCATCATTGGTATTAGGAATTGCCAGGCGCAACCAGTCTTCCGTAAGGTAGCGCCATAACTCGTCTTGCAACCTTAGAAGATCGGGAACGGTGTTTATTTGTAATTGCTTCAATACTGCACGGCGTAGCTGAAATTCCTGCCTCCAGACCTTATTGCCTAGCTTCCAGCCACGGTGTTTCCACAAATCATGAAAAAAAAACTTGCGCGACTTGTGTTCGATTTCCACCGTCTTTTCATACAAGCGGGAAGAAAGGTCGCCACCGATACCCACCACCCATCCGGTGAAAGGTTGCGGAATGCGTCGATCGTAGTATTTCGCCAGCAGGTTGGCACGGGTAATCCAGCATTCTTGTTTTAAACCATCAAAATCAACCGAGCAGATGAAATCCAGAAACACATCTACACGGCTAATTTTGGGAACACCCTGTACATCGCCAAACTGTTCGATGATGCTGCACAGATTGGCTGTGGCTGCTTCTACGCCGACAGCGGCAAGGTATTCACTGGAAATCTGCACGCTAGCCATAGGCAAAGACTTGGCACGGTGGCGGCTGAATTTGATGAAGAAGCAATTGTCCGCGAGGATAAATGGAAAGCGCTGTGCGCCATTGCCTAACACCTCGAACAGATGTTCACCGATCTTGAACTGGGCTTGAGCTTGTTCCTGCTCACTTTCAGACTGCCCCAGAAGCTTCAGGCGTTCCAGTTCTGCTTCCATCTTTTCGGATAGATCACCCGGAAAAGACAAATACAAACTATCAACACCTAATAATAATGGGATGAATTGTTCTGAAATGCTGTTTAAGGGTCCTCTGTTAGATGGCTGCGGACCCTGTTCCGCCTCGCCGCAGCTCCGTCCGTCCTCGCTGGCGCTCCGGGCGGGCGGTGCGTCGGACGAGTCGTCCAGATTATTTACAATGGTTAAATGATGCTCAGACATGCAACAGCCTCCAATGGTAGAGGGCTGCCACAAAATGAAAAAGCGCAGCAGCCCAAATCAAAAAGATTCAAGTTGCATGCGCCTACATGCGGCCATTGAGGTGCTGTCCTGCAAGGCCAAAACCCGCCCTAACACATATGGATGAAACGTAACACCAGCACTGCGTTACAGTGGACCGTCACACTTTGGCATTCTGGATCGGGTCCCGTTAGTCTCTGCGGTGCGGTGAATGTAGCAGATAAAAACAGGCAGTCAATGTGTTTTGGATGACACATACCAATGGCGCACATTGCACTACTATGCGTGTTTGCATGGCATGCGCTATCGAGCTATGGAGGTAATAAAAACTCTGTTCTGTTGTAAAAAATTTAAGATTTTAACTGACAGACTTGTCACGTAGAGATGCGCCCAGCGCAGGCGTAGCGCGAGCCAACTTCTTGTTGCGTCGCTGGCGTTCGCTATCCCAGATTTTTGAGGGGGGGTTGGGCATGGTTATTCAGATGGCTCTATTTTTCTGTTTTATTTTTAGGTAACAGTAATATTGTTACTGCTTGCTCTCGACCCAAATGGGACGTTTTACTTTCGCGTTGGGATGTCATGATCGTCTGGTGCGAATCGCTCCTTTTCGATCATCGACAATTTTGCGCCACGTTTCGAGCGCTTCAATGTCAGCCGAGAGTTCATCGGGGTGTGGGGTGGGTAAATGTGCAGCGGAAGCTGGATCATGCGCGAACTTCGAACTCCTAGTCATTCCCGCCTCAATCTTTTCATAGTCGGAGTCTTCGACTACAACGTAACTGAGTTTCTGGGTGGAAATCCCCTCATCGAAACGAGTGACAGCACCCTGAAAAAGCACTTCCTCTACGCTACGTTCCCAAGCCATTCGCAAGTGGTAGTAGGTGTCGCGTGTGATCCGTTTTACTTCGTCTTCGTCACCTACGTTGTGAGCTTTAGCAGCTGCGACTTGCATTTGCCGAAGGGATTTAACGCGTTTGGCTGTGCTCATGGCATCGAAAGGTAAACGCTCGGTTTGCACGCCGAAGCCAGTCGAATCCCTACGGATGCATTGCGGCGAGAAGTCGAGACCGGCGACTTCGGCTTCTTGTTGGAGTATGCAAAGGAAATAAATGTCGTGGGTTAAGACAATCACCTGTCGTTGTTTTGCCTCATCCGCCAAGCGCTTCGCAACTTGCCAACGACGGCGATGATCAAGAGAGGAAACGGGGTCGTCGAAAACTACTCCTCCTCGTCCTTTGCCAAGATTAACTTCGGCTAGGAACGAAGCAATAGCGATAGCGCGTTGCTCACCCTCACTGAGGATGTCCTTGGCCGGCGCACTGCCAAGAATTTCCAACACCAGTTTGAACCGCGTCTTGCCTCCAGGTGACTCAGGCTTCATCACCACTTGCAGTTCATGCACATTCAGTTTTTGCAGCTCGTTATTGAGGGCGTCTGCCACTTCTTGGGTGACCATGGTTTTGGAGAGTTCAGTAGATTTGCGAGAGATTGCAGTTGTGCCTGCTGCGTCATAGCAAACCACGAGCTTGTCTTTCAACACGAATTTGGCGATGGTGTCCAAAACGGCATCTTTAAGGTCAGTTAGCCTTTGACGAGCGTCGAGTTCGGTTTTTTCGTTGACCAGCATCGCTTTGGCTTTTTCATCCATCGAGTCTTCGAGGGTCTTGGCTTCGGAGAGAAGCTGAGTCTTAACGTTTTCTACGGCTTCGCGAGGGTCAAGTGGCAACGGGCCGATCATATTCCAATCTCCCTCAGGCTTCGATGCTGCGAGTATGGTTGCACGTCGCTCAAGCAAGGCCTTTTGCATGTTGGAGCAGCTGACAGCCAGATTGTATGGTGCCCCTGCAAGTTCATTCGCTAACGCTTCATCGATCAAAAGATCAATTTGGGCTTGCTCGATAGTCCGATAAGCATCCACCGCCAATTTTCGTGCAGCCTTATCTGCTTTCTCCGCAGCTTGCTGGTAAAAGACCTCAAAGGCTTCCATTCGTGCTGCTCCTTCGTGTTCGAGGGGATTCTGGCACAACGGGCAAGAGGACTCCGCACCCAAATGAGGAAAGTCCTTACCAGGGTGTGACTCAACTGCGAATGCTCTGGCAGCTTCAAAGAGTGCCTTCCATGTTTCGCTCCCAGTGCCGGGCAATAGGCCAGGTGTTTCCTTGAAATTTTTACCCGCAAGTTCGGCGGCTTGCTTTGCGATTATCGACTTTTCGATAAGAGATTTAAGGTTAGCAATTTTGGCATCGCTAACTAGATCAATAGCTGTGCCAATGCGAGTGCCAAGATCAGTGAATCGCGTTGCGCGCAGCTTGAGTACCTGCGCCTTTTGTTTGGGATCGGTCTCGGCGAGTGTGTTATTGATGGCTGCAAGCCTAACTTGATCGGCTTCGGTTAATTTCGCAAGCACCTCAACGTCATCAGGCTTCGTTTTTGATGAAAGCGAAACAAGCATCTTTCCTACCTGCGTTTGCGTCTTGCTCAATGCTGAGAACAGCTCGATGTTCGGCTTATTGTTCTCTTGCTCCTTCGTTGCCATTGTTCGCAGCTTTGTGCAGACATTCACCAGACCTTCGAGGATGTCGAGACCATAAGGCACATAGGCAAAGTCGCCCTGGTTGTCCACGTAGGCGCGGGCGCAATGCGAATCGAAGATTGCAATCGAGGAAAGCTGTTCGGGTGCTTCTTTGCCGAAGGTCCATTCGACTTCGAGAGTGATGCCATCGACGATGATTTCAAATGATGCTTGCGCCGGGCCGACCTTGCTTGGCTCCATATGGGCATTGGGGTGTATGGTTTCGCGTTGATCGCGTGCGCGACATGCCTTTTTGAATACTCGCGAATATCCCGATTTGCCAGTGCCATTCTCGCCATATATGACACTTAGGCCGCTTGGATTTAGCAGGAGCCGTTGGCCTTCCGCTAAGGCATTAACGTTGCGAAGATTCTTAATTGCGGTGAGTTGCACAAGTCGATTGATGGTCTGTGGTGCTGCCACTTGCTCGGCTGCGAGTTTACTTGGGACTCTATTATTGGAGTCTGGAATGCCGTGCGCGGATTTGAGTAGCGCATACATATCGTCGAAGTCCTGAGCTGAAAGTTCAGGCTTGACGTAGAGTCTAGCAATGGCGTCTTGTTGCCATGCAGGTAGTCCTTGGGACCACTTCAGAATCTCTTGCAGGATCGTCACTGGCTTTCCTTCCCTATTATTAACACTTAATAGCAAACTAAATGAATCTGAGTCGAAATTCTATTTTCTGCCTCCATCATCTTTAACTCCCATAAAATAATCGACTCCGATACCTTTAGTTTTCGATGAGATTATCAGGGCTAATCCGCATCGTTCTTGAATTCTATCCTTAGTGGCAAATCCGACATTGCATAATGCACAAATTGGCTGCCCAAGTCGGTCAAGTCGTAACCTTCCTCTTCGTCAAACGCCGACACCGTTGGTTTAGGTCCGCTACCTGTGGGGCGGCGGTCAGTCTTCTTTGCTACGAAGTTACCGTGATAATCAATGTCTCTGTGCTGCCTGATTATTCCGCCTGTACTCAAATCACGGAATAACAGCTTATAAAGATCTGCATCAGCGGAATCCTCTCGCACTTGCCCCTTCCCAATTTTCCTCCAGACGTTGCCACGAGTTATGCCGTTACTGTTATATATTGCCCCAATTACTTGAAAATGCATTTCTGAATATTTATTAATCCAATCTATGTACAGACGAACAACGTCATCACTAGATACCTGTGAAGCCGCTGCATTGGACAATATATTCCTTATGTATACCCTTTTACCTTCGCTCTCAGCACCAGACCATTCTCGGAATGTCTTCTTAACGAGCGATTGGTATTCTTTGCTTTCCACGCGCTTTGCAATAGCCTCGTCTTGAAGATTAAGACGCGCCATAATTTCTATTATCGTTTCTTCCTTTTCTTTCAACTCATCTTGAAGCATTTGAACCCAATGCTTGAAGAATCGGTTGACCTTCTCTTGCTCACCTTCCGACCAAGCTCCCGCAATTGCAGACAGAACACCACCTGCAAACGGAACAACGCCTCCGACAACCTGTAACGCGCCACGAGATATCTTTGCTACCTTGCCGGATTCTGGCAATTCTGCATCTTCTTTGTCATCTGATTGATCGGTCATAACTTTCCTTTTTTCCTAACGTTTAGTTTTCTTCACTCACCTTCAATAAGGACGATTTCTGCGGGGGTTAGGTCGTACAGTGTATAGACCAACTGGTCGATCTGTTTATCGGTCGCGTCTATCTGACGTTGCAGCGGCGTGGCATCTTGCGGCGTTTTGGCGGCAGCGAGTTGGTGGTGGAACGCGAGCATTTTTTCTACCAGTGCGACAAGTTTTTCGTGTGCGGCGTGTTCGGCTTTGTTTGTAGGATCAACCACACGGATAGGAAGTTGATTTAGAACAGTAGGCTTTACTTGAGCTAAAACGCGCCCTGATTCCAAAGCGAGAAGCCGATATACGAAAGTAAAAAGTTTTGAATTGAGAATGCCCATTAACCAAAGCGGATTACAATCATCACGGACACCAAAAAGGTAAAGGCCATCCGTTGCAAATATTTGTTCGTTGTCTATGGCTAGAGAGATTTTATCCCCGGTAATAACGCCAAGCATTTTTGTTTTTTTCAGAAATATTTTTTCGTCTCTAGCGCGATGGAGAGCGTACAGTTGGTGCTTGTGCTCCTTCACTTCCTTGCAGGTAATTTTATCTTTGAACTGATCAATAAAGCGGCAAATATTTGGCAGTTTCTGGAAGTTGTCATTCCGGCTGGTGTAGATGAGCAACAAATCTGGATGCGCAATAAAATATCTTTTGACTTGCTTGCCACCAGTCAGAACTTTACGAAGGTTTGATTTTTCCAGCCCCCATTTCTTTGCTGTCTCGTGATCAGCAAGAAACGCCTCTTTCAAGTCTGGGCTAACGCCCCTTTGAATTCCATCTTTATCAACAAAACGATCCAACGTTGCATGCTGCACGCTCTTCACTCTTGACCAAATGGCATAGTGATCAACGTTAGAGGTTATGAACAAATGGCCTGGTACGTTGGCAAAATTCGATTGTGGTACTTTTGTAATTAAATTGTCATTCGATATTTCAACGGGCTTTTCTGTCTTTGCAAAACTAGATATATCTGCAACTTCAACCAAGCCATCACGCGGCAGATCGTGTGTCAGCACAAGGACACATGCAGGTCGCGTTACTTTGTTGAATACATCTCCCATATTTAGGACATGATGCATTTTGAAGCCACTCAGAATGTACTCACGGAGTTTTTGATTATCTATTTGGTAAAGAATTACGTCCGGCAGAATCATCCCGAATAACCCATGTGGGCGTAATTTCTTTGTGCTCTGATGAACGAAATACATGAAGGAATCAATCATCCGAACAATGATGGCGTGGTTTTGTTGACGCAAGTATTCAAGTTCCACTTGGGTAAAAGCTGCACCCCACGGCGGATTCCCAATCACCGCATCAAACCCGCCTGCCTTGAATACATGCGGGAATGCGGCTTGCCAATCGAACACGTTGATACGCTGTGCAGTCTCGTCATCCAAGTCCAATTGTCCATCGTAGAAATCCGGCCCGATGAGGGAGTTACCGCATTGGATGTTGCGCTCCAGATCGGGCAGCACGCGCTCGTGAAATAATTTCATCTGGCTGACTAGGCTTTCGTCCGATTCGCCTTCGAGCATTTTGAGCAGCAGCGAAAGCTTGGCGACTTCCACGGCTTGCGCGTCTATGTCCACGCCGTAGATGTGTTCGAGCAGGATGCGTTTCTTTTCCGCCGTGGTGAGCCGCCATGCGCCGTGTGCAGAGGGGCGGATGCGCGCGGCCTTACCCTTGCTGTTCTTTTCTGCCCCTTCTTCCACATAGCTCGCCAGATACCAGTCGAGCAGGTATTGATACGCGCCGATGAGGAAGGAGCCGGAGCCGCACGCGGGATCGAGGATGCGGATGCCTTCTGCCTGTTTCGCGCTTTTGCCTTCGAGCAGTTTGCCTACGGTGTGTTCAACGATGTATTTCACAATATAGGAAGGCGTATAAAACACGCCGCCCGCTTTTTTGACTTCGGGTTTGTCTTCCACCACGGCGCGGTTGCCGGAGGTGAGGCGGATGACTTTGCCGAGGAATTGTTCGTATACGCTGCCGAGGATGTCCGCACCGAGCACGGAGAATTCGTAGGGACAATCCGGGTAATAAAGATTCTTGAAGATTTCCTTGAGCGGTTTGTCGTCTATCTCAAGGTGCAAAGTGAGTTCGTCCGGCGCGACTGCGCGGCCTTTTTCGCGCTTGAAGTGGAACAGGCCGGAGTTGTAGCGGTCATCCGCGTCGCGGAACATCTCGCGCAAGCGCGCGTAAACATTGACGCCGTTCTGCAAGGCCATCAGCTTGCCGTAGGGTTCGATGCCACGGTCTTCGCAGATTCGCAGGAAAATGATGCGGTCTATGGTTTGCTGCACGGCGAAGTTGAGATCGCGTTGCGACAGGTTGTCGTTGCGCAGCGCGATGTTGTGCGCGAGCAGGTTGCGCCAGTTCTCGATCTCTTCCAGAAACGCGTTGTCTACTTCGGTGGTGCCGCGCTTGCCTTTGCTGGTGCTGGCGTATTTGTCGAAAGAGCCTTTGAGCACTGCGTCTTTGGAAAATATCGCGGCGATCTCGTCCCATTTTTCCGCGTAGTCTCGGAAGGTGCAATAGAACAGGCGCGACTTGCTGGCCTTGTCGTTCTTATCGGGTTTGGCGCGGCAATCGTAGACGGCGAATTCCTCGAAGTCAGTGAGGACGGAAAGCTGCAATTTGGCCGACCACGCATAGCGCCTCAGTTGGAAGGCGGGTTCGATGTCGTCTTTCAGATTGACGGAAGGCTTCTTGGCTTCGAGGAAAAACTTGCGTGCGCCGCCGATGCGAAAACTGTAATCCGGTGCGCGGGTGGAGATGCCGACCTTGATTGCATCTTCGTGGATCACGTCGCGGTAGGCTTCGGCATAGCCCAGGCTGTTGTCCATGTCCCAGCCCAGCGCCTTGAACAGCGGGTCAATGAAATCGCGCCGCACCTGAGTCTCGTTATATTTGCCGTCCCGGTAGGCATCGAGATTGCGCTCGAAGTTTTCGACCAGCGTCAGGACAGCTTGTGGAGCGGGCATATTTTCTTATTCCTGGGTTTTATTTTTGGGCAAGGTGCCATCGCTGCCCGCAATTTATCAGCAATGCCCTTTTCTCGCTACGGGACGAAATATATAAACCAGCTACGCTAGACGAAGCGATTTTGAATAGGCACAACAGCACCGCTCTTGTGCTAGGCATTGACACAGACTGGCGATGCCAGACTGTGGGGGATTTTTTAAGTGTGAAGCGCCCTCAGTGCTGCGACCGGCTCTTTTTCTACGATAGTCAATAATGCGGCAGCGGCTCCAGTCGGCTGGCGACGATGCTGTTCCCAATTTCTCAAGGTGGCCACTTTGACACCAATCAACCGTGCAAACTCAGCCTGACTTAATCCAACTTTTGCACGAATCGATTTTGCATCGGGCGCGCTGATTTCCGTTACTCGTCCTGGTGCATGTTCTCCGCGACGAATTGCAGCCGCTTCTTTCAGGCTTTGCTTGAGATCCGCAAAAAGTTCTTTGTCCATTTCTATAGCTCCTTTACAAGTTTCCGCAGCACGGCGGTTTCTTTATCACTCAGATTGTCTTTAACGCTTTTAGGATAAGCCACCAGCATTAGAATCTGGTCGTCTTCGGTAATCCAATAATAAATCACCCGGATGCCTCCGCTCTTACCTGTGCCAGCCCGTTTCCAGCGGAGCTTGCGAATTCCTCCGCCGTCTTTTATGAGGTCTCCCGCGTCAGGGCGCTTGACTAACTCTTCCTGCAACTTTGAATATTCTTCATCGTCCAGCAGGGTGACGATCAATCGCGTGAATGTCGGGGTCTCAATAAAAAGCATGTTATGTACTATACGCCAATGGCGTACTCTGTCAAGTATCACAAATGCTTCGCACTTGTGATGGTGTTGTCACAGACTTTCGATGCAAGACTGTGTGGCTATGCGCGCAGTGGTATTACTTCCGCGCCTTGCTTTAGTTTGTCCAGGTAATCTGCCCATGCCTGCATCATGGCGATGCGCTCAGGAAGATACATCCGCCATGCTTCGCGTTTATATGCCGCTTTAACCTTGTTCTGCTCTTCGTGGGCAAGCTGCCGCTCTAACCATTCCTGCTTATAGCCCATGTTGTCCAGGATGGTGGATGCCATTGCCCTGAAGCCGTGCGGTGTCATTTCGTCATTAGCCCAGCCCATGCGCCGCAATGCTGATCTAATTGCATTATCACTCATTGGTCTTTCATGGTCGCGTTCGCCATGGAACACATATTTGCCGCGTCCTGTCAGCGGTTGTATTTCGCGCAGCACTGCTACAGCTTGTGTTGCCAATGGGACGATGTGCATGGTGTCGGTTTTGCCGATGTGATAAATCCATTCGGCATCATCCAGATTTATATCCTTCCATTCCATCTTGCGAAGTTCACCGGGACGCACGAATAGCAGGGGCGAAAGTTTGAAAGCGCTCTTCACGATATATGACCCTTGATAGCCGTCTATGTCGCGCATCAGTTCACCCACTTTTTTGGGTTCAGTTATTGCGGCAAAGTGTTTATCTTTTTTCACCGGAGGAAGTGCACCACGCAGGTCGAACGTAGGATCACGCTCAGCGCGTCCGGTTGCTACGGCATAGCGAAATACCTGCCCACAAGTCGCAAGGGCGCGGTGTGCCGTTTCCAGTGCGCCCCGTGTTTCTATCCGGCGTATAGCCGCCAACAATGCAGGCGCGGTAATCTCAGTAATAGGCCGTTCCCCTACCCACGGAAAAACATCTTTCTCCAGTCGGGCAATGATCTTGCTGGAATGATTTTCTTTCCAATTCGGTGAGTGTTTTGCAAACCATTCACGGGCGATCAATTCGAAACTGTTTGCAGCTAACAGAATGTCGGAAGCTTTTTGTGCCTGTTTCACCACGTTGGGGTCGGAATCTCTTGCCAAGAGTTTTCGAGCCAGTTCGCGTTGATCTCGCGCTTCGGCAAGGCTCACGTCTGGATAGACACCTATAGACAGCGTTTTTTGTTTGCCTCTGAAACGATAAGCCATCTGCCAATACTTGCCACCGTTTGCGTGTATCAGCAAATACAAACCACCACCGTCTGATATTTTTCGGTGTTTGTCTGTCGCTTTAGACTTTCTAACTTCCAGATCGGTAAGTGCCATGATCACGCCCTTTGTTGGTAAATGCTTTTGGCAGAGTACCATTTGCCAACAAAATTGCCAACAATTCACCAAGATTCGCTGAAGTGACCTGATACCGATTGAGCATTAAAAAACCCGCTAAAGCTATATGCAGTGCGGGTTTTAGAGACTTTCTGAGACTGTTTGAGATTGCTTGCTACATGAATTTTGGTGGTGATAGGTGGATTTGAACCACCGACCTCAGCGTTATGAGTGCTGCGCTCTAACCACCTGAGCTATATCACCGCGAAGAGCGCGGCATTCTCCAGATTTCGGCCTATCTTGTCAATCCGCAAGCGACTTTGCTCAACTCGGTTCCGGCAAAATCCTTCTGCATTTCGTTCAATTTGGCCGCAGTCGGGGCATCCAGGCCGCTCAATAGGAATAGGGTGGACTTGATCTTGTTGGTACGCTCTCCGACGCGGGCGGTGCGCACACCTTTGCCGTTAAGTACATGAAGAAAATTCTGGGCCGCATCGCGGGTCTTGAATACACCCAGCGAGATCGCGTTCTGCCAAATGCCGCTGCCCTGCACCACAAAATATTCACTGACACCCAGTGCCTTGAGTTCCGCTATTTTCCGGTTGACCGCAGCCCTGTTCCTGAGCGGCGACATATACACCCAATAGCCCACCTCATGTTCGATCTGGCGCTGGCTCAATTTGTCAACAAGCTGCAATTCGGCCAGTGCAGATTTGGCGCGCGCCAGATCCGGGCCGGAAAAATCCCCCCACTCCCAGCACGTGGCAGCCGAAATATCTGTCACCGGCGCAGCCATATTCATCGTCATCTGCAGTTGCGATGAGGATGGGGCGGGGGAAGAAGCCGGCGCTGGCGACACGGCTGCCGATACCGACCCGGGCGTTGCTGCCACCGGAGCGGGTACCTTGGCCGGCGAATCTTGCGGCACCAGCATCAGTCGTATCATTTCGGGGTGCAATTCCGGTTGCGCCTGCGTTCCCGTATCACCCCACCCGCCACCCTGCATCACCGTAAACAGCAACACGTTCGCCAGCAGCAATATCCAGAACAGATTTTTCATTTGACGTTCGTTTCCCCGGCCATCACCAGCAAGCCCTGTAGTACCAGATTGTCGATTATGCGCGGCGGCGTGACAAACAGATTTTGATCCAACTGCGGTAGCAGCTGTGCGGCCGCCCCGCCGCTTAATAGCAGTTGCGCGCGGCGATTGCCAAACAGCGCGTACTGCCGCTCTATCGCACCGCAGCCGGCCTGGATCGCACCGCTGTACAGTGCGTCGGCGCTGCTGCGGGGATAATGCACATAGCTGCCGGGTTCGGATTTGAGCTGGTCCGTGGCAGCCACCAGACTATGCCGCATCAACTCGACCCCCGGCAAGATCACTCCGCCGAGGAATTCGCCCTGTGCGGACAATGCATCTATCGTGGTTGCGGTACCGCTGTTCACCACCAGACATTCCCCTTGTACCAGATGCCATGCGGCCAGCAATGCCGCCCAGCGGTCGCTGCCCAGTTGCGCAACGTCTGCATAGCCATTGCGCACGCCGCATTGCAAAGCTTGCGCAACGACAAAATGCGGCTCGACGGGCTTTGCGATGTCGCGTATATGCCGCGCAGCTTCTGCGCCGGCGACATTGCTGACCCATATCTGCCGCACTTCGGACAAGTTGACAGCGGGGTGCAGCGTGGCGAGCATGCCCGCTATCTCGCCCGGTAATTGCTGGGCCTGCCGGGCGGGCAGATCGCTGCTGCACAACCACGCAACACCGTTCACCAGCGCCCACTTGATACGGGTGTTACCCGCGTCGATCAGCAGCTTCATCGACTATTCCCACTTTCCGCTGCTGGCACAGGGCATGCCTCAACAACCCGATACCGGATTTGGTCGGCAGCATGGTGGCAGGTATTGTCGAGGTTCATCACGAGCGCGCCCCGATCTCTCCGGAATTGAAGCACTGCAATCCCGACCCGGTTTCCAGACATAAGCGTCCGCCTTCGTCTACCCCGCGCGCGATGCCGTTGACAGCACGGCCATCCGCCAATTGCAAAATTACAGGTCGGTCCTGGTGGGCATGATAGCGTTGCCACTCGCCGCGAAACGGGACAAACCCGCTGTGCGCGAATTGCTGCAGTACTGGCGCCAGTTCGCGTAGCAACACGGCCAGCAACTGGTTGCGCGTCGGCAGTGTTGCGCATATTTCATTCAGCGCACATGCGGCCTGGTCTATCCTGGGCAGCAGATTGTCCGGAAGGGTGCAATTCAAACCTATCCCGATCACCACCGCGCTGGGCCCGAGCATATCGCCCTGCGCCTCGATGAGCACCCCGGCCAACTTGCCCTGCTCGGTCAGTATGTCATTCGGCCACTTCAGTTGTACACCCTGCGCGCCCAGTTTGTTCAGTGCCCGCACGATCGCGACGCCCAGTGCAAGGCTCAGCCCGGACAACGCGTTCAACCCGCATTCGAAACGCCACAGCAGCGAAAACGTCAGTGCCGTGCCCAGGCCGGAATGCCAGACGCGGCCCATCCGGCCGCGACCGGCGGATTGCAACTCCACCGCCACCACGCTGCCGCTGGGCGCATTGCCGCCATCCGGCCCGGCGCGTTGCAACAGTACGGCATTGCTGGAAGTCGCGTGGGGTAGCAAGCGGATATCGAACAAGCCCGCAACCTCGGCCAACCAGCACGCTATTTCTTCATGCTGAAGGCGCTGCCACGGGCGGGCCAGGCGATAACCACGTCCGCGTATCCGTTGCAGCGTCACGCCATGCCTGGCAACATCGGAAAGTGCATTGCATACACTGGCGCGCGACACGCCCAGACGGCTTGCCAGCAACTCACCGGAATGGAATTCTCCGTCTGCCAGCAAGTTCAACAATTGCCAGGTGCGTGTGCTGAGCATCTCCGTGTTCATCGCGGCATATCATGACGCGGCTTGTGATCTAGGAAGCGCAAGATTTCATCGCGGCGCAGCAAGGCATCCTGATAGCCGAGATCGATCAGTGCCCGGCAGAATTTTTTCTCGGACAGCAAATAACTCACCAGGTTTGCCCCGTTGCGCTGCCGCGCGCCGACCAGGCGGAGCAACAACCGTATCGTCCAGGGCAGTTCGGAGGCATAGCGCTCGGCGATCTTTTCGAGCGGCTGGCTGGGCGACACGACCATCACTTCGACATGCCGGAGTTTGGCCCGCTCGCGCATCTCTTCCGGCATCATCGCGACCAGATCGTTGATTTTCTTCAGCCGTTCCAGATCCACTGCCATGCTATCGAGGAAGATGCTGTTCAAAGCGTGTCCGGCTATTCTCGCCAGGGAAGGGTAATCGTGGTCGGGGCGTTCAGCGGAACCGTTCACAGTCACCCCGATGATGAACACCCGCGATGCCCCCAGGTGTAGCGCGGGACTGATGGGCGCGATCTGGCGCATCGAACCGTCGCCAAAATATTCGCGGTTGATCGAGGTTGCCGGGAAGATGAACGGCAGCGCCGCGGAAGCCAGCAGGTGTTGGATGCCGATCTGGGTCGGCACACCCACCCGCCCGGTGCGCTGCCACGGCGCCAGCTCTTTCACGCCCTGGTAAAAGGTGACCGACTGTCCGGAGGCATAGCCGGATGCGGTGATACTCAGCGCATGCAGGTAGCCCGTGTCGATACTTTCCTGGATCTTTTCGCAGGGCAGCAATCGGTCCAGCAGTTCGACCAATGGCGAATTATCCAGCAGCGACACCTGATTGAGCCGGTTGACACCGATCGCACTCATCAACACCCCGCCGAACCATAACACGGTGTTGTTGAACACCCCGACCACATCGGTACGGTAAATATGGTTTGCGTGAAAGTTTTTCCAGGTGTTGAGCAGATACTGCACACCCATACTGAAATTCCTGGCGTTCACCGCGAGCGTGGCGGCATTCAACGCACCGGCGGATGTGCCGCAGACGATCTGGAAGGGACTGCGCGCGCGGCGCGGCAACAGCTCGGCGATGGCCTTGAGCACACCCACCTGGTAGGCGGCACGCGCACCGCCGCCGGTGAGGATCAGTGCCACGCGTTTTTCCATCCGCGCTTACTCGGCCACAGCCTGCACCGATTCCAACGCGTCTTTCAGCGTCTCCTCCGGCAGTGCATTGAGGGTTTCCGACAACATCTCCGCGGCATCCATCGCCTCATTCCGCAAAGATGCGGGATCGGTATTCGCCACCAGTACCGCAGCTGCGCCGACCACTTTGAGCAAGCGGCCGCGCTCCTGCATCAGCATTTCGACTTCCCCGCGCAGCATGGCGACCTCTTGTTTGTTCATTGGCATGTCTGGTTCCCTTTAATGTAATTTCACGCCGGCCACCGCCAGCGCGCTCATGTTCACGATGCGGCGCACCGTGGCCGTCGTGGTCAGGATATGCACCGATTTGTTCGCCCCCAACAGGATCGAACCGATGGTGATACCGTCGCCCCCGGTCATCTTCAACAGGTTATAGGCGATGTTGGCGGCATCCAGATTGGGCATGATCAGCAGATTCGCCACACCCTTCATGCGTACCCCCGGGAAAGCGGAGGTGCGCAAACTTTCCGACAGTGCGGCGTCGCCATGCATCTCGCCTTCGACTTCCAGTTCGGGCGCGATCTGTTCCAGAATTTCGCGGGCACGGCCCATCTTGTGTGCCGAAGCATCCTCATGGCTGCCAAAGTTCGAGTGCGACAACAGTGCGACTTTCGGCGTCAGTCCGAAACGGCGCATCTCTTCGGCGGCCAGCATGGTCATCTCGGCAACCTGTTCGGCGGTCGGATCGAGATTGACATGGGTATCGCAGATGAACAGTGTGTGCTTGGGCAACAAGAGTATGTTCATCGCGGCGTATACCGTCGCGCCGGGACGCTGCCCGATCACCTCATTGATATAGCGCAGATGCCGGTTCGGCTGCGAAACCGTGCCACACAGCATCGCGTCTGCCTCGCCCATGCGCACCAGCATCGCGGCGATCAGGGTGTTGCTGCGGCGCATCGCGCGTTTGGCCGAACTCGGTGTCACCCCGCGTCGCTGCATCAGGCGGTGATATTCGCTCCAGTACTCGCGATAGCGCGGATCGTTTTCCGGATTGACCAGTTCGAAATGCTCACCGGGGCGGATGCGCAGACCAAGCTGGGCGATGCGCTGGGCGATCACCTCCGGACGGCCCACCAGTATCGGATGGGCGATACCTTCGTCGACCACCGTCTGCACCGCGTGCAACACGCGCGATTCTTCGCCTTCCGCATAGACCAGGCGTTGCGGCGCACGTTTGGCGGCATCGAATACCGGCTTCATCAACAGGTTGGAATGGTAGACGAAACCGGCCAACTTCTCGCGATACGCGGCCATATCGGTGATCGGCCGTTCCGCCACCCCGCTGTCCATCGCCGCCTTTGCCACAGCCGGTGCGATGCGCGTGATCAGGCGCGTATCGAACGGCTTGGGGATCAGGTGATCCGCGCCGAAACTCAGATTCTCGTCGCCATACACTTCTTCCATCTCATCCGATTTTTCGGCCTGTGCCAATTCCGCGATGGCGTGCACCGCGGCGTGTTTCATCGCTTCGTTGATGGTGGAAGCGCCCACATCCAGCGCGCCGCGAAAGATATACGGGAAACACAGCGCGTTATTGACCTGGTTCGGGTAATCGGATCTTCCGGTCGCCAGGATCGCATCGGGGCGGACCGCCTTGGCCGCATCCGGCAGTATCTCCGGGGTGGGATTGGCGAGCGCAAAGATCAGCGGGCTTGCGTTCATCTGCTTCACCATTTCCGGCTTCAACACGCCGCCCGCCGACAGGCCGAGGAACACATCGGCTCCGGCGATCACGTCGGCCAGGGTGCGCGCCGCGGTCTGCACCGCATAACGCGCCTTGTTGTCGTCCATCTCTTCCACACGACCCTGGTAGACCACACCCTTGATGTCGGTGACGATGATGTTCTCCATGCGCACACCGAGACTGACCAGCATGTCCAGACAGGCCAGTGCCGCGGCTCCCGCGCCGCTCACCACCAGCTTGATCTTCGCGATGTCCTTGCCGACCACCTTGAGACCGTTCAGCAAGGCCGCACCGACGATGATCGCCGTGCCGTGCTGGTCGTCGTGGAACACCGGGATCTTCATCCGCTCACGCAGCTTGCGTTCGATGTAGAAACATTCCGGCGCCTTGATGTCCTCCAGATTGATGCCGCCGAAAGTCGGCTCCAGCGAGGCGATGATGTCCACCAGTTTGTCGGGATCGCGTTCATCTATCTCCAGATCGAACACGTCGATACCGGCGAATTTCTTGAACAGCATGACCTTGCCTTCCATCACCGGCTTGGCCGCGAGCGGGCCGATCGCACCCAGACCCAGTACTGCCGTGCCGTTGGTGATCACCGCGACCAGGTTGCCGCGCGCGGTCATGTTGTGTGCCTCGGCCGGGTTTGCCACGATGGCTTCGCAGGCCGCCGCCACGCCTGGTGAATAGGCCAGTGCCAGATCGCGCTGGGTGATCATCGGTTTGCTCGGGGTGACAGTGATCTTCCCGGCCGGCGCTTGGCGGTGATATTGCAGTGCCGCTTCGCGCAGTTGTTCGTCCATGATCTCTACTTTCTTTATCCGACAGAATTGACGCGGATTATACCGCAGGCCAGCGCAGGGACTTGCACATAAGGTGTCTTCGAGGCCGCCCGGTTGATGCTTCGTGCAGTTGATCACGCTACCGTTCATCCGCGATTTCGTCCTTTCATCCGGCAAATGGTCACGCTGCAGAAGAATGTCCCGCCACTCGTCTCGTGTTCATTGACCATCCCCGCGACCGGCAATAATCTGTTCGCAACTGGCAACCTTGTCGCAAGGCGGGCGTGCCGGGACCCTGTAGCACAGGCAGTCGCATCGCCCGAACATCTAATTAACTCAAGGAAATTAAAGTCATGTCAAATACCATGTTGAAACCCAAACCATCCGCTCTGTTGAAATTGAATTCCGTTCAAAGTCACAGCCTGCCGATACCGGGAGCCGAGGCCTGGTATGTGCGTGCCACGGATCCGGCCTTGTCGGTGATGATCGACTTCCGTTCACGTTCCTCAGTGACTGTGCCCGAAACCGCCACACTGGATGAGGCGATCGAGCACATGAAACACACCGGTGTGCGCTGTGCCTTCGTCGTGGACGAACATGAACACGGGGTGGTCGGGATGCTGACCGCTTACGATGTCCTGGGAGAAAAACCGCAGCAGCACATGCGCTTTACCGGACTCAGCCATAACGATGTGCTGGTCAAAGACATCATGACGAAACTGGAAGATTGGCGCGTGGCGGACATCAGCGACATCGAACAGCTGACCGTCGGTGATGTGTGGGAAGTATTCGACGAATCCGGGATGACCCATTTGCCGGTGATGGAAACGACTGTAGCCAGTGAGCCGCGTTTGCGCGGTCTGCTTTCCTTTGCCAAGGTGAAACGTCTGCTGATCGACCCGGCCTGATCAGGCCGGCAAGCTTGACAGCCGTTACACGCTCACGGCTCTGCGCTCTCCGGCGCGGGTAACGGCTTGTTCAGGGTCAGCGCATACAGGCGCTGCGCAAAGTGGTTGGGATAGACCATCACCATCAGCGCGGTGAGCGTGATGCTGACCAGTACCACCATATAGGTCGTATCGCGGATAGCATCGCCGCCCACAACCCCGAATTGCAATGGTAATGTAGCCAACACGGCAGATGCCAATCCCTTGGGTACCATCATCGAGCTCAGGGCGGTATCGCGCAGGCTGTAACTCTGATCGCGAAACATCAAACGTACCAGTATCAGGCGCATGGCATAGACCATCAACATCATGGAGGTTGCCGTTATAGCCAGCGTCAGATCGCTGAAATGGATGGATATCCCCAGATAGACAAAGAAGTAGGTCTTCAGCAAAAAAACCGCTTCGCTGTAAAATGCCAGGTCTATTTCGTTCAGCGGCACGATGTTCTTGTCGACATTCGGGATGCGGTAGAGATTGAACTTCTGGAAATTGGTCAGCGAGAAGCCCAACGCCAGCGCGGCGATCGCCCCGGAGAAGTGCAGCATTTCAGTCAGCCCATAGACAATGAACACATAGGCCAGTGTGGATGAGATGGTGTTGGGAAAACCACGCACCTTGCCGAGCACCAGTAGCCAGCCGATACCGCCCAACACGCCGAACACCACCGCAAAAATCAGCGAAGCCAACACGCTGCCGACCAATCCGCCGGGTTCGACGTCACCTTTGGTATATACCTGCAGCAAGGCAAACACGCCGACAATACTGAGCACATCGGTCAAGGCCGATTCCAGCACCAGCACGGTGGCGGGTTTGTTCGACATTTTCAGCGATTTCACCATCGGGATGACCACCGACGAAGAAGTGTTCCCCAGGGTGAAGCCCAGCATGATTGCGGGCAACAGTTCCAAGTTCAGAACGTAGAAGCCGATCGCCGCAATGATCGCGGCAGTCAACACAAAGCTGATCAGTGCCAACAGTCCGGTCATTCCCAACGATTTACCCAACTCGTCCAGATGCAGGGTCGTGCCGCCCTCGAACAGGATCACGACCAGCGCGATGGTGGCGATCAGCGAGCCAATCTTGCCGAAATCATCCGGGGTTACCACCCCCAGCAGCGGCCCGATCACGATACCCACCAGCATCAGCACCAACACGTCCGGGATATTGGTTCTGCTGAATTGCATGGACAGGAAGTGCGCAAAGAACAACATCAAGCCGATGATCAGTATGGTCGTGGACATTTGTGCGCTTACCGCTATTTGAATGAAGTGGATTATACATGTGGATCTTTACAGACAAGTTGCGCGCTGCCGAGACCAAACAGCGATCCGCATAGCCACGTTCCTACCGCACCCGGGGCCGGTTAAGTTCTGATCCCCACCAGCATCTTCTCCAGTCGCTTGACTGAAACGATCACCGGTGTTTTCAGTTCCTGCGCGAACAGCGATACACGCAGCTCCTGCAACATCCAGGCGAACTCGTCCGCGCGCGGGTCGCAGTTGCCCTGTTGTGCCTGGCGCAGTTTCTGCCATGCCTGGGTGAGCGGCTGCAGCTGCGCCATGCACTGTGCATCGCGCGCCGGATTGCTGCGCAATTTCTCGATGCGCAGGTTGATCGCTTTCAGGTAGCGCGACACATGCTGCAGGCGTTCATACGGCGTATCGGCGATGAAGCGTTTGTGCAGCAGCCATTCGAGCTGGGTGCGCACGTCCTGATTCGCCTGCGCGTGAGCCTTGAGCTGTGGAAGGTTTTTCTGCACAGTCTGGTATTCGCCCAGCACGGTGCCGACCAGCCGCGCCAGTTCCTGCGCGATCAACAGCAAACGATTCTTTGCTTCCTTGCCGCGCGCGGTGAACTCCGCCTCGTTGCCCGGTAGCGGATCGTTCAGGCAACAGCGTTCGAATGTCATCGCCAGGATCTGCTGGTGCAGTTCCTGCTGGGTGCCGCCGAACGGGGAATTGGGCATCATGAACAGCATGCCCAGACGCTGTGCATCGGGCAGGTTCTTTTCCAGGTATTTGACCTGCTCCCTGAGCAGCAGCATGAACAGGCGGCGCAAGCCGGCACGATGTGCGGTTTGCGCCGCATCGCGGGTATCAAAAGCACGCAGCACCACGGCATCGCCTTCGCCCACCAGCGCATTGAACAGCGTGACGTTCTGTCCGGCGCGCTTCACCTCGCGTGTCTCTACGAAATCGCCGAAGCTCCACGAGGTGTAGCGTTGCTCCGAAACTGCTTCGCCCTTTTCCTCCGTCGCGGCAACGATTGCCGGCGCGGCGTGTGGCGCAAGTTCGGCATGCAGTTGGGAAAAGTTGCGCGACATGCCGAGCTGCCGTCCATGCTCATCGACGATGCGGAAATTCATCAGCAGATGCGGCGGCAACTGTTCAAGGCGGAACGCATCCGGCGGCACATCGAG
>JBBRDZ010000026.1:0-22820 GCA_038203435.1 Burkholderiales bacterium
ACAGATCATCCAGCACGGCTCGGTCACGCGCGGATGGGTGGGGGCAGGGGTACAGGAACTCACCCCGGAACTGGCCGAGTCTTTCAAACTCGGTGACACTCAAGGCGTACTGATCACTGAAGTGATACACAACAGCCCGGCAGAACATGCGGGCATGAAGACCGGCGACATCCTGATTGCGATCGATGACAAGAAAATCGATGATTCGAGTGCAATGCTGGATACGGTTGCGAACCTGCCACCCGGAAAGAATGTAGTGATCAAGGTGTTGCGCAACGGTGCAACAATGAGCCTGCGCGTGAAGATCGGCAAGCGCCCAAA
This sequence comes from Burkholderiales bacterium, assembly GCA_038203435.1. Classification (GTDB taxonomy): domain Bacteria; phylum Pseudomonadota; class Gammaproteobacteria; order Burkholderiales; family Gallionellaceae; genus Gallionella. Next base: position 322 of record JBBRDZ010000026.1, read on the forward strand.
GCCGGTTGCCGAGTGAGCCTGGCGAGATCCTCCTATTTTGTCTGCGTTGCCTGCTCCGGCTTCTTGCTGCCTACCCAGCTCGCAACCACGATCCCGGCTTCATAAAGCAACCACAAGGGAAGTGCCAACATGGACTGCGACACCACGTCGGGCGGGGTGAAGATCGCACCCACCACGAATGCGCCAACCACCACATAGGGGCGGACTTCGCGCAATTTTGCCACGGTGACAAAACCCATGCGCACCAGCATCACGACAGCAACCGGCACCTGAAAAGTCATGCCGAACGCCATGAACATGGTGAGTACAAAACTCAGGTATTTGTCGATATCGGTCATCACCGCCACTCCTTGCGGCGCGCTGGCGGTGATGAAGCCGAACACCACCGGGAATACCACAAAATAGGCGAATGCCATACCGCAAAAGAACAGGATCGTACTGGCGATGATCAGCGGCCACACCAGTCGCTTTTCATGTTCATACAGACCGGGAGCGACGAAACGCCAGATCTGATAAAGAATGTACGGAAGCGCGATCAAAAACGCGGCCATCAACGCCACCTTGAGCGGCACGAAGAACGGCGTGGTGACATCGGTCGCGATCATCTGACCACCTTTGGGCAACTTGGTCAAAAGGGGATGGGCCAACAGGGTATAGAGATCGGATGCCCACGGGAACAGGCAGATGAATACCAGCAATACCGCCACCACGGCATGTAACAAACGGGTGCGCAATTCCAGCAGATGCGCGATAAAGCTTTCGCCGGTATTCATTCGGATTTGTTTGCACGCGGTGATGCCGCAGGATGCTCGTCGGGATCCGGCGGCAACGGTGTTGCCTGGTTCTGCACCGACTTTTCAGGCACCGAAAGCTTGGCAACCTCTTTATTGATTTGCTGCACCTGCTGATCCGCAGTCTGTGTCATTTGTTTTGCCGACCGTTCCAGCGCGCTGGCTTCGGCCTGGACCTTTTGCTGCAGTTGGCGGAACTCTTCGACGGCCATGTCGCGCTCGATGTCGGCTTTGACCCCGTTCACATAGCGCCGCGCCCGCCCCCACAGGTGCCCCATGGTCTTGGCCACTTTCGGCAGACGTTCAGGCCCGATGACGACGAGCGCCACCACCATGATCACCATCAATTCCGAGATACTGAAATCAAACATTTATGCTGACTGGCCCGAAGCGGCTGCTTATACCTTGGTGGTTGTTTTGTCTTTCACTTCGCCTTCGATAGTCTGTCCGCCTTCTTTGATCTGATTCGAGGTCTCTTCCCCGGAACGCATTCCTTCCTTGAATCCCTTGACCGCACTACCCAGGTCACTGCCCACGTTGCGCAATTTTTTGGTGCCAAAAACAAGCACGATCACCAACAATACGATCAGCCAATGCCAAATACTCAATCCGCCCATCTCATTCTCCTTTAAATTTGTTGCGTCATACTTGAAGACTCAATCGCGCCGCACCATCGGAGGGATATTGCCGCCGCCGATGACATGGAGATGCAAATGAAATATCTCCTGCCCGCCACCCTTTCCGGTATTGATCACGGTGCGAAAACCGTTATCCAGGCCCTGCTCTTTTGCCAGCTTGGGTGCCAACAGCAGCATCTTAGCCAGCAATCCGCCATGCACATCTTCGACATCAGCCAGTGAAACCAGGTGCAGTTTGGGTATCAGCATGAAGTGCACCGGCGCAACCGGATGGATATCGTGAAATGCCAGCACATCGTCATCTTCATAAACCTTGCGGCTGGGTATTTCACCGCGCACGATCTTGCAAAACAGGCAGTCGTTCATATTCAGTCCTCGTCCCGTCCGGCCTTTTCGGCGATCCCGGACAAACCCTCACGTCGTGCCAATTCGCCCAGCACATCAGCTGCACTCAGTCCGTGGTGCGCCAACAACACCATGCAATGGAACCAGAGATCGGCAGTTTCATATACCAGATGCGTTTTGTCTCCCGCCTTGCACGCGAGTATGACCTCGGTGGCCTCTTCGCCGATCTTCTTCAGGATCGCATCATCACCTTGGCTGAACAGCTTGGCAACATAGGAACTTTCCGGCGAAGCCTGTTTGCGCGACGCCAGCGTTTCGGTCAATTTGTTCAAAATATCCTGTTTCATGTCTATTTGTCCCGTCGCGGGTATATCTCATCCGGAGATTTCAACACCGCATCCACTTCCACCCACCCGTTATCTTCCAGGCGGCTGTAAAAGCAGCTCTCCCGTCCGGTATGACAGGCGATACCACCCTGTTGTTCAACCTTGAGCAGAATCACATCCCCGTCACAATCCAGGCGTACCTCCTTAACCTTCTGCACATGCCCCGACTCCTCGCCCTTGTGCCAGAGTTTCTTGCGTGAACGCGACCAATATACCGCTTCGCCTTTCTGGCGGGTAAGTTTCAGTGCGTCGCGATCCATCCAAGCCACCATCAGCACCCTGCCGCTGGCTGCATCCTGGGCTACGGCAGTCACCAGGCCATCAGCTGACCAATTCACCCTGTCCAACCAGGTTTCGTTCATAAGCACACCCCCGACAGAGCGAATGGGCCGCTGCAAAGCAGCGGGGCACCCGTCGGCCTACCCCTTGCGGGTGCGTAACTGAGGGAACCACTAGCGAGTTGTTTCATCAGTCGATTGGCCAGTGGCTCCATCAGGAGGTGCGATGCGGTTATTCCCGCACCCGTCGCTTTCGCGCGCCGTGTCATAACCGCACCTCTATGCCCTGCGTTTCCATGAATTGCTTTGCCTGCAACACGGTGTATTCACCAAAGTGGAAGATGCTCGCAGCCAGCACCGCATCCGCTCCACCCTTCTTTACACCGTCGACCAGATGCTGCAGATTGCCGACTCCGCCGCTGGCGATCACCGGGATATCCAGTGCATCGGTGATGGCGCGCGTCAGGGCAAGATCAAAACCGTTCTTCTGCCCGTCCCTGTCCATGCTGGTGAGCAGTATCTCCCCCGCGCCCAGATCCTGCATCTTTTTTGCCCAGGCCACCGCATCCAGACCGGTGGCGTTGCGTCCGCCGTGAGTGAAAACTTCCCAGCGTGCCGGCTGTGTTTGCTTGGCATCGATCGCTACCACGATACACTGCGAACCATAACGCCCGGCGGCATCGGCGACCAGCTGCGGATTGAGGACCGCGGAGGTGTTGATGCTCACTTTGTCCGCCCCGGCATTCAGCAGATCGCGCACATCGCTTACTGCGCGGATCCCGCCTCCCACGGTCAGCGGGATGAAGACCTGCGAGGCCACCTGTTCGATCATGCGGAAGATGATCCCCCTGTCGTCCGAACTGGCGGTGATATCAAGAAAGGTCAATTCGTCGGCGCCCTGCTCGTCATAACGGCGCGCGATCTCCACCGGATCACCGGCATCGCGCAACTCGACGAAACTCACCCCTTTGACAACCCGGCCGGCCGTTACATCCAGACAGGGAATGATGCGTTTGGCCAGCATGGTTTAACGCGCATCTCCGGTCAATTCATCTGCCAATGTCTGCGCGGCCTTGAAATCCAGCGTGCCTTCATATATCGCGCGTCCGGTGATCGCACCGGTGATCCCTTCTGCCTGAACCGCGCAGAGCGCGCGCACATCATCGAGGTTGGTGATGCCGCCGCTGGCGATCACCGGAACATGCAGCGGGCCGGCCAGTTCAACCGTGGCCGGGATATTCACGCCGGACAACATGCCGTCGCGCCCGATGTCGGTGTAGATCAACGCTTCCACGCCATAACCCTCGAATCGCTGCGCCAGATCCGCCACATCATGGCCGGTCAGCTTGGACCAACCATCCACCGCGACCTTGCCACCCTTGGCATCCAGCCCCACCATGATATGCCCGGGAAACGCGTCGCAGGCTTCATGCAGGAATCCGGGCACCTTGACTGCCGCGGTACCGATGATGATGTAAGTCACGCCGATGTCGAGATAGCGCTCTATGGTTTCCAGGTCGCGTATGCCGCCACCCAGTTGCACCGGCACATCGCTGCCCACCGCCTCGATGATGCTGCGCACGGCAGCTTCGTTCTTCGGCTTGCCGGCAAATGCACCGTTCAGATCCACCAGATGCAGACGCCGCGCGCCTTGCGCCAACCAGTGTCTTGCCGTCGCGGCGGGGTCTTCGGAGAACACGGTGGCATCTTCCATCACACCTTGTTTGAGGCGCACACAGTGACCGTCTTTCAAATCTATCGCAGGAATTATCAGCATGGCAGTACTTAATGAACCCGGGGGTCCCATTGAACAAAATTTTGCAGCAGTTTCAGCCCTGCTGTGGAGCTTTTTTCCGGATGAAATTGCACCGCAAACAAATTATCTTTCGCCACGGCGCAGACAAAGGATTGTGGATACTGGCTGGTTGCCTGCACCAACGAGGCATCTTGTGGCTGTACATAGTAACTGTGCACGAAATAAAAACGCGCGTCCTGTTCGATGCCATCCCACAACGGATGCTGTCCATGCCGCACCCGGTTCCAGCCCATGTGCGGCACCTTCAATTTGTTGCCCTGCGCATCGTGCATATTGCTGGGGAAATGCGCAACCTTGCCTTGCAGTATACCGAGGCCGGCCACATCTCCCTCGGCACTGTGCTCAAACAACATTTGCAGGCCGATGCAGATACCCAAAAACGGTTTGCTGCGTGCCCCCAGCAGCACGGCCTCGCGCAGGCCGCGCGCATCCAGTTCGCGCATGCAATCAGGCATCGCTCCCTGCCCGGGGAACACCACACGTTTGGCATTCATGATCGTTTCCGCGTCATCCGTGACAACGACCTCCAGCCCGGGAGCCACCCTGTGCAAGGCCTGCTCGACCGAGCGCAAGTTGCCCATGCCGTAATCAACTACCGCGACGTCCACCATTTGAATTTACAGTGTCCCCTTGGTGGAAGGCATCACACCCGCCATGCGCGGATCCAGTTCCAGGGCCATGCGCAGCGCGCGGCCAAATGCCTTGAATATGGTCTCTGCCTGATGGTGGGCATTGTTGCCTGCCAGATTGTCGATATGCACCGTTACCAGGGCGTGGTTGACGAAGCCCTGAAAGAATTCCTTGATCAGGTCCACGTCGAAATCGCCGACCGTGTCGCGCACGAAATCGCAGTTGAACACCAGCCCTGGACGACCTGAAATATCCAGGACCACTCGGGACAAAGCTTCGTCCAGAGGAATATATGCGTGCCCGTAACGGCGCAGCCCTTTCTTGTCTCCGATCGCCTGATTGAGCGCCTGACCCAGGGTGATGCCGATGTCTTCAACAGTATGATGCGCATCGATATGCAAATCGCCTTTAGCCAGGATGTTTATATCCACCATTCCGTGCCGCGCAATCTGATCGATCATGTGGTCGAGAAACGGCAGGCCGGTCTCGAATTTGGTCTTGCCACTGCCGTCCAGGTTCAACTCGATGCTGATCCTGGTCTCCAGTGTATTGCGTGAAACTTTCGCGCTGCGCATGATTTGGCCCTGTGCGGATAGAATATCGGTTATTTGTAAGGCAGCGACAGAACCCGCCCTGTTTGCTTATATGCATTCATTTAATGCTTCGATAAATCGCTCGTTTTCATGTTGCGTACCCACGGTCACACGCAAACAATCATTCAACATCGGATGCGCGCCGTTCAGGTTCTTGATCAGTACACCACGCTGTTTCAAGCCGTTGAATACCGCAGTCGCATTCGCTACTCGGAACAGCAGGAAATTCGCCTCGCTGGGATAAACACTTAACGCAGTGATTTCGCTCAAGCGCAGAAACAGTGTCGCGCGGTCACGCTTGATCTGTTCCGCCTGCCGCAGCAACAGCGCATGCTGATCCAGCAGCTTCCCGGCAACCAATTGCGTCAATACGCCGACATTATACGGCAAGCGCAACTTTTCCAACTGCCCCAGCCATGCCGCGTCGCCCGCCAGAAAACCGAGGCGCAACCCGGCCATACCGAGCTTGGAAAAGGTGCGCATCACCAGCAGATTCGGATATTGTGCCAATTGCGGAATGAAACTGTCGCTGGCAAAAGCATAATACGCTTCGTCCACCACCACCAGGCCGGGCGATGCCGTGATGATTTTCGTGATCGCGTCCGCTGAAAACAGATTTCCGGTGGGATTGTTTGGATACGCCAGGAACACCAGCGCGGGCTGCTCGCGATGTATCGCTTCCAGAGTCGCGGGCAAATCCAGCGAGAATTGCGCAGCCCCGGCACCCGTCATCAGCGGCACACCAACGTAACGCATTCCGGCAAAAACCGCGATCATCTTGTACATCACGAACGAGGGTTCCACGCTCAGCAGCGTCGCTCCCGGTTTGTTAAGCGCCAACGCCAACAACTGGATCAGCTCATCCGAACCATTGCCGAGTAGCAGTTCCATATCCTGCGGCAAACTGGTTACTTCACGAATCTTGTCCTTGAGCGTAGCGGCACCGGGGTCGGGATATCGATTGATGGCTGCTGCAGAGACCGCTGCGGCGATCTCACTGCGCAGATCAGGCGGTACAGGATACGGATTTTCCATCGCATCCAGTTTGATATAACCGGAACTATCCGGCACATGATAGGCATGCAGATCGAGAATTTCCTGACGCAACAATGCGCCTGCGAGTACGGATGCCGAATTGAAAGACATGAAACGGGAATTAAGCGAATAACAACGACGGGGAGCTTAGCACATATGGCCATCTCTATAAATTCTGTTTCCGCTTTACCTCATCGCTCCACCGGCATCACGCAATTCGAAGCACACTTCGCCTACCCGATTGCTTGTCAGCGTCAAACGATAACCCAGCGGTTCCGACAACCGCGCCGCCTGATACAAACCTATCCCCAAACCCTGTTCAGAGACAACAACACTGCGCAGCAAATTTTCGGCGATATTCTCCGGGATCGGCTGGCCGTTGTCGCAGACGGTCAGGCACAGCGGCTCGGGTTGTATCCGGACGGAAATGCTGATTTCGGGTTCGGCTTGCCGTTTTTTCAGCATGTTATCGAGCAAATTGTCAAACACGCAATCGAACATGGCAGCTGGAATTTTTTTGTCCGGAAAGATATCCGGCTCCACCCAGACGATATTATGATATTGATTGCGTTGCCGGACCCTGTTCCACCAGGCGCTCAAGGCAAGCTGCGCGGCATCACTGTCGATGTGGGGCTGATGAAACTTGAGCAATGTCAATTCGATACGCTGAGTGAGCAACGGCAACTGTTGTTGCAACAAATGTTGCGCACGCTCTTCGCGACTCTGTGCCAGCGCGGTGAGCGAGAGCAGCGATTGCAGCATGTTCTTTAAATCGTGGGTGAGACGCGATCCGGTTTCATATACGGCCTGCATGCGCGTGATATCGCGCAAACTTTGCTCGCGTTGTTTGGCCTGATAGAAATACCCGATCAACTGCACCAGCAAGTGTATGTGGAGCAGCAGGGTGGGATTGGGTGACTGCTTGGCATACAGCGTCAAGCGCAAACCATTTTCCTGCACCGAGACGGCATTTCCGCTGAATTGGCCTAGCTGCCCAGTTCCCTCGGGAGATTGCCAGGACAGGCCCGACAACCAGGAAAAATCTGCCAGCAGGGCCATGGCGCGATGAAGGTAAGACTTGGCATCCGGCTCGTTCTGGACTGCGTCGGTCAACTGAGAAAGCCAGCTTTCAAATGGCGTACCCACATTCAACAGGTAACGCGAGAACATCACCTGCAGCCCGCTGAAACCAAAACGCGGATTCCACAGCACGCCAAACACCAACAATATCAAACCCATCAGGAACAGTGTGCGCAACAGCGCATCAAGATATTCCAGCCGCCCCAGGTTCATGAACGCGAGGCTGCCGAGCACCACCAGGGTCAGCAGCATGAACAGCAGCAGGCTGTAAATGAAGTCCACCGTCTGAGTTCCATCAGCCGATCCTGTGTTAACCGGCAGTACCGTCATGCACAACAGCAGCAAGGGCAACACATACCACGCCACGAAATTGCCCGCGTCAAAGGTGGATCTTGCAGCAAATAGATTCGGCACTACCCATAACAGCAACATCGCCAGCAAATAGACCATCACTGCCAGGTATAACCACCGCGTCCATCGGCTTTGAAAGACCAATATGCGCGCGCCAACCAGACCAAACAGGCCGGTCAGCCAGAATGCGATGATCCACCAGCTCAGCCAGAACATCGCGGCCACGGCCGCAAGCGTGATGAATGCAAACGCACCGCGCCCGACTTTGCGCTCACCGCGCCACAACGGCTGCCAAAGCAGGAACAATCCGAGGTGTGCCAGCAGCAGCGGATGAGCCCACGGACTTCCCACCCCGAGCAGCAACGCGCCGTGCAACAGCCAGAGCATCGCCAGCAACAACCAGCGACCACTTTGCAGTTGGCCCCACAAATTCATCGTCGACATCTCGTCAATACCCTGTCAACATTTCGTCAATTACCTTCCTTCCGGGTTGGATGCCTCCCAGACATTCGCAATTCTGTCGTTCCCACAAGCCCTGATGTCCGTGTATAATAGCCTGAATTAATGGGCTTCCTGCTGCGCAGGCATGACAACATCAAAAGAACTATGTGGCATTGGCACAACATTTGCTGATATTCGGGCATGGCATATTCAAACAGGAGATTAACATAATGCAACGCAATCAATCCGGCTTTACCTTGATCGAAATCGCCATCGTCCTCGTGATTATCGGCTTGCTGCTTGGCGGTGTGCTGAAAGGGCAAGAACTGATCAACAGCGCGAAGGTAAAAAATCTTGCCACCGACTTCCGCAATATCCCGGTATTCATCTATGGCTATCAGGATAAATTCAAGGCGCTACCGGGTGACGACAGAAACGTCGGGGATCACCTGAGTGGCATATGCGCCAATACAACTCCGGGTGATCCAACCACCAGCCCCTGCTATGCAGCAACCGGTGCCACCGGAAACGGTATCATCAATGGTGCCTGGAATGAGGCTACGGATACCAACGCCGAATCCTACCGCTTCTGGCAACATGTGCGTGTGGCTGGCCTGACCTCCGGGTCGACTACCATCGGCGCAGCTGACTATCTACCAGTGAACGCAGTAGGCGGCACCATCGGCATCCAAAGCGGAACCACTGTCGTCGCCAATGCACCGGTCGTAGACTTGTCGGCAACGCCCGCCGCGATCCACGGCACATACATCATCTGTTCGCCCAACATCCTCGGCAAGTTCGCCAAGCAGCTGGATATACAACTGGACGATGGCAATACCGCGACCGGTTCGATGATGGCGACCCCCACTACCGGTTACGCGATCGGCAATTCGGCTACAGCAACCGGCGCGATAGACGATGCACAAATTTACACCGTCTGCATGGGCGTCTAAAAATCACCCGGCGTGACCTGGCCCGCTTCGGCGGGCCTTTTTATTGGCCTTTATGCAGCCGCCGTTCTGCACCCTGCAACGCTGCCGGCAATCCGAGCAACACCAGTATGTCTCCTGCCTGCAGCATCATATCTTCGCTGGGTTGCGCACCATGCACATTGCGCCGGCGCACCGCATTCACTTCCACATTCAGCTCTGCCAGACGCGCTTCACCCAGTTTCCTGCCTACCGCCACGGAATCTTCCTTGAGCAGTACGCTGAGAAAACGCTGCTGCAGATTTTCACCGGTCTCATCCTCGACGAATTGTGCGGTACGCAGATAACCACTGAACGCCGCGTAACGACCAGCGCGGCTTTCCTGGACACGGCGTATCACACGATTCAGCGGCACGCCGGACATCAGCAGCGCCTGTGACGCAAGCATCACACTGCCTTCCGTCACTTCCGCCACCACCTCGGCCGCACCGGCCCGTTTGAGTTCTTCGATATGACTGTCATCAGCAGTACGCACCACCACCGGCAGATCGGGGCGCATTTGATGGACATGGTGCAGGATCTTGAGCGCGGAGTGCTTGTCGTCGTAGGTGATGACCAGGGTGCTGGCGCGCATCAATCCGGCGGCCAGCAGCACTTCACGTTTCGCGGCGTCGCCATATACGACGCTGCCACCGGCAGCCGAGGCCTCGTGCACCCGGCGCGGATCAAGATCGAGCGCGATGAAACGGATACCCTCGACCACCATGAAGCGCGCCAGCGCCTGACCGCTGCGGCCGTAGCCACAAATGATGATGTGCGCTTTGGTGGCCATACTTTGCACCGCGATCTGGTGTATCTGCACGGCACGATCCATCCAGGCGGAGGGTGATATACGCCGCACGATGGCTTCGGCATGTTGTATCAAGAACGGTGCAGCGAGCATCGAGATCAGCATCGCTGCCAGCACGTTCTGCATCACTTCGGCAGGCAACAGATTCACCCCACCGGCCAGAGTCAGCAGCACAAAGCCGAATTCGCCCGCCTGGGCCAAGCCCAGGCCGCTGCGTATCGAGGCTCCCCAGTCGCCGGCAAACCAGCGCGCCAGCAGCGCCACCACCGCTGCCTTGAACGGCAACAGGATGAGCAGCACCAATACCACCCAGCCGAATCCCGAAATCACGTTGTGCAGATCAAGCAGCATGCCGATGGTGACGAAAAACAATCCGAGCAGCACGTCGCGGAACGGTTTGATGTCCTCTTCCACCTGAAAGCGATATTCGGTTTCGGAGATCAACATGCCGGCCACGAACGCACCCAGCGCGAGAGAAAGGCCGGCCAGCTCGGTGTTGTAAGCCAGCCCCAAAGTGAACAGCAACACATTGAGCATGAACAATTCGGAAGATTTTTGCATCGCGACCAGACGGAACCACGGGCGCAACAGCCGCTGCCCAAAGGTCAGCAGGGCGGCCAGTATCAACGCCGCTTTCAAAAAAGCGATGCCGATGGTGGCATAGAGCTGCTCTCCGCTACTGGCCAGCGCCGGGATGATGATGATGAGCGGCACCACGGCCAGATCCTGGAACAGCAGCACGCCCATGATTTTCTGGCCGTGCGGCGTACTCAATTCGGCGCGCTCGACCAGCATCTTGCTGACGATCGCGGTCGACGACATCGCCAGCACGCCGCCCAACGCGAGTCCGGCGCGCCAATCCAGCCCGAAGAACAGCGAAGTGAGCATGACCAGCAGCATGGTGGCGACCACCTGCGCAGTACCCAGACCGAATACCAATCGCTGCATACTGCGCAATCGGGCCAGACTGAATTCCAGGCCGATGCTGAACATCAGGAACACCACACCGAACTCCGCCAGATGACGGGTTTCCGGCGCATCGGGTATCCAGCCCAGCGCATGGGGACCGATCAGGATGCCTACCAGCAGATAGCCCAGCATCGCCGGCAAGCGCAGGATACGGCACAACACGACCACGCCCACCGCGACGGAAAGCAGGATCAGCAGTAATGGTAATGAGTTAGTCATGTGCTCGTTTGATCAGCATTGTCGCCATCTCCGGATAATGCACTAAGTTGCGCGCGCTTTCAAAATTTCCTTGTCAAAATTCCACTGTCCATAGTACGCACTGCTATAATTCCCGGCATATGAACAAAATCCTCTCTGCCTCGCCGCGCGCGCTTGTCCTCGCCCGCGAAGTGCTGGACATCGAAGCTGCCGCAGTGCAGGCGCTGAGTGCGCGTCTGGATGAACATTTCGTCGACGCGCTGAATGTCATTCTGCAATGTGCCGGCCGCGTCATCGTCAGCGGCATGGGTAAATCCGGGCACATCGCGAGCAAGATCGCCGCCACACTTTCCAGCACCGGCACCCCGGCCTACTTCGTGCACCCCGGCGAGGCCAGCCACGGAGACCTCGGCATGATCACCAGCGAAGATGTGATCATCGCGCTATCCTATTCAGGCGAGAGCCAGGAACTCATGACTATCGTGCCGGTGATCAAACGCCAGGGCGCGAAACTGATCAGCATGACCGGCAACCCATTGTCCAGCCTCGCCAAAGTTGCCGATGTACATCTCAATGCTGCCGTGGACAAAGAAGCCTGCCCGATGGGTTTGGCACCCACTGCCAGCACCACAGCGGCATTGGCGCTGGGCGACGCACTGGCTGTAGCCTTGCTGGATGCCAAGGGTTTTGGCGCGGAAGATTTTGCCCGCTCGCATCCCGGCGGCAGCTTGGGACGGCGCCTGCTCACCCGCGTGCGCGACATCATGCGCACCGGCGACGGCCTGCCCCAGGTAAGCCTGGACGCGACGCTCGGCGACGCAATCCTGGAAATCTCGAAAAAAGGCGTGGGCATGACCGCCATCGTGGATGCCGAACTGCACGTGCTGGGCATCTATACCGACGGTGACCTGCGTCGCACGCTTGCCATGAAGCTCGATTTCAATGCCACACCTGTGCGCAGCGTGATGTCCGCAAATCCTCGCCGTATCGGCCCTGACAGCCTTGCCGTCGAGGCGGTGCAAATGATGGAACAGTACAACATCAGCCAGATGCTGGTGGTGGATGAACAGAACAAACTGGTCGGGGCACTCAATATGCACGACCTGCTGCATGCAAAAGTCATTTAACCGCTTCTGCCGCCGCGCTTGCTGAAACAGATGAATAAATGGTTCATAATCATCACCAATTCGACTGCCAACCCCGCCACGCCAGGATGCTATCCATGCCAAGGCAGTGCCCCCCAGTGATCAGGATAAAGCCATGCCGATAAGCCGCTCAAAATTGATACGCCTGATTGCGTTTGACGTGGATGGCGTGATGACCGATGGTGGTCTGTACTACTCTGATTCCGGTGAAGAGTTCAAACGTTACAACTCACTGGATGGACAGGGACTGAAGATGTTGCGTGCCAGCGGGGTGGAAATCGCCATCATCACCGGGCGCACCTCGCGCTGTGTCGAGGCGCGCACAAAAAATCTCGGGATCGCGCATTTATACCAGGGCGTTGAGAACAAACTCGACGCCATGGTTGACCTGCTCAAGAAGCTCAATCTCCCGCGTGATGCCGCCGCCTACATGGGCGACGATGTGGTCGATCTCACGGTGATGCGCCACGTTGGCCTGGCCATCAGTGTGCCCGAATCGCCGCTGCTGGTGCGCAAGCATTCCCACTATGTCACACAACGCAGTGGCGGGCATGGCGCGGTACGCGAAGTCTGTGAGTTGATCATGTCGGCACAGGGCACACTGGATATCCAGCTCGCCCCGTATTTGCAATGACCTTTTCCTCCCGTGCCCGCTACTGGCTTCCACTGGTTCCGCTGATTGGATTTCTGGGAGCCACCTATTGGCTGAACCAGCAGAGCCTTCCCGAACAGACTCGTACCGACAGCAGCAAACGGCACGACCCCGATGCCATCGTGGAAGATTTTTCAGCCACCAAGTTGAATCTGCAGGGCATGCCGAATTTCATCATCGCTGCAAAGAAGATGCTGCATTACCCTGATGACGACAGTACCACGCTGGAAGAACCCAGTATCATCATGTTGTCTGCGGGGAAGCCGGATATCCATGCCATCGCCGAACGCGCCACCATCTCCGGCAAAGGCGACGAGGTTTTTTTGCGTGACCATGTCGAGGTACAGCGCGCTGCCAGCGCGCACCAGTACGAACTCACCTTGCGCACCGACTATCTGCTCATCGTCCCGGACCAGAACCTGGCGAGTACCGACCGCCCGGTCACGCTCGTCGATGCACACAACATCGTTCATGCGACCGGCATGGAAATGGACAACAACACGCGCATCCTGAAACTGCTATCCCAAGTCAGAAGCGAGCATGTACCGAACAAGCCCTAGATTATTGATGGCAACATTATTGTTGTTAAGCGCTCCGGCCGGCTTTGCGGAGAGCGCCGACCGCAACCAACCGATGCGCCTGGAAGCGGATCAGGTAATCATGGACGATGCCAAGCAGATCAGCACCTTCATCGGCAATGTGCGATTATCCCAGGGCACGCTGTTGATACTTGGTGACAAGGTCATCGTGTCTCAGGACAAAGATGGCTACCAACACGCCACGGCCCATGGCGATACCGCGGAATTCCGGCAAAAGCGCGAGGGCAAGGATGGGTACGTCGAGGGTTTTGGCGAGCGCATCGAATATGACGCTCGCAGCGGTACCCTGAATTTTTACCAACATGCGCGACTCAAGCGGGATAGGGATGAAGTGAGCGGTGAAAATATTACTTACAACGCCAAGACCGAGATATTTCGCGTGAACGGCAATGATGCCAGCCCCGGAAATGTTGCGCCACAACGGGTCCGCGCCGTGCTGCAACCCAAGCACAGGGAAAGCGCGAGCTTTCCTGCCGCGCCCGAAACGACTCCCGTCCATCCTGATACCAACCCTGCTCCGAACCCATGATATGAGTGAACTGCGTGCAGTCGGACTGAAAAAGAAATATGGCTCGCGCACCGTGGTGCACGATGCATCGTTGTCGGTGAAGAACGGCGAAGTCGTGGGCCTGCTCGGACCGAACGGTGCGGGCAAAACCACCGCGTTCTACATGATCGTGGGATTGATCGCCGCCGACGGCGGAGAAATCTTCATCGACGACCAGAACATCACCCATCTGCCGATACACCGCCGCGCCCGTCTGGGGCTCGGTTACCTGCCCCAGGAAGCATCGATCTTCCGGCGCCTGACGGTGACGCAAAACATCCTGGCAGTGCTGGAACTCCAGGGCATCGCCGAGGACAACCTGCAGACCCGCCTGGATAAATTGCTTGAAGACCTTCACATCACTCATATCCGCGACAATCCTGCCATCAGTCTGTCCGGAGGCGAGCGGCGGCGCGTGGAGATCGCCCGCGCATTGGCAACCGACCCGCGCTTCATTCTGCTGGATGAACCGTTCGCAGGGGTGGACCCGATCGCAGTACTGGACATACAGAAGATCATTCACTTTCTCAAAGAGCGCGGTATCGGCGTGCTGATCACGGACCACAATGTGCGTGAAACACTGGGCATCTGCGACCGCGCCTACATCATCAACGCCGGTTCGGTAATGGCAGAAGGCAAGCCGGAAGAAATCATCTATAATGAGGGCGTAAGGAAAGTGTATCTGGGCGAACACTTCAAGTTGTAACAAGCAGTATCCCTGATACGACACAAGGTAATGAAACCCACTCTCCAACTTCGATTCTCCCAACAACTGACGCTGACCCCGCAGTTGCAACAAGCTATACGCCTGCTGCAGCTTTCCACTCAGGACATGCATCAGGAAGTCGCCAGGCTGCTGGAAGAAAACCCCATGCTGGAAATGGCCGATGAATCGGCGGCCAGCCCGTTCCCGATCGAACCGCACAGTACTGCAAGCACCGCCAGTGAAGAAGTCGAGCAAAAACACAGCGACACCGATGACCGCGGCGCGGATGATTTCGGCAACGAGCCAGCCGACTGGAACACGGGCGGCGGTACGATGCGCAGCACCGATGACGAAGACGAAACCTATCCCGAACAGGCCGCCGAACAAGCCAGCCTGCGCGCACATCTGCACTGCCAGCTGACCACCAGTTCCCTCGACGGGAAAGACCGCAAGGTGATTGGCTTGCTGATCGACGCGCTGGATGAGAATGGTTATCTGGCCCAGGATCTGGAAGAATTGGCTGAACTGTTGCCCGATGAACTGGAGATCACGCTGGATGACCTGGAAACTGCACTGATACAACTGCAACACCTCGACCAACCGGGCCTGGGCGCGCGCAATCTGGGCGAGTGCCTGGCGCTGCAACTCAAAGCCCTGCCCGAGGACACGCCGCACCGCGATCTGGCTGTTCGCCTGGTAAGCCATCACCTGGACCTGGTTGCTGCGCACGACTTCAGCAAGATCAAGAAATTGCTGCGTTGTTCGGACGATCAATTGCGCTGCGCACAAAACCTGATCACCTGCCTGAACCCAAAACCCGGCGCCGAGTTCGGCCAAAGCGTCGCCGATTTCGTGGTGCCCGATGTGGTGGTCGAGAAGCACAAGAACAAATGGCGCGCACGCCTGAATGTCGAAGCGATGCCCAAGCTGCGCGTCAACCAGATCTACGCCAACATCCTGCAGCAGCGTTCCGACAAGAATATCTCGCAGCTATCCACGCAAATGCAGGAAGCCAAGTGGCTGATCAAGAATCTGCAGCAGCGTTTTGACACGATACTGCGCGTCGCACAAGCCATCGTGGAGCGTCAGGAGAATTTTTTCGAGCATGGCGAGATCGGCATGCGCCCGCTGGTGCTGCGCGAGATCGCCGACGAGCTGGAACTGCACGAATCCACCGTCTCGCGCAGCACCACACAAAAATTCATGCTGACTCCGCGCGGCATATACGAATTCAAGCATTTTTTTGGCAGTGGCTTAAGCACTGAAAGTGGCGGCACCTGCTCTTCCACCGCAATACGCGAGTTGATCAAACAACTGGTCAGCGCGGAAGACGGACAAAAACCGCTTACCGACAGCCGTATGTCAGAAATCTTGGCACAGCAGGGCATCGTCGTTGCCCGGCGTACCATAGCAAAGTACCGGGATGCCTTGCGCATACTTCCGGTGAATCTCCGTAAATCACTCTAAAAAGGAGCACACATGAACCTCCATCTAACCGCACACCACCTGGAAATCACTCCAGCCATTCGCGATTACTCGACAGAAAAATTTGATAAAATCAAACGTCACTTTGATAACGTCGTCATTGATATAAATGTCATTCTTTCCGTTGAAAAACTGAAGCAAAAGGCCGAGGCCACCATGCACGTCAGCGGCAAAAACCTGTTTGTGGAATGTGACGATGAGAATCTGTACACGGCGATCGATATGCTGGTGGACAAGCTGGACCGTCAGGTACGCAAACACAAGGACAAACTGTCATCTCGTCGCCATGATGACTCCGGAAAACACGCTGTAGCAGAGTAATCAACCACGGGCGGCATTGCCGCCCGGTTAATCTACTTCCCATATGAACCTGATCAGCAAAATCCTGTTACCCGACAATATCCTGTTGGACACCGAGTCCACCAGCAAGAAACGTGTATTCGAGCGCGTTGGGCTGCTGTTTGAAAACAATCAGCAAATCGCGCGCAGTCAGGTTTTCGACAGCCTGTTCGCACGCGAGAAGCTGGGTTCAACCGGTCTGGGACAGGGCGTGGCCATTCCGCACGGGCGCATCGCGAAATTGCGCGATGCCACGGCGGCGTTTGTCATGACGTCCAACCCGATCCCTTTCGATGCACCCGACGGCCAACCGGTGAACCTGATATTCGTGTTGCTGGTTCCCGAGCGCGCCAACGATTTGCACCTGCAGATACTCGGCGAGCTGGCGCAAATGTTCAGCGACACGCAGTTCCGCAACAGTCTGCTCGCCTGCAAGGACACCGGCAGCATCCATCAATTGTTTTACGACTGGAAAAGTGTGGTCTGAAGGAATCCCGTGATTGCAGCACGTTGGATGGCAGGCAAGCAACGTCAAACATGACGAGGAACCGCATAGCGGCTTGTTACGGGGTAAACTATCTATCGGGAAAGATTGCCTCGTGAATTGACAGGCGCAACAAGCAGGCTATCCGACGCCGCGCTGCGCAACATAGCTGGCTAATCTGAACCAGCATGCGGCACCGCCACTCTCCCACCAAATAACATAGGGGTTCGCATGAGTCAGGTTAACGTCCGGCAATTGTTCGAAGACAAACAGGAACGCTTGCAGCTCAGCCGTGTAGCCGGTGACGACGGCACGGATCGCATCATCTACAGCGATGAGGTGGGCACCTCCAACAAGGGGCTGATCGGCCATCTCAACCTGGTCCACCCGAACTGGGTGCAGGTACTGAGTGAGACCGAACTGGATTACCTCAGCGACCTCAGCGAGGAGCAGCGCGACAAGGCGTTTCGCAAGATCGAGCAAAACGGCACGACCTGTTTGATCGTGGCCGGCACAACCGACATTCCTGCCATCCTGGTCGACTTTGCCAACCAGTCGCACATTCCACTGTTCGCTTCCCCCAAGCCCAGCGTACATCTGATGTGGCTGATACGCCACTATCTGGCCAAGGAATTGGCCGAGGCCACCACGCGCCACGGCGTGTTTCTCGACGTGCTGGGCGTGGGCGTGATGATCACCGGCGAAAGCGCGGTCGGCAAGAGCGAACTCGGTCTGGAACTCATCACGCGCGGCAACGGCTTGGTCGCCGATGACATCGTGGAATTGCATCGCATCGCGCCGGATACGCTGGAGGGACGTTGCCCGGAATTGTTGCGCGATTTCCTTGAAGTACGCGGCCTGGGTGTGCTGAACATCCGCACCATGTTCGGCGAAACAGCGGTGCGGCGCAAAAAGAGCCTGAAACTCATCGTGCATCTGCATCGCCCGCCCGGCGGCGATCTGTCACTGATGGAACGATTGCCGCTGAACGCCACCCATCAGGATATCCTCGGCGTGAACATCAGCACGGTGAACATACCGGTGGTGGCCGGGCGCAATCTCGCGGTATTGGTGGAAGCCGCAGCGCGCAACTTCGTGCTGCAGCAGCGCGGCATCGACAGCATGCAGGAATTCATCTCGCGCCACGACAAACTGCTGCTGGACGAATGAATCGTATGCAGCTATTCCTGATCAGCGGTTTGTCCGGCTCCGGCAAGAGTATCGCACTCAAGGTGCTGGAGGACAGCGGCTATTACTGCGTCGATAACCTGCCCGCCGATCTGCTGGCTGCGCTGGTGGAGCACCTGCAACACGCCGGTTACAGCAACATCGCCGTCAGCATAGACGTGCGCAGCGCCAACAGTGTGCAACGCCTGCCACCGCTGTTGCAACAGATCAGGCAACAGGGCGTGGACGTGCACGTGTTGTTTCTCGATGCCCAGACTGACACCCTGGTGAAACGTTTTTCCGAAACGCGACGACTGCATCCGCTCAGCGATGCGGCGCATCTGACCCATGACAGCAAGGCCAGAACCCTGCCGGAATGCGTCAGTTATGAGCGGGAGCTGCTCGCCGAAATCAGCGACATCGGCCACCACATCGATACCACCGAGCTCAATGCCAACGCGCTGCGCAACTGGATCAAGCAATTCATTAAAGTGGATCGTGCCCGCCTGACGCTGCTGTTCCAGTCGTTCGGATTCAAGCACGGCATCCCGCTGGATGCGGATCTGGTGTTCGATGTGCGTTGCCTGCCCAACCCGCATTACGATGCCGAGCTGCGTCCGTTAACCGGGCGCGATGCGCCGGTGATCGGGTTCCTGGACAGCACCCGAGATGCACAGCAGATGTTTGCCGACATCCGCGATTTCGTGCAACGCTGGCTGCCCAGCTACGTCGCCGACAATCGCAGCTACCTGACGGTCGCCATCGGTTGCACCGGGGGCCAGCACCGCTCGGTCTATTTCGCCGAAAAGCTCGCGGCGCACTTCGAACATCTGCAACAGGTGCTGATCCGGCATCGCGAACTGAGTCTATAGCCATGCTTGCCAGCGCAATACAGCACATCAAACCCGGTGACTGGCTGACACTGTTGCTGGGCAGCCTGTTCGTCGCGATGCTGGCATCCAGCCTGTGGAGTGGCGATCTTGCCGACAAAGCCATCATCCGCAGCGGCGGCAAGATATTCCGCGAGGCGCCGTTGTCGCGCGACCAGCAGATCGATGTACCGGGCCGTCTGGGCATCAGCGTCGTCAGCATCAAGCAGCACAAGGCGCGTATCGCCTCCGACCCCAGCCCGCGTCAATACTGTGTGCGCCAGGGCTGGTTGCAGCAGGCCGGCGAGATCGCGCTATGCCTGCCGAATCAGGTCAGCATCGAACTGGTGGGCAGCAGAAAGAAATATGACAGCCTCAACTACTGACGATCAGGATCAAGGGGAAAGGGAAAAGGGAAAAAGGACAAGCTCCGGCCCTGACTTGCCTTGCACTTCGATCAGACTCGACACCACCGCCGAAGACCACCATATCGCGCGCATGGCGGCGGTCGCGCTCGGCCTCACGATACTGGAAAGTGCCATCCCCTCGCCGCTGCCAGGCGTCAAACCGGGGCTGGCCAACATCGTCACGCTGATCGTGCTGGCACGCTACGGCTGGCGTACTGCTGCGTGGGTATCGCTGCTGCGCGTGGTGGCGGGCAGTTTACTGTTCGGCAATTTTCTCGCTCCCGGTTTTTTCCTCAGCCTGTCCGGCGCAGTGCTCAGCCTGCTTGCACTGGCCTGCGCGCAACATTTGCCCACACGCTGGTTCGGGCCGGTCAGTCACAGCATCTACGCGGCCTTCGCGCACATCACCGGACAGATGCTGGTGGTGTACCTGTGGCTGATCCCGCATGCCGGCATCGCCTACCTGATCCCGATCTTCGCCACCGCCGCGCTGGTGTTCGGCACCGTGAACGGTTTGGTCGCGGCGCGTTTCATGGATAATGCCGAGATACCCGACAATAAACCGATCGAGAATCCGACTTGAAAACGATAACCTTGGCCTTTACCGGCGCATCCGGCCTGCCCTATGGCATGCGCCTGCTGGAATGTCTGCTGCAAGGCGGACAGCGCGTGCACCTGATCTACAGCCAGGCCGCACAGATCGTCGCCAAACAGGAACTGGAATTCACGCTACCCAATCGCCCGCAGGAAGCGGAGCAGATGTTCGCCGAACGTTTCGGAAAATTCAGCGGCGAACTGAAAGTGTTTGGCATTCAGGACTGGTATGCGCCGATGGCATCCGGCTCCAACCCCGGTGACGCGATGGTGGTCTGCCCCTGCACGATGGGGACTCTTGGCAAGATCGCGGGAGGCATCAGCGATGATTTGATTGCGCGTGCTGCCGACGTGATGCTCAAGGAAAAACGCATGCTGATATTGGCTCCTCGCGAAATGCCGTTCTCCGCGATCCATCTGGAGAACATGCTCAAGCTATCGCATGCCGGCGCCGTCATCATGCCGCCGAATCCGGGCTTCTATCATCATCCGCAGAGTGTGCAGGATATAGTGGATTTTGTGGTGGCGAGGATACTGGATCATCTGGGTGTGGAACATACGTTGATGAAACCTTGGGGAAAATGAAAGTCACCAACTGACGAAGCGCAATGGAAATCACAATCAAATCTGGTGCTGAACTCAGCAAACTCCTTGATGTTCTAGCCAATGACATTGTTGATGCGAATATCTACTACCAACTATTCACTGGACTAGACGCCTCGATTCCACATTATGCGGATGAAAGAAACCTATCGAATACCTTTTGGTGGCTTGCTCTCCGAGCAATTAAGGAAGCATATTTGTTAAGGCTTTGCCGGATTTTCGATCAGAATGAAAAAAGTTTAAACCTCGTAAACCTTCTCGATACAATCAAATCGAATATTCACTTTTTTCAAGAGCCACACTTCAGGGAGCGATTAAAAGATAACGCCTTCGTTGATTCATTAGCCGAAGGAGTAGTGATTCCACCAATGTCAGAATTACAAGCTGATATGGAATTTTCGAGTAGCAATAACTTGATCGTTAAGAAACTGATGTTATGGCGTCATAACGTCTACGCACACACTGGCAAGCCTACCGCATCTGGAATTCTCGAAGAAAACCCAATTTCAAAAGAGGAAATTGAGCAACTCCTCGACAAATGTTTTTCAATATCCAACAAATACATGAGCATGTATAAGGCCTCTAGTTGGTCGAGACAAATCGTCGGCCATGATGATTACCTATCGCTATTAAAATTTTTGCGAATTGGACTTGAGCAGAATGAGGCAAACATTCAGAAGGAATTGAATTCTTGGAACAATAAGTAAACCAATCGGCGTGCGCACAGCGCACACAACACTTTTGCATTTTTCCCCTGTGCGCCGCCGAGTAGCGCAGGCTGGTCAGGAGATTTCGGCGAGGACTGTCTGAGCGCGTAGCGCGAGTTCCGCAGCCGCCTGACCAGTCGAGCAACGCAGGGCACCCCGTAGGGGCGGCAAACCGGGGCGGCGTTTCTTTGACTACTTTCTTTGGCCGCACAAAGAAAGTAGTCGGCGTGCGGGGCCGCACCCCGCGACTTTGCCTTTGGTCATTCATGCTTCGACCTCGCTGCGCTACGCTGATGAAACTACTAGCCATTCGACTAAGCTGGCAAACAACGCCAGCCAAGTCGCTGGTTATCAGGGCGAACGGGCAATAGATTTCAACACCTTCCTCACCGGAGTCGGTATCGCCGCCCCCAACGCCTCCTCCACACTTAACCAAACGTTTCCGGCCTGCGCAACATGCAAAGGTTTGCGTAACAACTGGATTTGCAATGGAGTGATGTGCAACTTGAAATGCGTGAAGGCATGCGTGAACGTATCCAGCCTTACTCCGCTGTTGGCGTTCATTCCTTTTTGTACATACCAGGCCTGCGCCGCCGTTTCGTCGTCAAATTTCGGCAAACTCCACAGCCCGCCCCAGATGCCTTGTGGCGGGCGCTTCTCCAGAAAAATATCATTGCCGTGCATCAGCAATAAAAAAATAGCGCTTCTTTCCGGCACGGATTTGCGTGCCCGTGGAGTGGGCAACTCATTCACTTGTCCACTTTGAAACGCGAAACAATCACTGCTCACCGGACACACATCGCATTTCGGCCTGCTGCGCGTGCACAGCGTCGCGCCCAGGTCCATCTGAGCCTGTATGTATGTG
>JBBRDZ010000027.1:0-22777 GCA_038203435.1 Burkholderiales bacterium
GGTTTTTGATTGAGGATTTAGCGTGCGATAGCATGCAAAATCAATCAGGTGGTTTTTGATTGAGGATTTAGCGTGCGGTAGCATGCAAAATTAATCAGGTGGCTGCTGGTTAAATTATCAAGGGCTTGCAGTGATGCAGGCCTTTTGTTTTTCTGCAGGTGTCAGCGTGTCGCCAACTTTATTTAGCGATGCCAAGCGCGAAGAGAGCACAATGAGCAATCCGACAGAAGATGTAAACACAAGCACAGCGTCAGCGAGTCCAGACGGCATCGCTCGCGAAGTGAGGCGCCGCCGCACCTTCGCGATCATCTCGCACCCCGATGCGGGCAAGACCACGCTTACCGAAAAGCTGCTGCTGTTCGGCGGCGCAATCCAGATGGCCGGCACGGTGAAGGCGCGCAAGAGCGGCCGTCATGCAACGTCGGACTGGCTGGAGATCGAAAAGCAGCGCGGCATCTCAGTGGCCAGCTCGGTGATGCAGTTCACTTATGACGATTGCGTGATCAATCTGCTCGACACGCCCGGACACCAGGATTTTTCCGAGGACACCTATCGCGTGCTGACTGCGGTCGACGCGGCGGTGATGGTGGTGGACGCCGCCAAAGGGGTGGAAGCACAGACCATCAAGCTGCTTGAAGTGTGCCGCTTGCGCAACACGCCGATCATCACATTCATCAACAAGATGGACCGCGAAGTGCGTGACCCGCTCGAAGTGCTGGACGAGATCGAGTCGGTGCTGAAGATAAAATGCGCGCCGGTCACCTGGCCGATCGGCATGGGCAAAAGATTCCAGGGGGTGTACCACCTGCTGAACGACGAAGTGCTGCGCTTCCTGCCAGGCGAAGCCAAGGCGGGCCAGGAGGTCGAAACGCTGCACGGTTCGCAGATCGACCAACTCGCGCAGAAATGTCCGAGCGAGATGCAAACCATGCGCGATGAGACCGAACTGGTGATGGGCGCAGGTGCATCGTTCGACCTGCAGGAATTCCTCGGCGGGCAGCAATCCCCGGTGTTCTTCGGTTCCGGTGTGAACAATTTCGGCGTGCGCGAGATCCTGCGCGCGCTGGTGGATTGGGCGCCTGCGCCGCTGCCTCGCGCCACCGATGTGCGCATCGTGCAGCCGACCGAACCTGCCTTCACCGGATTCGTATTCAAGATCCAGGCCAACATGGACCCGAACCATCGCGACCGCATCGCTTTTTTACGCGTGTGCTCCGGCCGCTATACCTCGGGCATGAAGGTCAAGCACAGGCGCAGCGGCAAGGAAATGAAACTGGCCAACGCGGTGACCTTTATGGCCAACGAACGTACCCGCATGGACGAAGCCTACGCGGGCGACATCATCGGCGTGCACAACCACGGCCAGTTGCAGATCGGCGATGTGCTCACCGAAGGCGAGGCGCTCACGTTCAAAGGTATCCCCTACTTCGCACCGGAATTGTTCAGCCGCGCGCGCTTGCGCGACCCGATGAAGGCCAAGCAACTGCAAAAAGGCTTGCGCCAGCTCGGCGAAGAAGGCGCAGTGCAGGTGTTCGAACCGCTGGTGGATTCCAACCCGCTGATCGGCGCGGTGGGCCAGTTGCAATTCGAAGTGGTCGAGCACCGCCTGCAATCGGAGTACGGCGTGGACGCGGTGTTCGAGCGCGCCGGCATACACACGGCGCGCTGGGTGACTTGCCCGGATGCCGCACACCTCAATGAATTCGTGAAGGCCAACCAGTCGCGTCTGGCGCGCGACGTGGATGGCAACTTTGCCTATCTGGCCGACAGCGGGGTCAACCTGCGCCTGGCACAGGAGCGCTGGCCGAAAGTACAATTCCATTCCACTCGCGAGCACGGTCAGCAGTTGAACTGAAACGTCCCGGTTACTATAGTTGTTCCATAATCAGGCGCGGCTGTTGCAATAGCTTTTGAAATCCTCCGCAGACAACGGCCTGCTGAAAAAATATCCCTGTAACTGGTCGCAACCCAGCGCCTTCAGCAGTTCGTACTGTGCTGCGCTTTCCACGCCTTCCGCCACCGTGGTCAAATCCAGCGCTTTCGCCATCGCGACGATGGTCTTCGCGATGGCGACATCGTCGGCGTTGCCCGGTATGTCCTTGATGAATGCCCGGTCAATCTTGACGCAATCGATCGGGAAACGTTTGAGATAGGCGAGCGACGAGTGGCCGGTGCCAAAATCGTCCAGTGACAGATTGATGCCCAGCCTGCGGATCTCATCCAGGGTCTTGATCACCCGTTCCGGATCCTCCATCACCATGCTTTCGGTGATCTCCAGTTCCAGCGATGCGGTGGAGAGCTGAGCATCGGCAAGTGCCGCGCGGATCTCATTCAACAGATTGTCGGAACGGAACTGTCGCGCGGAAAGATTGACCGCCACTCTGAGCGGGCGTATTCCGGACTGTTGCCACGCGGCATTCTGCCGGCATGCTTCGCGTAACACCCAGCGTCCGATCGCAACGATCATCCCGCTGTCCTCGGCGACGGGGATGAATTCATCCGGGAAGATCAAACCGCGTTCCGGATGCATCCAGCGCACCAGTGCTTCCATGCCGACCATGCGTCCGCTGCTCGCGTCCGTCTTCGGCTGGTAATGCAGCAGCAGCTCGCCGTTTTCCACCGCGCGCTGCAATTCGGTGATCAGGCGCAAGGTCTTTGCCGCAGCCAGACCCATCGCCTCGTCATAGATCGCGAAATCATTGCCTCCCGCGCGGCGCACCCTGTTGCAAGCCGAGGCGGCCTGTTGTACCTGTGCTTCAGCCATGCTGACCGGATCGTTGCCGCTGCCGGCTTCCATCAGCGCGGCGCCAATCGATAGTGTCGAGAACAACTCGCGCCGTTCGACATGCAGCGGTTGCTGTGCCGTGCCAAGCAATTGCAGCGCGCGCTGCTGCGCACCCGGCAGATCACCTGGCCAGCACACCAGCACAAAGGCATTGCCGCCAAAACGATACAGCGTCTCCGCCGCGGGATCGATCCCGTCGCGCAAACGATAGGCGACTTTGACCAGCCAGCGCTCGGTTTCAACCGCGCCGAAACTTTCGAATATCTCCTGTTCGCGGTCGGCAACGATCATCATCACAGTGCCCAGACGCTGCTGCCTGAAAGCCGCACCCAGATCATCACGCAAGCGATACTGGTTGGGCAATCCGGTGGCCGGGTCGAAATACGCCTGATAGGCCAGTTTCTCCTCGGCTTGTTTGCGATCGGTCACATCCTTGACGTAAGCGTGAAATTCGGCAAAATCGGCCAGATACGCAACGCTGCATTCAAGCGTGCGATTGCCCTGCCCATATTCGAATTGAGCATTGGCAGTCGGGGCCGCGCGGGTCTCATTCAACCTGTCGCGCATGCCGGCAGGCAGCAATCGCTCCGTAGCGGAGGGAGCCAGTTCGAGACGGGCAAGCAGATCGGCCGTCGCCGGATTGGCGTACAGCACCTCTCCAGAAGCGCCGAGACGCAGCACCGGGTTGGGATCGCGCTCGGCAAACATCGCCAGCCTGCGACGTTCCAAACCCTCGCGCAGAATGGAGACAACATAGTAGCCGACAAAAAAAGCGACGCCGAAGATCAGGATCGAATATCCGACCACCCAGCGCACCATGGTGGACACGCTGCCTTGTGAATCCCTGCCGAGCTCGTCCACTGCGCGCTGATTGTCCGCCGACATGTTGGCCAGTGTCAGCTCGATCTGTCTGACCGTGGGTTTGACCCGGGCCAGTATCGCCCGCGCCAGATCCCAATTGATCTCTTTTACGGAAAGTGTGACCGCCAACTGATCGGACAACTGGTCAAGATCCTTCAACCGGCTGCGCAGTTCGCTGGCCTGTCTGCGGGAACCCAGGTCCTGTTCCAGCTCGTCGACGATGTTGTTGAGTCGCGCGACATTCAACGTTCGTTGCTGCTGGAATGCGCTGCGGGTCGTGGTGTAGGAATAATATTCGTACAGCAGGCGTTCTTCATCCGCGATCGCGCCGCGCAATTCGCCGATACGCTGCGACAGCGGCAACTTCTCGGCGATGAACATCCGGTTCACGGCCTGTACCGAATCGCCCAAAGTGACTATGCGCACAGACAATGCGACTCCCACTGCCAATACCAGCAGAAAAGCCCACCATATCCTGCGTTGCAGCATTACCAGCCCTTCCTGAATATCAAAGATGTTGCGTCACGCGGCATAACGCTGATGCAACTGCCGGGGAAAGTCAGTGATTATTCCATACCCCGGGCCGTGTTACATCTTTCCGGAAGATTTATTCGTTTCTGCTGCCGCTTCCAGCTTGCCGCCGATCTTCAGGCAACTACCCTGCGGAAGCGTGATGAAATCGTTGGGGTCATTGTCGACTTTGGAATGCCCCGCACAGGAATGCTTGCTCTTGTTGCTGTTGCAGGCATTCTGGCCAGCCTTGGCAACACCCCAACACTTCTCCTGGTCGTCCGAGCTGGCTGTCTGCGACGCGGTGGTGATGCCAATCGCAAGCAGGCTGGTGACTGCGACAGTGATGAGCGAGTGTCGATCTTTCATGTTCCGGTTCCTTTCGAGTTGTTTGATGCGGCCGGCGCGATGCATGCGGCGCGCTCAGCAACGTCACATTATCATCACCGGCTGGCCTTGTCTCCGACCTTCATCAACGAAGCCCCGTCACGGGCCTGTTCAAATACTTTTCCAGCCAGAAGTCCACTGACCACTGCCAGCGGCTGACCAGCAGCAACACGCCCAGCAGCAGGCCCCAATACAAATGGTGACTGATGCCCGACTCGCTCAGTTCAGAGTAGGAGATCACCGCCACCACGTTGAGGATGGACAAACCGACTGCGGCAAAGCGTCCGAACAGACCCAATACCAGCAGCACCGACAACCCAAGCTCCGCGCCGGTGGCGAGATAGGCCGCGGCTTCCGGCGGAAGCAGCGGCACCGCATACACATCGTTGAACAGGTACAGCGTGCTGTCCCAGCTTTGTATCTTGGTCAGGCCGGATTTAAAGAACACATTCGCCAGGAACAATCTCAAGCCGAGGTCGAATAGCGGTGCCAGATACTCCGCAAGATGCGCAGCGCGGTAGTAGAACCTGACCAGCTGAAGCAGTGGTTTCATGACACGTCCCTCAAGTTGAAACCGATTATCACATCCTGTGCCACCATCGATGTCAGCACGGCTAGCAAATCAAAATCCGGATAGTGCTCCAGCGTCGCGGCAGTCGCCTCGCCCAGCGTTGCCTGAGCCAGTATGCCTTGCAGCCATGCGGCATCCGCTGCGGCGAGTTCGCCGACCCGAACGACATCATCCTTGCGGCTGATCATCGCGATGCAACCGCCGCTATCCAGATCGATATGAAACTCTCTGCCGGCACCCGGCTGGTGAGCGTGCCAGATCGCTGCGATCGGATAACGGGAATGCACCAGCTGGCATGCAGCATGGACAGACAGCACAAGATCGGAATATCGTCCGGCCGGGATCCGCGCCAGCCCGGCCAGGTCCAGCGTAGTGGTATCGTCGGCAAAATAGGCGCAGTGGCAGGCCCATTCAAGCTCGGCGATATCCGGCAGGTAAGGCAGCTGCCGGGCGGGTTCGAAGCTCGCGACAAAGGCCGCCATCACCGCGCCATAGTGATGCAGGTTACCGCTGCACGAGGGATGCAGTCCGATATAGTGACGCGTCATATGCCGGAAGAAATCCGTACCGACCAGCTGTTCCATCACCGGATAGGTCCCCGCCAGCGCGTCGTGAAGATTCCCGCGGTAATTGTTGCGGTAGATGCCGATCGCGGTCGCGGCGGAATAATTCGCATTGCCGGACAGCATCCCGTCCGGCACATCCTGGCCACGCACGATGCCAAGCGCGAATCGGGTCAGATCGTCACGCGGCGCGGACATGAATATGCTCCAATTGCCGTTGCGCTTTCGCCGCCTCAGCCATCAGCACCGGCAACGCCGGAATATCCGTATCCCACTCGATCAGCGTGGGGCGCGGTCCGATGAGTCGCAGCGCCTCTTCATATAACGCCCAGACTTCCGCACACACCTGGCTGCCATGGGTATCGACCAGGCAGCCATCACGCATGCTGTGGCCGGCAAGATGATACTCAGCCACCGCTTCGGCCGGCAGCAACCTGATGAAAGCCGCGGCATCCACGCCCAGATTTCGCGCGTTCACATACAGATTGTTAACGTCGAACAGGATGCCGCAACCGGTGCGCCGGGATAATTCGGCGAGGAATTCGCCCTCGCTCATTTCACTGTTCGAGAAAGCCAGATAGCTGGAAAGATTCTCCACCAGCACTCTGCGTCCCAATTTTTCCTGCACCTGCTGGACGCGCCCAACCACTGCAGTCAAAGCCGTTTGCGTATAGGGGAATGGCAGCAGATCGTTGATGACCAGAGGTTCGTTGCCGTTGATACCCGGGATGGAATTCCAGCACAGATGTTCCGACACCGCGGCGGGTTGCACCGCATCACACAGACGATGCAAAGCAGACAGATGCGTCTGGTCGAATGGAGCGGTCGAAGCCAGCCCCATTCCCACGCCATGCAGGCTGACCGGGTAATGTTCCCTTGCCTTGAGCAAGGTACGCAGGGGTGAGCCCCCGCCGAAGAAATTCTCGC
Source organism: Burkholderiales bacterium (assembly GCA_038203435.1). Lineage (GTDB taxonomy): Bacteria > Pseudomonadota > Gammaproteobacteria > Burkholderiales > Gallionellaceae > Gallionella. The sequence goes on from JBBRDZ010000027.1 coordinate 6,605, forward strand.
TATGTACTTCCACCCAGCTTAATCCGGGCAGTTGTTGCAAAACCTCGCTGTAATGAGCCGCCCGCAAGCCGATACCTGCGGTACACGGCAATGTATCGTTTGCGGGCGCCTGCATTACATGCTTTTCTTCATCATGCCGCTGTCAGCAGCCATGCCGCCGGCGATCTTGTTACAGGTGCCTTTTGGTACGGCGACGAAATCCATCGGATCATTGCTTTTGGAAGCCTGACCGGCACAGGAATGAGCGCTCTTGTTGCTGGAGCAATCATTCATGCCGGCCTTGGCGATGCCAAAGCACTTTTCCATTTCCATCTTTTTTTCGGCCGCGTTCGCACTGCCGCTGGTCAGGCCCAATACCAGTAAACTACCGATTGCCGCGGATAGGATGTGAGTGTTCTTCATGGTAATACCCTTTTTGTAGATTGATTTCGGTAAGCCAGCCACCAACTTCGGGTTGGAGCAAGCCATCTCTCTTTAACTGCAAATTGCACGGATTTTGATCTCAGCCTTGACGTCGTCTCGGCACTCATCCGCGCACCCATGTATTCGGGGCGGCCGGGGAAAAGGTTACACAGAAGCGCTGGTGATTTGTTCCCGCAATCAAAAGCCGGGGCTTGGCGTATGCCTGCGAACCTGCCCATATCTTCAAATCCGGCAATGTGAAAACGCTACTTGCCGGGCAGGTTTTCAGCCAGGCAAGTAGCGTTTACAGTGGCTGATTGGCAGCGCCGGACGATACCGGACTGGCTGCTCTACAGTGAGATGGAAAACGCTCGCTGATCAGAGCGCCGCAACCGCTTTCTTTGCCACCGGCAGCAGTACCTTGAGGTCTTCGCTGGTGCCAACATCCGCCTCGGTTTTGTACTGTATCTGAAGCAGATGACCGTCGTTGAATATCACCAGGAATACGCCGAATGGTCCCAAGCGTACAAACGCCTTGTCGCCGAGACCTTTCAGATCGGAAACCGGCCCGACCTTCGCGGCGTTCTTGCGGGCTGTCGCAAAGGCCATGTCGGCCATCACGCCGGTGCTGGGGTATTTGGCTGTGACCAGCTTGCTCTGTTTGCCGGCGATTATCCAACTGCAGGCGCCTTTGCTGGATTTTGCTTCCGGCGTTCCGCCAAGCAGCGGAGTCACATCTTCCATCTTGAGCAACGCACATGGGTCAGCCTTGGCCAACGGTTCGGCATTTGCCGCAAGCGGCGACAAGATCAACATGGCACTAAAACCGATACAGATAAGTTTCATATTCATTGCAGTTTCCCTTGGTATAGGCGCACCCAGAACGGAATGCTTGCGCGAGTATAAAGTTGGGCAAATCAAATTGCAAACCTGAAATTTCCGTTTGAATGTGCACGGGCGAGTTCGGTCATGTCTTCAGCCGGGAAGCCCGCGGCCACTGGCTTGCACCAGACATAATATGGGCGTAAATCCCGAGCCGAATAACCTCGGCTCCGGCATCAACCCCATTGTCCTTCGCATCGCTCGCCCAGGTTGATCCGGAACCCCGCGCGAGGTCACTGGTACAACGCAGGGAATTTTTCTTGCAGATGCTTCAGTTTGGGCAGGTCATTGAAGATGATGTAAGGCTGGTAAGGATGCAGTGCCAGATAGTTCTGGTGATGCGCCTCAGCCGGATAGAACTGCTGCAGTGGCACCACTTGCGTGACGACGGGATCGGAATATGTGCGCGCGGCATCAAGTTGCCTGATGTAATCTTGCGCGATCCTGCGCTGCTCGTCGCTGGTGAAAAAGATCGCCGAACGGTATTGGCTGCCGCTGTCCGGACCCTGGCGGTTGAGTTCGGTCGGGTCGTGCGCCACGTTGAAGAACACCTGCAGCAATTGCTGATAACTGACCTTCTCCGGATCGAAATGCACGCGCACCGATTCGGCATGCCCGGTCGCCCCCTCGCTCACCATCCCGTAATGCGCAGTATCCGCGGCGCCTCCCGAATATCCGGACTCCACGTCGGTCACGCCCTTGACATGTTTGAACACCGCATCCACACCCCAGAAGCAACCGCCTGCGAACACCGCCGTCTGCTGGGTGCCGGCAACCGCCGCCGGGGCGGAGAATGGCACGAGCGCCAGCAACAACAACCATAAATTAACACTGCCGCTGCGGCCCGATTTGAACTCAAACATGGTGTCACTCCTTATAAAGTTTCCTGCCGGAAATAGCCGGACAGCAGATCACACCGGTCAGTGTTTGCCGGCACAGCCCGGCTATAAGTCTGCGCGAGCAGCAACATCCCAGTCCTGGCGGCAACCCGGAAAGTATGGTGAAAAGCGCTGCCGTGCATGGCGTACATCTTGTGTTCAGCCGAAGGTGAAGGCGAATGCCTCTGCACCGCTATCCAGGAATTCAATGCGGAACACGTGTGTTGCGAATTTTCCGCTCTGCCGGACGAGCTGGTACAAGCGCTGTTCGCGGATCTCGCCGTTGCCTTGCGCGTCAATATCCGCACCATGATCCGCACCGGGCGCAGCGCCGTCCAGCGTGACCCTGAATCGCACCGGCTTGCCGCTACGGCTCGCCATCACCAGGTGCAGGTCACGTCCTTCGAAACGATAACTGATCGCGGCGCCGGATGCCTGCACTGCGGCTGATTCAGCGGATACCCGCCACATGCCGCTCAACGCCCACTGATTCAGTTTAAGCATGCGGGGTGCGCTGTATTTCGCTGCGGCGTCTTTCCTGACCGGTTGCGGCGAAACCAGATTCTGCTGGCGCGCGTAACCCACATAGGTTTCCGGCGAGCGCTCCCTATCCGCAGCGGCAGCCGTTGCACCCGACCCCGCCACCTGCACCAATCCATCGCCCGCCGCAAGTATGCCCGGATGCGCTTCCCTGAGCAGGGTTTGGATCATCTGTTCGGTTTCCTGATACGCACCTTCACCAGAATGCTGCTCGCGTATCTTCCCCTCGGCATCGATCAGATAATGTGCGGGCCAATACTGGTTCTTGTACGCATTCCAGATCGCGAACCGGTTATCCATTGCCACCGGATAGGTGATGCCCAGATCGCGGATCGCCTGTTCGACATTGCGCTGATCCTTTTCAAAGGCGAATTCCGGCGCATGCACACCGATGATCACCAGCCCCTGGTCGCGGTATTTCTCGTTCCAGGCTTTCAGGTAAGGCAGGGTGCGCAGACAGTTGATGCACGAGTAGGTCCAGAAATCGACCAGCACCACTTTGCCGCGCAGAGACTCGCTGGTCAACGGTGGAGAGTTCAACCATTGCGTCGCACCGGCCAATGACGGCATGGCTTTGGCTGCGACAGTCTCCGGTTCGGACGCGACCGGATCGGACAGTTGTGCGATCAGTTTTTGTTCGGTGCCGGCCGTGCTTAAAAAGGTGAACTGGGACAGAAAACGCGTATCCCAGCCCAGCGCGATCACCACCACGCCGGCCAGTACCGCGACACCCAGGCCGCGCCGCAACCATTCCTCCGCACCCAGACCGCGTTTCATCAGGTTGAACATCCGCCCGCCCGCCAACAAGGCAACCGCAAGCGAACTCGCGGCACCGGCAGCGAACACCAGCAGCAACATCGCGCTGTAAAGATTCGCGCCGTTCAGCGCCGCGCCAGCCAATACCAGACCGAGGATGGGCCCGGCGCAAGGCGCCCATAGAAACCCGACCGCGACGCCCAACAACAGCGAACCCTTGACGTTGGCCTGCCGGTCGGCACGCTGCTGCAAACGCCCGCCAAAAGCGACGAACGGACGCATCAACCGCTCCGACACCGCCGGAAAGACCAGCGCCAGCCCCATCAGCAACAGCAGCAGCATCGCCGCATAACGGCCGTATTGATTCAATGCGATCAGCCAGGCGCCACCAACCGCGGCAAGACTGGCCAGCACCGTAAAGGTTGCGGCCATGCCGATCAATATCGGCAGGCCGGAACGACGGAACGATAGCTCCGATCGCGCAAAGATGAACGGCAATACCGGCAACACGCACGGACTGAAGATGGTCAGCACGCCACCCAGATAAGCCAGAACAAAGATCAGCATGCTTCCCGCTCCATCGAATAGGACATCTTCATACCCTGACCAAGGGACGTCACAAACTCAGATTCACGCATGAGGGATGAAGCGCAGCGCCACCGCGTTCATGCAATAGCGCAAGCCGGTCGGTTTGGGGCCATCGTCGAACACATGGCCCAGATGCGCCTCACATAATTTGCAGCGCACTTCGGTGCGGGTCATACCGAACATGCGGTCGGTGATCTCGCGGACATTCTCGGCCGCGATCGGTTGCCAGAAACTCGGCCAGCCGGTACCCGAGTCGTATTTGCTGCGGGCATCGAACAACGCGTTGTCGCAGCACACGCAACGGTACATGCCCGGTTCGTGCCGGTCGTAACCCGGCTGCGAGAACGCCCGCTCGGTGCCCTGCTCGCGTGTCACTTCGTAAGCCAACGGGGATAACCGCGCTTTCCATTCGGCATCTTTGCGTACCCTGGGCAGGGTGACGCGGCCCAGTTCTTTGCCATCGTCGGAAAATTGCACGATGGTCACTTTGTCGCCGCCGGATGCTTCGCCTGCGATCGAACGCGTCGCCAACGCGATGGATAATCCGGATAGTGCGAACAAGAAATTTCTGCGTTGCATAATTGCCACCTCCTGGGTATCGATCGGGTTGGAATGGAAGAACCGTATCCCGGTTCAATGTAACCGTAAAAAACAGTTATGATTCGCCATCCTGCCCGTTGATTCGGGCAGAGCCGATTAAAGGTTACATAATCGCTGGTGAACATCGGGTGACAGATAATACCGACAATTACGCAGGACTGATGAAGCAGGCTCTGGCCGGAGACCAGCGCGCCTATGCCGAGCTGTTGCAGAAGACCCGCCAGCTGCTGCGACCGTTCCTGGCGAAACGCCTCAGCTTCACCAACGAGGTGGACGATCTGCTCCAGGAGATCCTGATCTCTGTCCACAAGGCACGCCATACCTATGACGGCAACCGCCCCTACCGGCCCTGGGTCTATGCCATCGCCAGGTTCCGCCTGCAGGATCACCTGCGCGCGCACTATGCCGACCACCTGCACCATGCCGACGATCTGTCCGACATGGAAGAACATCTGCAAGTAAATGTAACCGAATCGGCCATTTCATACGAATCCATCAGCGGAGAAGTCGAAAAACTCCCCGAGAAACAGGCGACCATCCTTAAGCTGATGCATCAGGATGGCTACACGGCCAGGGAGATCGCCGAAAAGATCGGCATGAATGAATCGGCGGTCAAAGTCGCGGCGCATCGCGCCTACAAGATATTGCGACAAAAATTGGATCGATAGGAGTTGGAAAGCTAATGGCAAACATCGATGAACTGATAGACAAACTGGCGCAGGATGGGGCGGCGGTCAAATCTGTCCACCATCCGGTGGTGCTGAGCCTGGAATGGATCACGGTCGCCCTGTCCTATCTTGCGGTGGCGCTGATGATCTCCGGCTTCCGCCCGGATCGGGCGGCAAAACTCCATGATACCTGGTACGTCGCCGAGATCGCGGCGCTGGTTAGCGTCTTCATCGCCACCAGCTTGAGCGCCGCGCTACTGTCCTTCCCCGACCTGCATCAGATGCGAAGGGCCGTGCTGGCACCGGCAGTCACGCTCGCCGCGTTCGCGCTGGTCATGTATTTTTCCTGGCACGCCGACACCCCCCCCTCGGTGCCACCCATGCACAGCATCGAATGCACACTGAGCATCACGATGCTTTCAATTCTGCCGGGGCTCTTCATATTCTTTGTGATGCGCAGATTCGCCAGCACCCATCAGAACTGGGCCGGTTGTGTCGCGCTGCTTTCCGCGTTCAGTATCGGCGCGTTGTGGCTGAGGCTATACGAACCGACCGACTCGATCATGCATGTCGTCGAGTGGCATTACTTGCCGATGATCGCCATCGGCATCATCGGGATGTGGCTGGGCAAGGTCGCGTTGCGGTGGTAACGGGACGAACAACCGTCATTCGTCCGCCGTGGGCAGCGCGTTACTGATTTCACGGATCGAAGAACACAACCCTGTTGCGGCCGCCTTCTTTGGCCTGATACATCACCATGTCGGCACGGTTCACCAGATCGGCAGGCCGGTACTGGTGGTCGACGAACATCACCACACCGATGCTGCAAGTACAATGGTGCTCTAAGGTGACCGGGGCGTCGTCGCCATTCTGAAACGTCAATACATATGGCCTGGCCAGCGAGGCACGGATCTTTTCCGCCACATGGCCGCATTGCGCGACCGAAGCCTTTTTATCGGTATCCAGCTCGCCGAGCATCACCACGAACTCGTCGCCGCCGAAACGCGCTACTGTATCCACTTCGCGGATACAGCTGCTGATGCGGTGCGCCACTTCCTTCAGCAGCAGGTCGCCGGCGCTATGTCCGTACTTGTCGTTGATCGGCTTGAAATTATCCAGGTCCAGAAACATCAGCGCGCCGAATCTGCCGCTGCGTTTGCTCGCAGCCATCACCTGACTCATCCTGTCGTCCAGCATGCGACGGTTGGGCAGCAGCGTCAATTCGTCATAGAAAGCCATAGTCCGAATCTGTTCTTCGTCCTGTTTGCGGTCGGTGATATCGCGGGACACGACGATCACGCGCGATGCATGGCCCATATTGTCGCGGAACAGGCCGCCGCAGGATTCCATGTGGCGGATACTGCCATCCGCCTTCACGAAGCGATATTCGATCCTGAGTCCGATACCGGTTAGCACGGTTTCACTGAACGCACGCTTGACATGCTCACGGTCGTCCGGATGCACTTCGGCGAACGAGTCTGTGCCCTGCATCACATCGGTATCGCCAAACAGCTTCGAGTATGAAGGGCTGTTGTAGAGCCGGCGTCCCTGCAGATCGAGCACCGCGATAAAGTCCTCGATATTCTCGGCGATCATGCGAAAGAACTCTTCCTGCTCGCGCAACACCAGTTCAGAACGTTTACGGGCAGCGATGTCGGTGACCACGATACGCACCACCGGCGATTCGTTGTCCTTGATCAGGAGCAGGCTATCCAACCTAACTTGCAGCCGCGGCCCGTTTGCACGCATCAACGACAGTTCACAGGTGAGCTTTTCTTGGTGGTGCAGCAACACATTCATGAAATGCTGTTGCCAGTGATCGCGGTCTTCCGCAGCGATGTATGCGACAAAGCGGCGGTGCAGCAGTTTGCGGCGCTCTTCGCCGAGTAGCGCAGCGCCGGCCAGGTTGATCTCGTCGATCGTCGCATCGCGGTTCAGCGTGACATATCCGACCGGCGCAAAATCGTAGAAATCGACATATCGGTCGCGGGACTCTTCAATGATGACTTGGGCACGGCGCAACTCCTCGTTCTGCATCTCAAGCTCGATCTGATGAACCTGGAGCTCATGAAGGATTTCTTCGACCGGGCGGCCTGCGGATTCATTCACGGGCATGTACGCGAGCTTGCGCTCGGCTGCCGCGCGCAGCGATTGGGCGAACTGATATTCGGCATCCGGGTGCGAAATTTGCGTATCGACCTGCTCCTTGTTCATGGGTACCTCGTCACACTTTTTCTTCGATGGCATACCTGACCAGGTCTGCAACACTTTTCAAGCCCAGTTTGTTGAGCAGGTTATACTTGTGTGCGCTGACCGTTTTGTCGCTGATTTCCAGTTCTTTGGCGATATCCTTGGTGTTTTTGCCGCTCACGATACGGTGGAATACCTGCCTTTCGCGCTCGGACAGGATGACTTCGATCGATTCGGACTCTGCCGTTCCGGAAAAGAACGCGAGTTGTTCGGCCATCGCCGGGTTGAGATATTTTCCCGTCAGGCTGACTTTGCGGATCGCCTCGAGCAACGTCAACGGTTTGCAATCTTTGCAGATGTAGCCTGATGCGCCCGCTCTCAGGCTACGCAGCACCACACGGGGTTCGTTGTACATGCTGAGCACGAGGATGCGCAAACCGGGATAGGTCTTTTTGATTCTGCTGATCAACTCGGTGCCACACATCCCAGGCATGATCAGGTCGAGCAGCAGCATATCCGCGAGCGTCGTGTGCAACCGTTCCAGCAGTTCGTCGCCATTGGCAGCCTCGCCAACCAACTCGATATCCGGTGCTAGTCCCAGGTACTGGATCAAGCCCTCGCGAACCAGATCATGATCATCAGTAATTATCAGTCGTATCGACATAGGCTCTGCTCCAGAACTCATACCCACACTTGCTCTTGGGCGCCAGGAACGCCGCATAATTGTCATGTGTTACGGGGATACTAACTTGAATCCGCTTTCAGTTGCTGCACAAAGTTCGATTAATTTTCTTTCCCGGTCTTTTGTTTGATCATGAAGGCAAGTCTTGCAACACTTTGCGCAGTTATCTTGGGAGTTCATCACTAAGAAATATCTTAGTTTTTGCTTGTGTGTATTTTTATTGAAAAACCAGATTCTGTGTATAGTTGATGACTGGCAATTGCTACACACTCCTTGCCAAGCACTCAAGACTAAAACGAGAAATATCATGGGGATGGCAGAAGCACGTTGGTTAGCCAAATCGCACAGTATCAAACCGGGCACCCCGTCCAATTCACAGCCATTCATAGCGATACAAACCTCGGAAGTCAACTTCGCCGGCTCTGTCGGTGACGGCAACGGCGTATGCGTACAGGCGACTCCTGCAGCGCAGAGGCTAGTCTTGATCCACTCCATCACGAATCCCGATTTTCCCGGAACTGATCATATCAATCTTACCGGGAAGAAAATCCCACGAATGTTGCAAGCGCTGCGGGAGGCTTTCCCGTGTTTTTGGTAAGGGAGTGTTCACATGCCGACAGGTACTGTTAAATGGTTCAATGATGCGAAGGGTTTTGGTTTTATCGCCCCGGATGATGGCAGCGAAGACCTGTTCGCGCATTATTCCGCGATCAATATGAACGGCTTCAAGTCGCTCAAGGAAGGCCAGAAGATCACCTTCGATATCGTGCAGGGACCCAAAGGCAAACAAGCCTCGAACATCAAATCCCCCGACCTCTGACCGTGGCCGGAAGGCTGCCTGCTGCAGGACAGCATTGCCGTCCTTTTGGCAACGCTAATAAGCGGCAAAAGTAACGCTGAACCATGTCTGCTACCGCAGTAGCGCATGGGTGACTTGGTAATGATCACGACTTGGCCGCCATATTGATTTCCATGGGGAACCGCATGCTGAAGAAAATCTTGGTGATCGTTGCATTGACCGGGGCTTGGGTGCTGATGGTCGGTTATACATTGGCGACCGACCAGGATCGCGCTCAAGATCGGGAACAGATACGCATCTATGGCAGCCAGTTGATGACGGGGCAGGAACGCAGCGAGTATCGTTCCAGGATGCACGCTGCGAAAACCCCGGAAGAGCGCGAGCATATCCTCGTTGAACACCACGAACGCATGAGACTGCGGGCCAGAACCAAGGGCATCATGCTGCCCGAGGTGCCGGCATGATGAGTCCAGACACGGGCACATACCACGACGAAGGGGGCTGAATTGAATCCGGCCCCTTATGTTCAGCACGCACCAGGACTTTCCTTCGTCCCCATGAACCGCACGGCGATTGCTGATGGCTTCCGGCAGATCTCAAGGCATGACGGCCTGTTCAGGGAACGCGCGCACGATAAATACAAGTCCAACGGAACACTTGCCGAGCCTGCTGTCTGCACCCGGTGTCACGCGGTATATGGCAAAGGCTGCTGGCAATGGCATTACGTTCCGGTCAATGCGCATGATGCATGCTGTCCCGCCTGCCACCGCATAAGGGATAATTTTCCGGCCGGATTCCTGATACTTGTGGGATATTTTTATCACACTCATCGCGAAGAGGTCCTGCAACTGGTATGCAGCCATGAAAGACACGAACAGCTTGAGCATCCGCTCAAACGCATCATCTCGGCGGAACAACAGCGCGGTGCCACACTGGTGACCACCACCGATCTCCACCTTGCCCGTGACATCGGCGAGTTGTTGCATCATACCTATCAGGGCAGGTTGAAATTCCACTACCACCCCGAAAAATACCTGTTGCGAGTGCAATGGAAAAGATAAACAACGAGGTGACCGATTTCACCAGCCGCCCCACGCTGGCGATCGTCACAACGATGATACTGCTCATCGCCATGACGATCCTGCTGACCTACTTCAATGTCGACCAACATGAAGCCGCCGGGATCGACAAGCATGGAGCAGCCACTTCTGCTGCCAATGTCAAAGTGGCCGGCAGTACCGCTCCGGCGGCAGCACTTCCCGACTTCACCGCTCTGGTCAAAAAATCAGGTCCGGCGGTGATCAATATCAGCACCCCTAAAGGGGTGCGTGCTGAGCTGTCGATTCCCGCATCGCCCGGTATCGCGCAAGAAGACCCGTTTTCCGAATTTTTCCGCCGCTTTGCACCCGGCGGCCAGTCTCCACATAAATTCACCGGCAAGTCGCTCGGTTCGGGTTTCATCGTCAGCCCGGACGGGTATATCCTAACCAATGCACATGTTGTTTACGGTGCCACCGAAATCGCGGTACGGCTGACCGATCAACGCGAGTTCAAAGCCACGCTGATCGGTGTGGACAAACGCTGCGACATCGCCCTGCTGAAGATCGATGCCAAGGACCTGCCCGTCATCCACGTTGGCGATGCGCCGGAACTCGAGGTGGGTGAATGGGTCGTCGCGATCGGCGCGCCGTTCGGCTACAGCAACTCGGTATCGCAGGGCATCGTGAGCAGCAAAGGACGCAATCTGCCGGGTGATATCCCGGTCCCGTTCATACAGACCGATGTGCCGATCGATCCGGGCAATTCCGGCGGTCCACTGTTCAACATCAACGGGGAAGTGATCGGGATCAATTCGCAGATAGACAGCCGCAGCGGGGGTTACACGGGGTTGTCATTCGCGATCCCGATCAGGCTCGCGATGAAGGTGAAAGACAAGTTGTTGCAACATGGCACGATCAGGCATGGCATGCTCGGTGTCACGGCCCAGAATGTCACTGTCGGTCAAGCCCTGTCGTTCCGGCTGAAGAGGGCCAGCGGTGCACTGATCGCCGGCGTGATGAGCGGCGGTCCTGCCGATCGTGCCGGAATCCGGATCGGCGACATCATCCTCAAGCTGAACGGTAAGCTATTGGTCAACGCCGACGAAATGGTGCGCACGGTTGCCGAATCCGCACCGGGGTCGATCGCAAAACTCAAGGTGTGGCGCAATGCCGGCACAATCGAGATATCCGTCAAATTGGGCGAGTCGGACAGCGGCCAACCGGCGCAGAAACTGCCCGAATCGACAGCGCAGCCCAGGCAGCTTGGCTTGAACCTGCACGAATTGCGTCGCGAGCTGCAACACGCGTTGCACACCGAAGGATCGTTCCTGGTCTAAAGCGTCTCGGGCGTGTCGGCAGATTCGGGCATCCAGCAGAACGGCATCATCGTGGCGATCGACAGCCGGCGTATCTCCTGCATCAGGCAGTTTGCGGCCTCGCTCGATCAGGCCGGCAGGGCATGGTGCAGTGCTGGTGCTGCGCGCAAGTAAACTGCTGTTCACCCCGATAAATTTTCCGGCCGGATGATGCCAAGCAGACATATCGACTCCGGACCCCAGTATGCTAGCGCGTCAGTCGGGTCACCAGCCGATGTACCTGCGGTGCGACGAGGAACACCGAAGGAAAAGCGACCACCCAGACGATGATGAAGTTGTGCGCCCAGTTCGGAATGAAATCCGCGAAACCATGGTTGACCGCCGTCAGCACGAACGTGACGATGCTGGCCACGATCACCGACATGATCAGGGAAAAAACCAGATGAGAGTATTTGAGATGGATCTTCATATCGCTGGATACTCTAGCAGATATGAATCCGGTAATCGCGTGAAAAATAATGGTGTAGTAGCTAGCCCTCAAAAAAATAGGGGCGGTTGTGGGAGCGGGCCAGCTCAGCGTGTTAGAAAACGCGAAAGCGAATTGGGTTAAACTCGCGCATTCATTAATCTATATAAAGTAAAGCTGCCATGGCCCAATACGTAATGTCTATGCTCCGCGTGAGCAAGATCGTCCCCCCCAAACGCCAGATCATCAAGGACATCTCCCTGAGCTTCTTCCCCGGCGCGAAGATCGGCCTGCTCGGCCTGAACGGCTCGGGCAAATCCACCGTGCTGCGCATCATGGCTGGCGTGGACAAGGAATATGAAGGCGAAGTCCAGCACCTGCCCAACATCAAGCTCGGCTACCTGCCGCAGGAACCGGTGCTAAACCCCGACGCCACCGTCAAGCAGGAAGTCGAATCCGCGCTGGGCGAAGTGATGGAAGCACAGGCCAAGCTGGATGCGGTGTATGCAGCCTATGCCGAAGAGAATGCCGACTTCGACGCGCTCGCCGCCGAGCAGGCACGGCTGGAGAACATCATCGCCGCCTCCGGCAGCGATGCCTCGCACCAGATGGAGATCGCGGCGGATGCATTGCGGTTGCCCGACTGGGACGCGGTGATCAAGAATCTTTCCGGCGGCGAGAAGCGCCGCGTCGCGCTGTGCAAGTTGCTGCTGGAAAAACCCGACATGCTGCTGCTCGACGAACCGACCAACCATCTCGATGCCGAATCGGTAGAGTGGCTGGAACAATTCCTGGTGCGCTTCCCCGGCACCGTGGTCGCGGTCACGCACGATCGATACTTCCTCGACAACGCCGCCGAATGGATACTCGAACTGGATCGCGGCCACGGCATCCCGTGGAAGGGCAACTACTCCAGCTGGCTGGAGCAAAAGGGCGCGCGTCTGGAGACGGAACAGAAGCAACTCGACGCGCATGCGAAGTCGATGAAGGAAGAACTGGAGTGGGTGCGTAAAAATCCGAAAGGACGCCAGGCAAAATCCAAGGCGCGTATCGCCCGCTTCGAAGAACTCAATTCGATGGAACACCAGAAGCGCAACGAGACGCAGGAGATCTTCATTCCGGTCGGCGAACGGCTCGGCAACGAAGTCATCGAATTCAACAACGTCTCCAAGGCGTACGGCGACCGTCTGCTGATCGACAACCTCAGCTTCAAGGTGCCGCCCGGCGCGATCGTCGGCATCATCGGCCCGAATGGCGCGGGTAAATCCACGCTGTTCAAACTCATCACCGGAAAAGAAAAACCGGATAGCGGCGAAGTGAAGATCGGCTCCACCGTCAAGATCGCGCACGTCGACCAGGCGCGCGACGCACTGCAAAACGACAAGACCGTGTTCGATGCGATCTCCGGCGGCAACGACATCCTCACCGTGGGCAAATACGAAACCCCGGCGCGCGCCTACATCGGCCGCTTCAACTTCAAGGGTGGTGACCAGGCCAAGCTCGTCGGCCAACTGTCCGGTGGTGAGCGCGGCAGGCTGCATCTCGCACAAACACTCATCTCCGGCGGCAACGTGCTGCTACTCGATGAACCATCGAACGATCTGGACGTGGAAACCCTGCGCGCGCTCGAAGATGCGCTGCTCGAATTCGCCGGCTGCGTGCTGGTGATCTCGCACGACCGCTGGTTCCTCGACCGCATCGCCACCCACATCCTCGCGGCGGAAGGCGATTCGCACTGGACGTTCTTCGACGGCAACTATCAGGAATACGAAGCGGATAAGAAGAAAAGATTAGGCGAAGAAGGAGCCAAACCCAGACGTATACGCTACAAGCCTATCAGCCGTTAATGAAAGCGGTTGGGGGAATAACCAATGACTTAACCAGCGTCATTTGCGGGTTATAACCAGCCACTTGCCATCGTTGTTAGATGGCTTAGTGGATTGGCTAGTTGTCACATCAGTCGAATGGCTATAACCAATGACTTGCCCAGCGTCTTTTGATGGGCTTAGTCAGATGGCTAGTTGTTTCACCAGTAGTTTTATCAGAAGGCGCGAAGCCGAAGCGGATTCGGTATAAGCCGATTGGTCGTTAAGTAAATTCATTCACGCATTGAAAACCTAGAGGATCGCAATGTCAGAATTTATTACAGAAGGAAAATCCATTTTTGATAACCTTGGCTGGCTCGCCAATCTTATTGGTATCGGCACCCCAATTGGTGGTGCTTTATGGCTGTTGTATAAGTTTAGAGCAGCGATATTTGGAACTTCAACTTTTATTAAACTAACGAATGATTATATAGTGCGAAAATGGCACGACTCGGACTCGATAAAAAGAATTGTAGAAGTTGCAATAGTTGATGATAACCCCAATGACTTCCCAACCGTAGAACTGCAAAGAGCTGGCTATCACGTCAAAATACATAAGCAAGTAAGCCTAAAGGATATAGCGCGCCTCGCTGAATATGATGTGGTCTTTCTAGATATTCACGGTATTGTTAAGGATGATATTGATGAGGGTGGATTAAAACTTCTGCCCAAGCTTCGTGAGGCAAATCCCCGTCAAAAGATTTGTGCCGTATCAAGCAAAACCTTTGATCCAACGGCTACCACATTTTTCAAGCAAGCGGATGACGTCCAAAAGAAACCTGTGAATGCACAGAAATGTCAAAATGTAATTGAATCGTTATCACTTGAGAAATTAAATCCAATTTTGCTTGCCACCCAGCTTGATAAAGAAACAAGCCACTTAAACACGTACACACGACGAGTTCTTCTGGGACAGCTAAAAAAGTTTGCTCTAACAACAAAGCCTATCTCCGAGATGGTTGCTCAAATCACCGCTGCAGGTAAACTCAGCCCAGCCTTATCCCATTTACTAATAGATTACATGCGGGTCCTTCGCCATGCAATTAGTTGAATCACTCCTGACAGGCGCAATCCATTTACCATGGCCGATATTTGCAGCCGAGCAAATATTCGATGGCCATAACATGCACCAATCTATTATTTGTCAGAAAAGATGTGGCAAGACTCCAGCTTGTGCATCCACTTTTGCCGTTAAAGGCGAGGGGACTTGCATTTATGGAATGTCATATTTCCAAATCCAAGTTAGGGATGACCCGATCACTATAATAGGAGTTCGGAGCTCAAATAACCCAAATACTTCAACGCCAAATCTGAAGGATGCTTTAAAAGGTCGCTTGGTCACTTTCCAACAAGTACAAGACTGGGCGAACAAAACAATAGGTCTGCTTGTTGCAATTGAAAATGAATTTCTTCGTCGGCAATCCGAATTGCTCGATCCTCTTCATGATTCAATCAAGTTGGGGCAAAAAATTGAAAGCATTGCAAATCGTTTAGTTAACACTGACCCATCAAAATCACTTGAAGAACAAATCGATCGCGCTCCGCCTGATTTAAAGTCTCTCGTCAAAGCGTCAGGTCTTCTAGCTGATTCATTTGATTTGCTTACGATTTACTTTAATCCTGCTGCAGCTTCCTTTGGACGAAAAACATATCTTTCCCTACATGGGCTTCTAAAAAAGTTGGTAAGCATTTTGAGTAATCCTGACCCAACTGAAGAAAACAGTATTCCTGTCAAAATATTTCTAAATGGTGATTGCCATCGAAATGTTTCGGTCTATGATAGTTTTAAGCTTGTACCATTTGCACTCATCAGTAACGCAGTTAAATATAGTGCTGACGGCAGAGTTAGAGTAAATATCTTTGACCGTGCCGGCATAATTGAAGTGTCTGTTGAATCAGTTGGCCCACTAATAGAGCCCGAAGAGTTAGGACTTATTTTTAACAAACGCTTCCGTGGGAAATGGGCTAAAAAAGTTGCTCTTGGTAGCGGTGTTGGTTTGTACCTTGCCAAAACCGTCGCCGACGCAAATGGTATTTCTATTCATGCATCAAGCATCAAACAAAACTCTTCGTCCAAAGACAAACCTTTAGCTACCAATAGATTCTCCTTCGAGATTTCAGGCTAATAAATGAGCTAATGGAATTTAACACTAGTGTCCGGTTAAGAATCGAATAGATTCAGTTGGTTGTTGCAAACGGTGTTTTCTGACTGATCGTCGATGCCCTGCAAGGCTTGCTGGATGGGCATTTTCTCGAACAGCGTGACCGACAGAATCTGTAGCAAAGTGTAGAGCGAAGCGTCCAGATTGAGGCGCTTTTTGATGATAGCAACGAGGACGTAGACCGAGACTGCGATCCATATTTGTGACTTGACGGCATTCTCGGATGTGCCATAGAAACGTTTGATACGAAGATGCTGCTTCACCCACTTGAAGAACAACTCCACCTGCCAGCGGCTCTTGTAGAGCGCGCAGATGGTTGTCGCGGGCAACGTAAAATTG
>JBBRDZ010000028.1:0-22700 GCA_038203435.1 Burkholderiales bacterium
GCCGCGCATCGGCACGACGAAAACGGTAGATGGACTGTTTGGGATCGCCGACGATGAACACGGTGGGTTGCGAATCTACCGCTACCGAAGCGTCGAACCACGCGCGCAGGATCTGCCACTGTAGCGGGTTGGTATCCTGGAACTCGTCCAGCAGCACATGGCGATAACGGCTGTCGAGTTTGTACTGCATGGTCTCGGCATGTTCGCTGTTTTGCAGCAAGCGGCACAGCTGCCATTCCAGATCGGAGAAATCCATCTGCTGCTTTTGCTGCTTGAGCGATTGATAGCGATCGAGGAAAGCCGCACCGCAGTGCAGTGCCGCCTCGTTCAGCCGATAGGCCTGCTGTTCGGCGAGCGTGTCGCGCACTTCCTGGAGCGTGTCAAACAACGCATCACGCGTCAGCAAAAAGGCTTCCGCATGTTGATTCTTGGTCGGCTTGAAGCTGCGCGGCTCGCCCGCCTGGGTAAACAGCAACGGTTTCAAAAAGTCGAAGCGTGCTTCCGGCAGTGTGTCCGTCCATGCCTGCTCCAGTTCACCCGCTTTATCCTGCTGCGTTTTCGTGCCATTACCGGCAAGCTGCCGTACGAATGCGAACAACAGTTCTTCGCTGTTGCCGCACAATCCCCAGTCGGCGACCGGATCGAAGTCCATGTCCACGCCGAGATCGTTGCGCAGATTGTCCAGCGCGAATGTCAGTGCATCTTGCCCCTGGGTATAGGCCCACCACTCGGCACGCTTGGCAAGGAAGTTGAACAGCAGCTTGCGCGTGTTGTACAGGCCGCACTCGCCGAACAGCCATTGCATATGCTGCGCCGGAATATCGTCCGGCTGCTTGCGCATCTGTTCCAGCAATTCTTCCCAGGCTTCTTCCTGCTCGCTGCCCGGTCGTTCCAGCAACGTCATGCCCTGCATCACGTCGGCGTTCAGCGGCGCGCGCTGCATCACTTGCATGAACCAGCCGTGGAAGGTGCTGATGGTGATGCCCGGTTGCGCGAGCAATACCTCTGCGTAAAGATTGCGCGCGCGCTGCAGTTGCTCATCGTTCAGGTTTTGCAAACCGCGTACAGCGAAGAAGTCGCGCACGAACGTCTCGTCCCGCATCGCCAGGTCGCGCAGATTATCCTGCAAACGCGCGCGCATCTCCTGCGCAGCCTTGCGCGTGAAGGTGATCGCCAGGATCTGCGCGGGTTGCGCACCGTCTAGCAGCAGGCGGACGATGCGCGACACCAGCAGCCAGGTCTTACCGCTGCCGGCACAGGCTTCGACGACGATGCTGCGGCGCGGATCGAGGGCGAGATGATTGTCCATCACCACTCCCCTTTTCTGCATAGGCCGCGAATCTCGCAATAACTGCACGCCTGTTCAACGCCATTCGCCGGCAGTCCCGCACCGCTGCGAATGTTTGCAATCACCTGCACCAGACGCTCGGCATTGAGCTGCGCCAGTTGCGGGACATCCTGCGCCGGTTCCACCAGCTTCACGATGCCATTCTCGATGCTGACGAATGCGGCGTCCGCCGCCTCGTGCGCGTAGGCATAACATGCCAGCTGCACGTCCTCGCCCGGTTCACGCAATTTGTTGCGCAACACCTGATCGCCCTGCGTCTTGTAATCGAGCACCCGCTTTTCTTCTGCCCGGGTATCCAGCCGGTCGATGCGCCCGCGCAAGCGTATTCCTTCGAGTTGCCAATCGAATTCGCTCTCGGCCTCGGCATAACGCCAGCCCTGCGCTTCGTTGTTCGCCTGCCAGACCAGATAGGCGGGCAGGGACCTGTACCAGCGCGCCAACCAGGCGCGCGCGGCAAAATCCTGTTGCAGCAGATCGGCGAACACCTCTTCGCTGATGCGGCGTAAGGCGATTTCCATTTCATCGGCAGCATGTTCGCTGACATTCGGATAGCGCTCGTGGAAGCGCCGCAGGATGTCGTGCACGCGCTCGCCATAGTCGCGCTTCTCGATGGCTTCCTGCACTTCGTCGAGTTCGTTGAGGCGCAGGATGTAGCGCGCGTGGAACTGGTAGGGACAGGCCACCAGGCTGTTGTAGGCGCTGATCGAGACGCGCTGCGGCACGACATCTTGTGTCACTGCCGGTGCGGGTCGTACGGACTGCGGCAACTCGACCGTGCGTGCATCTTCGACTGCAAGAAATCGTTCCAGCCCGTGTTCACCCAGATCGTCGCCATGCGCCATCTGGTGGTGGTCGCGCAGCATCTGCAGCCAGGGACTCAGCAACCCCTGTTCGCCGTTCTTCTCTTTCTGCCAGGTGACCAGCACTTGGTCGTTGAGCGCCAGCAGCGACAGCAAGTCGTCGCGCTGCCGCGCCGCGCGGCTGCCGCGCGTGGGCAGGTCGAGACTGCTGCGCACCGCGTCGTTGAACCAGCGCCCGCCGTCCGCCGCGCTGGGCAAATGCTCGGTATCGCAACCCAGCAGCAACACCGCGTCGAAGGTGCGCCAGCGCGTCGCGGCGAGATGGGTCAAACATACCGGGCTGTCGATGCCGCTGTCGAGATAGGTCGCCGTATCGAGCTGCTGTGCCAGCCAGCGCCGCCATTCGGCGAAACGATAGCGGCCGTCATCACCCGTCAGTTCCTGTTGCCAGGTCGCCAGTGCGGCCAACAACTTTGCGCCGGCATCGTCCTGTTGCAGTCCTTTGTCTATGCCCAGCACGTTCAGGCTCTCATGCAATGCCAGCAGCCATTCCGATAAAGTCAGTCGCTTGCCCTGCTCCAGCAACACGGCCGCCTGGCGCAGGCGCGCCAGCGGCTGATGCAGTAGCGTTTCGTGTTCGACCAGCGTGATGAATTTTTCCAGGCCGGCCACCACACCCTGTTTGCGCAGCAACTGTTCCAGTAGATACACCGCAGCCTTGCGTTCGCCGGCCGGCATGTCGGCGAAGATGTATGGCGATTTGAGCAGGTCGAGCAGATCGTGATGGTAGAAATCACTTTGCAGCGCGGTGAGCCAGCGCTCCAGCACCGTGCTCACCGACAGCGTGGCGTAGGTCCAGCCGGTCTCGTCCCTGACCAGCACTTCTGCACGCTCCAACAGTGCTCGCACGCGACGGGCCACCACGCGATCCTGGGCAACGATGGCGATGTCGCGTTTGCCCTGCTCCAGCCAGCGGCGCACCTGCATCGCAGCGGCGCGCGCTTCCTGTTCCAGACTGGTTGCGGCAAAGAATTGCAACTTGCCAATCAGCGACGGCGGATTTTGCAAACTAGTCGCTGCCATCTCCCTCACATCGAACACCGTCACTGCCGCGTGTTGCGCATATTCATCGAGGAAGCGTTGCTCCAGCGCATCCCAGTCGGAAGTACGCAGCACATACAACGGTTTGTCGGCCTGCATCGCCAGTTTCGCCAGGCGTTGCTGGTAGGCGCGCGCCTGGTCCAGTTCGGCGCCGATTTGCATCGCGTGCCACAGTTCGAACACCAGCCGCGCCTCCAGTTGCAACGCGCTGTTCTGTCGCGCCTGGTAGGCCAGCTGCACGGCTGCGGCGAATGCATCCGCATCGTCCGGCAATTCATCGAGGGAATAAGTGAGTTCGTCGAACAGGACCAGCAGTTCCCGGGTCATGCTCCACAGGTCGGCCTGCTCGAACCACTGTTGCTTGCGCAGATGCTGGTACAGCAAGGCATGGCGCTGGCTGTCTGTTGTGAAGGGGGTTTCGAGCGGAATCTGCAGTGCCCAGTCGTAGAGCGTGACCATGCGCGGCAAAAGCAAAGCGGGAACTTGCGCTGTGCACATCAAGGCCTGCGCCAGCGGCTGAGCTGCATAGTAGTTGGGCAACAATATCGTCACCCCGCGCAAATCGGGCGGAACATGTTGCGCCAGAATGCGTTGCGATACTGTGTCAAAAAAAACAGCGGACGCTGATTGCGTACCGCTGCTCTTTAGCGAACTCATACTTGAATTCAGCGTATTGAAAAACGTCGCGAGCGCAGGCAGAACAAGGCGCGAAAGGACGATAAAGCGGGATTTACATGGCAGTAAATGAGCATTTTGAGTCCTTGAGCAACACAGTTATGCCAAACACAGCAGTTTTTCTAGCGCTCAAGGAGGTGCTTCTTATCCTTCACCTTGGCCCACTCATCCGCATCGGCGAGCGCGTCGATCTTTTCGACGATCACGGGCCAGGTCTTGGACAACTCGGCATTCAGTGCAGTGTAATGGCGCTGGTTCTCCGGCAGATCATCCTCGGCATAGATCGCCTCCACCGGGCATTCCGCCACACACAGGGTGCAATCGATGCATTCATCGGGATCGATCACCAGGAAATTCGGGCCCGCATGGAAACAGTCCACCGGACATACCTCCACACAGTCGGTGTATTTACATTTGATGCAGGATTCGGAAACAACATAGGTCATGGCAAAACTCCATAAATCGACAACGCGGCATTTTAACAGAGCTTGCCATAATTAATTCACTTCACATAAAAGCCGTTTTTGGTTAGGATGCCACTTGAAATCCAGCGACCCACCCCCAACCTGTCGCCAGTTGCATACCGAACCTACCCTCACAATAGCGAGAACAAACCATGAGCGAACATATACATTACGTTTCCGACGCCACTTTTGAAGCCGAAGTCGTGCAGGCTCCCCTGCCGGTGCTGGTGGATTACTGGGCTGAGTGGTGCGGCCCGTGCCGTATGATCGCGCCGATCCTTGAGGAAGTCTCCCAGGAATATGCCGGTCGCCTGACAGTAGCCAAACTGAATGTGGACGAAAACCAGCAAACCCCTGCAAAATTCGGCATCCGCGGAATTCCGACCCTGATGTTGTTCAAGAACGGCGACATCGCGGCCACCAAAGTCGGCGCCTTGTCAAAATCCCAATTAACCGCTTTTATTGACAGCCACATTTAATCCGTTTACTGTCACACCCGCATCGCCTCTCCAGATTCGTCCTTAAAGCAATTAAAATACAAAGCGAACATGCTTCAGGCCTTGCGGGTGCTCATCTTTCACCCGAACCAACCCCTTTCATTCAGCTTTTTCCAAACATCCTTCTTTTAATCACGACACTCGCATCCCTATGCACTTATCCGACCTGAAGACCAAACACGTCACCGAACTCGTTGAAATGGCCGCGGCCAATGAAATAGAAAACGCCAACCGAATGCGCAAGCAGGATGTCATGTTCGCGCTGCTGAAAAGCCATGCAAAAAAAGGCGAAAGCATCTTCGGTGACGGCACGCTGGAGATCCTGCCGGACGGCTTCGGCTTCCTGCGTTCGCCGGACACCTCGTATCTGGCGGGACCCGATGACATCTATGTGAGCCCCAGCCAGATACGCCGTTTCAACCTGCATACCGGCGATACCATAGAGGGCGAGATCCGCACCCCCAAGGACGGGGAACGCTACGTCGCACTGGTGAAGGTTGACAAGGTCAACGGCGAACCGCCCGAGAATGCCAAGAACAAGATCCTGTTCGAGAACCTCACCCCGCTATTCCCCACCGAACCGCTGAAACTTGAGCGCGACATCAAAGCAGAAGAGAACATCACCGGCCGCATCATCGACATCGTGGCACCCATAGGCAAAGGCCAGCGCGGACTGCTGGTGGCCTCGCCGAAATCCGGCAAGACCGTGATGCTGCAACACATCGCGCATTCCATCTCCTCGAACAACCCCGATGCGACCCTGATCGTGCTGCTGATCGACGAACGCCCCGAAGAAGTGACCGAGATGACCCGCACCGTGCGCGGCGAAGTGGTGGCCTCCACGTTCGACGAACCGGCCAGCCGCCATGTACAGGTTGCCGAAATGGTGCTGGAAAAGGCCAAGCGCCTGGTCGAGCACAAGAAGGACGTGGTCATTCTGCTCGACTCCATCACGCGCCTGGCGCGCGCCTACAACACCGTGGTGCCGTCTTCGGGCAAGGTATTGACCGGCGGTGTGGATGCCAATGCGCTGCATCGCCCCAAGCGCTTCTTCGGCGCGGCACGCAACATCGAGGAAGGCGGCTCGCTCACCATCATCGCCACAGCACTGGTCGATACCGGCTCGCGCATGGACGACGTGATCTACGAGGAATTCAAGGGCACCGGTAACATGGAGATCCATCTGGATCGTCGTATGGCCGAGAAGCGCATCTATCCGGCGATCAACGTGAACCGTTCCGGCACGCGCAAGGAGGAATTGCTGATCAAGCCGGACATCCTGCAAAGGATCTGGCTGTTGCGCAAATTGCTCTACCCGATGGACGAACTGGAAGCGATGGAGTTCCTGCTCGACAAGGTCAAGGCGACCAAGAACAACGCCGAGTTCTTCGACTCGATGCGCCGCTAAAAATCACGCACGGCGAGTTCGGCAACGAATTCAAATTGCTGGACACCACAAACGAAATCCACCACTCGCCATCCGGTAACGAGCAGGAATTCATTTACTGCTATTGCCGCAGGTAATCCCGATTTTCGTCACGCCGGTTGTAATTTTAGAATGTGAACCCGCGGTTATGCAGTGACGTATGACTAGTGCGAAGAGCGCTATGTGCCAGAGGCGGACACATTCCAAATTTAACAATCGGATGTGGCAATAGGCTGGTTTGCATATAATCGACTGATGATACCCAAACATCCAGCCACTCGTCGATATCTTGCCTCCGGCTTGTTCGACGGCCTGAATTCCTTCGCAGAAATCGAAGATCGCATCTCAGCACTCCCCGGCAACAAAGAAATCGGTGATGCCTTCGAGGTATTCGCCGAAGCTTACCTCGCCACCCAAAAAATCAACGAAGCGCGTGAGGTATGGCCGTTCGAAGCTCTGCCACTCGATCAGCGCAAACTCCTCGCGCTCGACACTGGCAGAGACATGGGCGTGGATGGCACCTATCAAACGCACGATGGCGAGTTGCGTGCTTATCAGGTCAAGTTCCGCAGCCGCAGGCCAGCACTGACATGGGAAGAGCTTTCCACCTTCATGGGGCTGACCGATCAAGTCAGCCAGCGCGTCCTGTTTACCAACTGCGAAGCTCTGCCCAGCCTCATGCGCGACCGCAGCGGCTTCATCGCCATTCGCGGCAGCGATCTCGACCGCCTCACACCGGAAGATTTCGCCGCCATGCGGCAATGGCTGGAAAGCGGCCAAGTCAAATTGCCGCGCAAGACACCGAAACCGCATCAACACGAAGCACTTGATGCTATTGCCGCCGAGCTGAAAGACAATGACCGAGCTACTGTGGTGATGGCCTGCGGCACAGGCAAATCGCTGGTCGCACTTTGGGCGGCGGAGCGGCACAAGTGCCACACTTTATTGGTGCTGGTTCCCTCGCTGGCTCTCGTGCGCCAACTGCTGCATGAATGGTTGCGCGAGACATCTTGGGAGAACCTTACCTTCCTTTGCGTTTGCTCAGACCCCACCGTGGCGACAAGCACGGATGACCTAATCGTCCATCAGGCCGATCTCGATTTTCCCGTCACGACGGAAAGCACATCCGTGCGTAAATTTCTCACCAAACAACATGACGGTGTGAAAGTAGTGTTCTCCACCTACCAATCGGCGCATGTCGTGGCCGAAGGAATGCCCCCTTCGACCTTGCTCAGGACAGGTGTTGGCGCAGATGGCGAAAAGCAACCTTTCGATCTGGGCATCTTCGACGAAGCACACAAAACCGCCAGCCGCAGCGGAACCCAATTCAGCTTCGCCCTCGAAGACCACAATCTGCCCGTCCGCAAGCGCCTGTTCTTCACCGCCACGCCGCGCCATTACGACATCCGCAAGAAAGACAAAGAAGGCGATACTGAACTGGTCTATTCGATGGACAGGCCGGAGGTCTATGGGCGGGTGGCACATACCCTCAGCTTTGCCAAAGCCGCCAGAGACAAAATCATCTGCGACTACAAGGTGGTGATCTCGGTAGTCACGTCCGGGATGGTCAACGACCACATGCTCAAACACGGCGAAGTCATCGTCGCAGGCGATGTAGTCAAGGCGCGCCAAGTCGCCTTGCAGATTGCCCTGCAAAAGGCGGTGGAGAAATACGGCGTGAGCCGCATCTTCACCTTTCACGGCTCGGTCGCCTCGGCACGCTCGTTCACCTCCGACGATGGCGAGGGTATCCGCCACCACCTCACCGATTTTCGTACCCTGCACGTCAGCGGTGCGATGAAGACGGCTGAACGCGAAGATCAGATGAAGGTCTTCCGGCAAGCATCCAAGGCCGTGATTTCCAACGCCCGCTGCCTCACCGAAGGCGTGGATGTTCCGGCGGTAGATATGGTCGCCTTCATGTCGCCGCGCAAGAGCAAGGTGGACATCGTGCAAGCCACCGGTCGCGCCATGCGCAAATCGCCCGGCAAGGAATTCGGTTATGTCATGGTGCCGCTGTTTCTGGATATGGCCGCCAACGAAACCATCGAAGCAGCACTGCACCGCACTGACTTTGCCGATGTGTGGGATGTGCTCGCCGCGATGAAAGAACAGGATGATGTGCTCATCGACATTATCCGCGAAATGCGTGAGAACAAAGGTCGCACAGGCGGTTATGACGAGAGCCGCTTTAGAGGACGCATCGAAGTATTGGGACCGAGTATGTCGCTGGAAACGATACGCAACTCGATTACGGCGGAGTGTATAGAAAGCCTTGGTGTTAATTGGGATGAGCGTTACGGCGAGTTGTTGGCGTATAAATTTGAGCATGGTGATGTGAATGTTCCGCAACGCTGGCAGACAGGCTTAGGCGTGTGGCTGCATCAACAAAGAAAATACAAGAATGTTGGCTTACTCACTGAAGAAAGAATGCAGCGGCTCAATAAAATTGGGATTGCTTGGAGACCGTTTGATGCTGCTTGGGAAGAAAAATTTGCCGCGCTAGCCAACTATAAATTGGCATATGGAGATTTCAATGTGCCAAAGGGGTGGAGCCAAAGCCCGAATCTTTCATCATGGTTGATTGCACAAAGAATGAAATATCGCCAAGGTTCACTCTCTGCAGAAAGAATTAAACGCCTTGATGAAATCGGCTTTGAATGGGATTTTTTTGCCAACCAATGGGATGAGCGATTTGACGAGCTTCTGGCGTACAAAAAGAAATATGGCAATTGCAACGTATCTTCCCAAGATATACACCATACTCAGCTTTTTACTTGGTGTTCAGGACAACGATATGCCTATGTGAATAATCGGCTTTCAACAGAAAGCATCGAACGACTGGAAAAAATTGGGTTTGTTTGGAGGCCGATTGATGCTGCATGGGAAGAAAAATTTGACGCGCTATCCAACTATAAATCGACTTATGGTGATTGCAATGTTCCTAAAAAGTGGAGTCAGAACCCGAGTCTTTCAGTTTGGACGGTTAAGCAAAGAATGGATTTTCGCAAAGGTTCACTTCCAATTGAACGATCCAAACGCCTTGATGAACTTGGCTTTGAATGGGAGCCTTTCGCTAATATATGGGATGAGTTTTTTGCCGCATTGGAAAGCTATAAACTACAACATGGTGATTGCAATGTGCCAAGGGAAGGAGCAGACAATCCGAAATTAGGGAAGTGGTGCGCACACCAGCGGACGGCGTATCAGAAAGGCAAGCTTACCGTTGAACGGATTAAGCGTCTCGAAGAGTTAGGCTTTTCATGGAATACGCTGGATAGTAATTGGGAGAGCATGTTTGCAGCGCTGGTGAATTACAAAGAAATTCATGGCACGGCATATGTGCGAAGTAAAAGTAAGGATGATTTTGATTTGGCTCAGTGGTGCACAAGGCAACGAAAAAAATACAAAGACAGCCAGCTTTCTCCTAATCAGGTTAAGCAGCTAGAAGACATCGGGTTTGTGTGGGATCCCTTGGTTGATAATTGGGAAAAAATGTATGCCGATCTGTTGCAATACAAAACTGTTCACGGCAAATCACACGTGCCAGTCAATAAAAACAATGATGATCTAGCTATGTGGTGTGGAAGACAGCGCAGGGCGTATAAATCCAGCAAATTATCGCCTGAGCACATCAAGCTGCTTGAAGATATTGGTTTCGTTTGGGATCCCATAGATGCCCGATGGGAAGAGATGTTCGCTGTATTGGAAACCTACAAGCAGATTCATGATGATTGCAATGTCCCCGCAAAATGGGAAGAAAATCCTGAGCTTGGTCAATGGTGTTATGTTCAGCGGCGCACTTACAGGAAAAACAAGATTTCACCCGAGCGTATCAATCGCTTGGAACAAATCGGGTTTGTCTGGGAGCATCGTAAAAAGTCGACGTAGAATCAAAAGGCAGTCTGTGCAGCATGAAGCATTTCCCGGATGGAGCTGCTGCTCTTGTTCAGCGTACAGAACGCACTAAGTAAGGGTGGCAATGCAAATTAGAATTAGCAAGAGGGATGTTGAAGATATCGCAGTATTGGTTGATTGGCGACTATTAGAGCCACTTTGGCTGAGGTCTACATTCGCGCCAGTTGATAGAACCAAATTGGTTAATGCCTATTCTGAACTGTGGTTTGATAAGAAGAGTTCTCCGATGAGCTTTATTCTGGGAGAAATATATTTTCGACTAAATGAACTGGGGAAGCGGGAGATTAAGTTTATGAATGGGCGTAACAGAACGAATCTGTTAATCAAGCACCAGAATTTGATTCCTGTCTGCATTTTAGACGGAATCCCCGACGATTCTGATATTCAGGCGGCAATAGTTAAGCCATTAAATGAGGGGGATATTGTGGATATTCCAGACTTGCCAATCTATTCAATGAGCGAATTGAGGAGCTTGCTGCAAGCGTAGCCGAAAGGAATGAAATGGAGACCTCAGGCCCAGGCTCGATTAATTTCCCTCAAAAAAGGATTTTGACGATACCGGAAAATTATGTATAATCCGCGCCTTCGCAAAAAAGCGCCCCAATAATCACACTAGTAATCGAGGTTGTTATGTACGCAGTCATTAAAACCGGTGGTAAGCAATATCGCGTCACTTCCGGCGAAACGTTAAAAGTCGAGATCCTTCAGGGCGACGTGGGCAGTGCCATCGTGCTGGACAAGGTATTGATGGTCGCCGACGGCGACAAGCTTTCCGTGGGCAAGCCGCTGCTGACCGGCGCCACCGTCAAAGCGACGATCGTTGCGCACGGCCGCGGCGACAAGGTACGCATCTTCAAGATGCGCCGCCGCAAGCATTACCAGAAGAACCAGGGACATCGTCAAAACTACACCGAGATCCGTATCGACGGCATCTCCGCTTAAATCTGTAAGGAGCAACTAGCATGGCATCAAAAAAAGGCGGCGGCAGTACCAGTAACGGACGCGACTCACACTCGAAACGACTGGGTATCAAGAGCTACGGCGGCGAACTGATCAGCGCGGGCAGCATCATCGTGCGTCAGCGCGGTACCGAGTTCCACCCCGGCGAAAACGTCGGCATGGGCAAGGACCACACGCTGTTTGCCAAGATCACCGGCAAGGTGGTATTCGCCATCAAGGGCGCGCAACAGCGCAGGACAGTTTCCATCGTAGCCGCTTAACAGCACACTCGTTGGAATAAGCCAGCCCTATCGCAAGGTAGGGCTTTTTTATTTTGCAGAACAAGCATCGCAGGTCGGGTTAGCGCAGCGTAACCCGACATCTCTCCGACAAATAATGAACACGTCGGGTTACGCTGCGCTAACCCGACCTACAATTTAAACCAATGAAATTCATAGACGAATCGAGGATCGAAGTTTTCGCGGGCAAAGGCGGCAACGGCATCGCCAGCTTTCGCCGTGAAAAATACATCGAGAACGGCGGCCCGGACGGCGGTGATGGCGGTCGCGGCGGCAGCGTGTATGCACAAGCGGACCGCAACATCAACACGCTGGTCGATTATCGCTTTGCCAGGATGCACCGCGCCAAAAACGGCGAGTCGGGTCGCGGCTCGGATTGCTACGGCAAGGGGGCGGACGACATCGTGCTGCGCATGCCGGTCGGCACGGTGATCACCGATAGCAACAGCGGCGAAGTACTCGCCGACCTCACCCACGACGGTGAAAAGATATTGCTCGCCCAGGGCGGCATAGGCGGCCTCGGCAACATCCACTTCAAATCCAGCACCAACCGCGCACCGCGCCAATGCACACCGGGCACCGAGGGTGAGACGCGCGAATTGCAACTGGAGCTGAAAGTACTCGCCGATGTCGGATTGCTCGGCATGCCCAACGCGGGCAAGTCGACCTTCATCCGTTCGGTTTCCGCCGCCAAACCCAAAGTGGCCGACTATCCGTTCACCACGCTGCATCCGAATCTGGGTGTGGTGCGCGTGTCGCATGAAAAAAGTTTCGTGATCGCCGACATCCCCGGATTGATCGAGGGTGCGGCGGAAGGTGCCGGACTGGGCCACCAGTTCCTGCGCCACCTGGCACGCACCCGCGTGCTGCTGCACCTGGTGGACATCGCACCGATGTATGAGGGCGTCGATCCTGTACAGGAGGCGCGCGCGATACTTAATGAGCTGAAGAAATACGATCCTTCCCTGTATGACAAGCCGCGCTGGTTGCTGTTGAACAAGGTTGACCTGCTGGAGGACCGCGAAGAGAAAGTCGCCGCCTTCCTCGCGGAGTTCGACGATTTCGACCGCTACTTCGTGATCTCGGCGATCAACGGCGAAGGTTGCAAGGAATTAACTTATGCGATCATGGATCACCTGCTGACGATGAACGAACAGGAACAACAGGCTGCCGCAGAAAGTGCGCAGGAATCCGACGCCAGCTCGATCTGAATCCAACATGCTGAACCCGACATGAAAACCGTATTGACCCAATGTAAACGCATCGTCGTCAAAGTGGGCAGCAGCCTGGTGACGAATCAGGGTGCCGGGCTGGACCTTGAAGCACTGGGCAACTGGGCGCGACAGATCGCCGCACTCAACGCCGCAGGGCATGAAGTGGTGCTGGTATCGTCCGGCGCGATCGCCGAAGGCATGCAGCGGCTCGGCTGGAAAAAACGCCCCGCCTCGATACACGATCTGCAGGCCGCCGCCGCCGTCGGCCAGATGGGTCTGGTGCAGGCCTATGAAAGCTGCTTCCGCAAGCATGGCCTGCATGCCGCCCAGGTATTGCTGACACACGCCGACCTGGCCGACCGTGAACGCTATCTGAACGCGCGCACCACGCTGACCACGCTGTTGTCGTTGCGCGTCATTCCCATCATCAACGAGAACGACACCGTGGTCACCGACGAGATCAAATTTGGCGACAACGACACATTGGGCGCACTGGTGACCAACCTGATCGAAGCCGACGTGCTGATCATCCTCACCGACCAGGACGGGTTGTATACCGCCGATCCGCGCAAAGACAGCACAGCCTCGCTGATCAGCGCGACGCTGGCCGGTGACGCGCAACTGGAAAAAATGGCGGGCGGTGCGGGCAGCCATATCGGTCGCGGCGGCATGATCACCAAGGTGCTTGCCGCAAAACGAGCGGCGCGCAGCGGCGCACATACCGTCATCGCTTCCGGCCACGAACGCGATGTGCTGTTGCGACTGATGCAGGGCGAATCGATCGGCACGCTACTGACCGCCGCCACCCTCAGCCTTGCCGCACGCAAACAATGGCTGGCCGATCATCTGCAGGTCGCCGGAAAACTGGTATTGGACGATGGTGCCGTCAAAGCACTACTGAACGAGGGCAAGAGCCTGTTGCCGATCGGCGTCAAGCGAGTGATCGGCGAGTTCCAGCGCGGCGCGCTGGTCGCCTGCATCGCCGAAAATGGCAGCGAAATCGCGCGCGGCCTGACCAACTACAATGCCGAAGAGGCAAGACTGATCGCGCAACACGCCAGCAAGGAGATCGAGAAACTGCTCGGTTACGGCGGCGAAACCGAGATCATCCATCGGGACAATCTGGTTTTGTTGTGAATCAACAAAACCAGATTGCGGCGGATGCTAATTTGCACAGCAAGTTAAGTCGCGTAGCGGCGGCAGTAGCCACAACCGCTTAGTTGTGAAACATCAGGGCAAGGTTGCGGCGGAGACTCACTTGCGTAGCAAGTTATGTCGTAGCCACAATCACTTAGTTGTGAATCAACAAAACCAGATTGCGGCGGATGCTAATTTGCACAGCAAGTTAAGTCGCGTAGCGGCGGCAGTAGCCACAACCGCTTAGTTGTGAAGCATCAGGGCTAGGTTGCGGCGAAGACTTACTTGCGTAGCAAGTTAAGCGCAGCCACGATCAACTTCAAACGTCGGCATTCAACTCGCTCACTGCGATCATCAATGGCCCGGCAGCCGCATCGACCGAGGCACGCAACCGTTCTGCAGTCTGTTCATCCGCAGCTTCGATGATTGGATGCTTGATCATTACGATGTCGGCGAATGCGTGCACGGTCTGGTAGTGGCTTTCTGCAGCTTTCTTCAGGGGTTTTGGATTGATGGCCTGAAAATACAATATCCCGCCACGCAACGAGATCGCCAACAGATAGCAGCTTTCACCCTCGGAAAATACCTTGGGATCACGAACTTCATAATAATGGGCGGGAAGATCACCGGCCGGCGGACGTGACTGGCTGAATTTCCTGGCGATCTGTTCGATGAAGGTTTGTGCACGGTTGAGTTGCGGCGCAAGGGTGATGTGGTATTCGCCGGGGCGCTGGATGATGACCGGGTTATCCAATATTACCGGTTTGGCCCGGCGTATCGTTATGACGATCAGCGTGACAAGTGTCAGTACTAAGAGTGATTCACCCATGATCCCATCCTGAAAAATTGCGGGTTTGCACCCTGGTTAAGACCTTCAACCGGAACGGCCTTGTCTGTTGACACTTTCCATCCACTTTTTGATGCGATTGGCATCGCCGACGCGGGTGCTCTTTCCCCACGAATCAAGCAATACGATGATGACCGGGCGGTCATCGATGGTCGCCTGCATCACCAGGCACTTCCCGGCCTCGTTTATAAAGCCGGTCTTGCTCAGGCCGATGTCCCACGACGCATTCCGCACCAGCGGATTGGTGTTGCTGAAACGCACGGTGTGCCCGCCGAGATTGTCCACCGAATGCGATGCCGTGGTGGTGTACTGATTGATCAGATCGTAGTCTCGCGCAGCAGCCACCATCTTGACCAGATCCTGCGCGGTGGAGACGTTGTTGCTGCCCAGCCCGGTCGGATCGAAGAACACGGTGTCCTGCATGCCCAGTTGCTGCGCTTTTGCATTCATCGCCGCGACGAATGCCGCAGTTCCACCCGGATAACTTCTCGCCAGCGCCAGCGCCGCACGATTCTCCGAAGCCATCAGGGCCAGCCGCAGCATCTCGCTGCGGTTGAGCGTCATGCCCACGCGCAATCTGGAACGTGCCCGCCTGCTGTTCAACTCATCTTCGGCGACGCTCACATCGACGTCCATGGGCAGATTCGCATCCAGCAGCACCATCGCGGTCATCAGCTTGGTGATCGATGCGATCGGCACGACCGTCCGGGAATTCTTGTTGTACAGCGGACGTTGCGTCTGCTCGTCATAGATCAACGCGATATGCGACTTCACTCTGAGCGATGAAGGCTTCAGCGACAATATCTTGAGCGGCTTGCCCTTGAAGGACATCGGCAGCGCCGCCGGTTCGCTCACATTGAATTGTGCCTGAACAGTTTCAGCCTGCGCGACAGACGCTGCCAACGCACAGCCCAGCAGTATCAACGCCGATAATCGATTATCCATTTATTATTTCACCCCAACGACTTGCCTGTGTATAGCCTAGGATACCTTAAATTCAATATAAATCAATCAGCAGGCACTACATGCTCTTCTTGTTTCTGAAGATTCCACATCTGCGCGTAATGCCGATTGCGTGCCAACAGTTCGCGATGCGTGCCGCGTTCGACGATCCTGCCCTGATCCATCACCAGGATCTGGTCGGCATCCACCACCGTGGACAGGCGGTGCGCGATCACCAGCGTGGTGCGGTTTTGCGCGATCGTGCGCAACTCGGCCTGGATCGCTTTCTCGGATTTCGAATCGAGCGCGGAAGTCGCCTCATCGAAGATCAGGATCGCCGGATTCTTCAGGATCGCACGCGCGATCGCCACGCGCTGCTTCTCGCCGCCGGACAGCTTCAAGCCGCGTTCGCCCACCATGCTGTCATAGCCCTGCGGCAACGACTCGATGAAATCATGGATATGCGCCGACTGCGCGGCCGCGAGGATCTGTTCGCGCGTCGCATCGGGTTTGCCGTAAGCGATGTTGTAATAGATCGTGTCGTTGAACAGCACGGTATCCTGCGGCACGATGCCGATCGCCGCGCGCAGGCTGGTTTGCGTCACCGCGCGGATGTCCTGTCCGTTGATCAGGATGCGCCCCTGCTGCACATCATAGAAACGGAACAACAAACGCGACAGCGTGGACTTGCCCGCCCCGCTCGCCCCAACCACCGCCACCGTATGTCCGGCTGGTATCGCAAAACTCACATCGAACAGGATCTGCCGGTCGGGCGCATACGAGAAACTGACCTGCTCGAATTTCACTTCCGCGTTGCCGACCTGCAACACAGTCGCATCCGGGGCATCGGCGATCTCGCGATCCTCGTGCAACAGACTGAACATCTTTTCCATGTCCGCCAGCGAGTGGCGGATCTCGCGGTACACGAAACCGAGAAAATGCAGCGGCATGTAGAGCTGGATCATGTACACGTTGACCAGCACCAGGTCACCCACCGTCATCTTGCCCTTGACCACCTGATCGGCGGCCAGCAGCATCAGCGCGGTGATGCCGATCGCGATCACCACGCTCTGCACCGAATTGAGCAGCGCCAGCGACGTCTGGTTGCGCACCGCAGCGGTTTCCCAGTGCTCCATGTGGTGATCGTAGCGATCCGCCTCATATTGTTCGTTGCCGAAATATTTCACCGTCTCGTAATTCAGCAGGCTGTCGATGGCGCGCGTGTTGGCCTTTGAATCCAGATCGTTCATGGTGCGCCGCACCACCATGCGCCACTCGGTGATGAACAGGGTGAAGGCGATGTAGATCACCAGTGTGATGAAGGTGATGATGGCGAACCAGGCACTGTATTTCTTGAGCAGTATCGCCGCCACCAGGCCGATCTCGAGCAGCGTCGGCAGGATGTTGAACAGCGTGAAGTTCAGCAGGAAACCGATGCCGCGCGTGCCGCGCTCGATGTCGCGCGACACCCCGCCGGTCTGCCGGTCCAGGTGGAAGCGCAAACTCAGGCTGTGCAGGTGTTCAAACACCTGCAAGGCCACGCGCCGGATAGCGCGCTGCGTCACATTGGCGAACACCGCATCGCGTAATTCGCCGAACAGCGTGCTGAACAATCTCAACACGCCGTAGCCGACGATCAGGAACACCGGGATGACCAGCACCGACTTGGTCTTGTCCATCGCGTCGATGATCTCCTTGAGCACCAGCGGCACGGAGACATTGGCCAGCTTGGACAATATCAGCAGGCTCATCGCAACCACCACCCGCCACTTGAATTCCAGCAGATAGGGCAGCAGCGAACGCAGCGTCTGCCAGTCAGCGCGGTTGGTGTGGTTGGCCGGTAGTGGCGTGGAGGGACGCATAGGAGAAAAACGAAAATGACAGTGACGGATTATAGCGCGAGCGCGCCACCGGCAGACTACTCAGATCGACTTGTCGTAACCCAACAGGCCGATCAGCAAACGCACGATCTCGTAACTGATCCACGCCACCACGCGGTCGAACAAGCTGCGCGTTACGCCATAACCATCCCCGACACGAACCGCCTCGCCGTCAATCGAGGCCAGCAGGCTGGCACGCAACTCGCCGGCGAATCCGGCATCCTGCACTGCCAGATTGGCTTCGCGCGCCAGCAGCAGGCTGAACGGATCGATATTGGACGATCCCACGGTCGCCCACTGCCCGTCAACCACGGCCACTTTGGCGTGCAGGTAGCTGGGCTGGTACTCGTATATCTCGATCCCACCCGCCAGCAATTGTGCGTAAAGCGCGTGCGTCGCATAGTGCTGCACGCGATATTCGACCCGGCCCTGCAACAGCAGCATGACCCGTACACCACGCTTGACGGCTTGTATCAATGCCTGGCGAAACACGCGTCCGGGCAGGAAATAGGCATTGGCGATGATGATCTCGTCGTGCGCGCCATTGATGGCCTCCAGGTAGGCATCTTCGATATCATGCCGATGGCGCAGATTGTCACGCAACAGCAGTGTGATACCCGACACTTCCGGTTTGGCTCGCGTTATGAACAGGCGGCGGAACTCCTTGCCGCGCCGCCGAAAATTGACCCAGGAAACCACCCCCCACAAACGCCGCATGGTCGCGCGTATCTCACCGGCCACCTTGCCCTGCACCCGCACCACGTAATCGAGACGCGGAGCACTGAATCCGTCCTGGCTGGAAATATCGTTGACGATGTTGATGCCCCCGACGAAAGCCACTTCGCCATCCAGCACCACCAGCTTGCGGTGCAAACGGCGCAAACGCCGCATCCGGTTGCGCCGCAGTGTGAACGGGGAGATTTCGCGCCGGAACCATTGCACCTGAACCTTCGCCGCGCGCAACTCATCCAGCCATTCCGGCGGCAGTCCCGCCGAGCCGTAGCCATCCAGCAACACCCGCACTACCACGCCGCGCGCCGCAGCTCGGCGCAGCGCATCGGCCACCATGCTACCGGTCTCGTCCGCGACCAAAATATAGGTCTCAAGATAGATTGAATGCTTTGCGGCATCGATATCCGCGCACAATTGCGGAAAATACGCCGTGCCGTTCTTCAGCAACATCAGCTGATTCTCGGCCACACGGTGTATGTGGGCGGCGGACATCTCAAGTTGCGTGGAGAGCGCGGCATGATCGGACAGCCGCTGCCACTTTCCGCCGGTATGCACGCTGCTGTGGCTGACCTCGAAACCGCGCACGTAGATGCGGTCCAGACGCAGTAGCGGCATCCGCGAGGGGAAACTGCGTGCCAGCCGGCCGCCATGCAGATCGAATGCATCGTGTATGTTCAGCTCGCTGGCCAGCGAATGGCTCAGCTGGTTGCGCCAGTCGTTGAAATCGCCCGCGATGATCAGCGGCGCGTCGGGCGGAATCTCCCTGCACACATAGTCGATCAATGCGCCGGTCTGCGAACGCCGGCCGCGCGCGAACAAGCCGAAATGCACGCACAGGCAATGCACCGGATTCCCGGCGATGTCGATCTCGCAATGCAACAGCCCGCGGCTTTCGAAGCGGTGCGCCGAGACATCGGTATTGAACGATTGCAGGATCGGGGAACGGCTCAGGATCGCGTTGCCGTGATGTCCCGCCTCGTATACCGAATTCTTGCCATACACCGAATGCGGCCAGATCTCCTGCGCGATGAACTCGTGCTGCGCGCCATCCGGATAGTTGTGATAGCGCGAGCCATGCAGCGTATGTTCGCCCTGCACCTCCTGCAGAAACATGATGTCGGCATCCAGCTCGCGCAGCCGTTCGCGCAGTTCATGCAACACCACACGGCGATTGAAATAGGAAAGGCCTTTGTGGATGTTGTAGGTGGCGATTTTCAGGGTGGTCATGGGAGGGTATTCTACCTAATGGCTGGGGAGGACGTGGCTATTGAGATAGTGTGAAATCTTTATGACCGTTCGCCCTGAGCCTGTCGAAGGGTCGCCGCGAAGCGGCTGCCTCTTTTACAGCCATGTAGGTTGGGTTAGCGCGCAGCGCGTAACCCAACATCAAAACCAAAGTCAACTTCGCCGGTGGTAGACCGGCAGCTAGTCACTTTTCTTGGCTTGCCAAGACAAGTAACCAAAAGAAATCGCCCCCGGTTTACCGCCCCTGCGGGGTACCCTCGATCAGCCGCAAGCAAGCGGGGCTGCGCAACTCGACCTGGCGGGGCGCACACCCCGCGCCCCACTGCGGGACTCGAACAGTGCTCGCCTAAACCTCCGCCTGCTTGCAACTGCTCGAGGCGGCGCACAGGGGAATTGAATGCAAAAGTTCAAATTCAGAAACTCAACCCAATGCCGCGCAAACGCGGCATCAATCCGAATCCGTTCATGGCAAATTAGCTGATAACACCGCAACAATGCTTGTATTTCTTACCACTACCACAGAAGCAAGGATCATTTCTGCCTACAAATAATTGAGATATAGCATTTGTGGCTGGTGGAGTAGCAACTGTTTCATTCAAAGCTGGTTTGTTAGGTTTCAAGGAATAGTCAGGGATAATTGACTTCAAGACTTCATGGGTAATCTGGCGTATTGATGCGAGTTCTGCACCTAGCAACCATTCTTCCCTTCCTTCAGGGACGCCAAATCCAAGTGAATTGTTGCGAGATAAATCTGCATAAACTTTGTTAATCGATGGATCAACATGTACGCCGCCATCCTGTTCTGCAACGGACAAGATTACACCTTTACGAGTAAGTTTGTTGCCATTTTCGTCCACAAAAATAATGGCATTCCACCAAGTGTTGAAATCAGTTGTTCTAACCATCGACCCCACAGCAAACATATCGAGAATTGGGGCATATTTAATCAAACTAAATTCATTAGAAATAGTTGCAGCATGAGCTATTAATCCCATATATGGATATGTATTTCTAGGATCGTACGGGAACGAAGAATCGTAGAATTGAATATTTTTTTGATTAAGTTGGCCAAGCAGAGATTTTGAGTTGGATTTAGAGTTCGATGGATCATGAACTAAAATTCTGATAGAAGCGGCCATACGTTTAGCTTCTTCAACACGTCCCCGGTCATAAGCTTCTGATGATGACTGTAAGAAACCTAGCTGCTCTTGCAAATGTTTTGAAAGTTCAACAGGCGACTGTATGTGTTTGGGAGCCATAGGTTGTTATCGATTGCATAGCTGAAACTGTCAGCATAATAGTATGAAATATAGTGGATGTCCGTTTTTGGCGCGTTACTCGACATCATCCGCGTTTCATTCCCCAGTGCGCCGCCGAGTAGCGAATACTGGTCAGGGTATTTCGGCGAGGACTGTTTGAGCACGTGGCCGCGTAGCGGATCGTGCGAGTTTATGAGGAAGCCTGACCAGTCGAGCAACGCAGGGGACCCGAAGGGGCGGTAAACCGGGGGCGATTTCTTTTGGTTACTTTTCTTGGCAAGACAAGAAAAGTGACTAGCTGCCGGTCTACCACCGGCGATGTTGATTTTAATGTTGGGTTACGCGCCCCTCTCCCCAACCCTCTCCCCCAAGGGGCGAAGGGATAGACTATCTACGCGTTCCCTATCCCCTTAGTCGGCAATCCAATTTCCTTCGCAAAATCCAGCATCCTCTCTATCGGCAACACCGCGCGCCGTCCGATGCTCGGGTCGACATGGATCTCATTGCGTCCGGATTCCAGCACCTCCGCCAGATTCAACAACCCGTTCATCGCCATCCACGGGCAATGCGAGCAACTCTTGCAGGTCGCACCGACACCGGATGTCGGCGCTTCGATAAACGTCTTGTGCGGTGACAGGGTGCGCATCTGGTGCAGGATGCCGTTGTCGGTGGCGACGATGAATTCCTGCGCATCCAGTTGCTGTGTAGCCTTGATCAGTTGCGTGGTGGAACCGACGAAGTCTGCCAGTTGCACCACCGCGCGCGGTGATTCGGGATGCGCCAGCACGCGGGCACCGGGGTGCCGTGCTTTCAGTTCCTGCAGCTCCCTGGCTTTGTATTCGTCGTGCACGATGCAAGAGCCCTGCCACAGCAGCATGTCCGCGCCGCTCTGTTCCTGCACGTAGTTGCCGAGGTGGCGGTCCGGTGCCCACAATATTTTTTTGCCCTGTTCCTTGAGGTGTTTGACCACCGGCAACGCGATCGAGCTGGTGACCATCCAGTCGGCGCGCGCCTTGACCGCGGCGCTGGTATTCGCATACACCACCACGGTGCGGTCGGGATGCTTGTCGCAGAACATGCTGAACTGGTCCGCGGGACAGCCCAGGTCGGGCGAGCATTCCGCCTTGAGGTCGGGCATCAGCACGCGCTTCTCGGGATTCAGTATCTTCGCGGTCTCGCCCATGAAGCGCACGCCCGCAACGACGATGGTTTTGGCCGGATGCTTGTGGCCGAAGTTCGCCATGTCCAGCGAATCGGAGACGATGCCGCCGGTGGCTTCGGCGAGGTCCTGCAAGTCGGCGTGCACGTAGTAATGCGCGACCAGCACCGCATCCTGTTGCTTCAACATCTTCTTGATGCGCGCGATCAGTTCCGGCTTCTCGGCCGCGTTCGCTTCGCGCGGCACTTTCGCCCAAGCTACGGCAGCGGGAGAACCGGGGTGATCATAGGCATAGGAAACGGAATGCTCACTCATTGCGATTACCCTGTTTACGTTGCGGCAGCGCCAGTATCGCGGCGCGATTGCTCGGTGAAAAAACCTTGTCAGCGGCATCTTGCCACGCCAGCCACTGATAGTTCAAATGTTCGCGCGGGGACAGTTGGATGTCGAGCCGACCGGGAAGTTGCAAGCCGAACACATGCTCGGTGTTGCGGGTGATGCCGGGTGCGTAGCGATGGCGCCAGTGCGGATAGATCTCGTAGTCGTTTTGCGTATGCCAGTCGGTCAGCTCATATTGCAGGGTATCCAGGCCGGTCTCTTCGCGCACCTCGCGTAGCGCGGTCCCGGCCAGCGATTCTTCAGCGTCGCGACTGCCGGTGACCGATTGCCAATAGCCGGGATGGTCGGCGCGCTCCAGCAACAACACCTCCAGACTGATCGTGTAGATCACCACCAGCACCGAGACCGGTTGCTTGTAGCTGCTCATATTGCCGATGTCAGGAAAAGAAAATCCAGAATGATTTCTTGTGCTGGCGCCA
>JBBRDZ010000029.1:0-22249 GCA_038203435.1 Burkholderiales bacterium
TGATCGACGAAGGCCATGCGCTGGAGGCGCAGGGCAATCTCGACGAGGCGATGCAGCGCTACCTGGAAGCCCTCCAACTTGCACCGAACCCGGCGCGTGCCCACCTCAACTGCGGCAATATCCTGCTGTTGCAGGGTGACCTGCAAGGCGCGCTGGATGCCTTCAGGACGGCGATCAAACACAGACCGGATTATGCCGGAGCCTATTACAACATCGGCAACGCCTTGCAGGGCAACAGACAGTTCGACGAGGCGGCAGCTAACTACCACCGCGCGCTTGAGATCCAGCCCGATTATGCCGAGGTGCATTGCAGCCTGGGCATTGCCCGCAAAGAACTCGGACAACTGGACGACGCGATCGCAAGTTTCCAGCATGCGCTAACAATCAATCCGGATCTTGTCGAGGCGCACATCAATCTTGGCAATACCATGCATGCACTGGGGCAGCTTGAACGTTCGGTGGAATCTTACCGCCAGGCAATTGAACTGGCCCCTGACCTCGCAGAAGCGCACAATAATCTGGGCCTTGCCCTGAAAGAACTCGGACGAGTCGAACGTGCGGTGGAGAGTTTTCATCGGGCACTGGAAATCGATCCTGATCACGACATGGCATATAACAATCTGCTGTTCACCTTGAACTATGCCCCCAATCTGAAGACCTCGAATTATCTTGCTCTGGCGCGCCAATATGGCCGGTTGGTAGCAGCTAAAGCTGGGGAGCGATTTTCTGCCTGGACGCACACCAGCCAGCCCGAACGCCT
The DNA here is from genome assembly GCA_038203435.1 of Burkholderiales bacterium. Taxonomy (GTDB): domain Bacteria; phylum Pseudomonadota; class Gammaproteobacteria; order Burkholderiales; family Gallionellaceae; genus Gallionella. The sequence goes on from JBBRDZ010000029.1 coordinate 761, forward strand.
GCGTGTCGGGCTGGTTTCCGGCGATCTGTGGAATCATGTGGTGGCTTATTTCCTGGAAGGACTTTTACCGCATATCGATCCCGCACGCATTGAACTGATTGCTTACCCCACAAGGTTCAAGGAGGACGAAGTTACGGAACGCATCCGACCGTATTTTTCTGAGTGGAAAACGTTGGCCGGCAAAAGCGATGACGCTGCTGCCCATCTGATACACGCCGACGGCGTCCATATCCTGCTGGAACTTTCCGGACACACGGCCCACAACCGCCTGCCGGTGCTCGCATGGAAGCCCTGTCCGGTGCAAGCGACCTGGCTGGGCTACTTTGCCACTACCGGGGTGGCAGAAATCGACTATTTCCTGGCGGACGTAACAGGTATACCCGATGCGCAACAGAACCAATTTACCGAATCCATCTGGTATCTGCCGGACACCCGACTGTGTTTCTCCGCGCCCAACATCGCCTTGCCAGTAGCAACAATGCCGGCGCGCTCAAACGGCGAGATCACCTTCGGCTGCTTCCAGAATTTGCCCAAGATAGGTGATGACGTGATTGCAACATGGGGAGAGATTCTTGCTGCTCTACCCAGTGCCAAATTACGTATACAGTGCAAACAACTGGGCGAACAGTCCCAGGTAAGGCAATTGCTGCAACGATTTCAACGTTGCGGCATCGAGCCTTCGCGAGTCTCGGCCCACGGACCTGCAGACCGCGCAAACTACCTGGCGGCACATGCAGAAGTGGATATCATTCTGGATACCTTTCCCTATCCGGGTGGAACCACCACTTGCGAAGGACTATGGATGGGCGTGCCCACCCTTACGCTGGCAGGTGACAGCCTGCTGGCAAGGCAAGGTGCCAGTCTGCTGACGGCAGCGGGTTTGCCAGAATGGGTGGCTAACAGCAAAGAAGAATATGTCGCCAAGGCGATCGCCTTGGCCAGCGATCAGCCCAGGCTAGCCGCACTGCGTGCCGTCCTGCGCAAGCAGGTGCTGGCATCTGCATTATTCGATGCGCCTCGCTTTGCCAAGAATTTCGAAGATGCACTGTGGGGAATGTGGCAACGTTATCAGACTCAAAAATGAAAGCCAGTCTGGCCTATGATTTTCCATTCCTGCCCTTCCGAAATATCGGAATAAGCACCGCATGCATTCTTTGACAAACATGAACATTCTTGAAGGTCTGTGAGATGGGATTATTCGACCGATTTCGTACCACGGTGACTTCCGGCTCTGACTCCGCCAAACCGGACACCTCCGAACAGGACGCGACACGTTTGATCGACGAAGGCCATGCGCTGGAGGCGCAGGGCAATCTCGACGAGGCGATGCAGCGCTACCTGGAAGCCCTCCAACTTGCACCGAACCCGGCGCGTGCCCACCTCAACCGCGGCAATATCCTGCTGTTGCAGGGTGACCTGCAAGGCGCGCTGGATGCCTTCAAGACAGCGATCAAACACAGACCGGATTATGCCGGAGCCTATTACAACATCGGCAATGCCTTGCAGGGCAACAGACAGTTCGACGAGGCGGCAGTTAACTACCACCGCGCGCTTGAGATCCAGCCCGATTATGCCGAGGTGCATTGCAGCCTGGGTATTGCCCACAAAGAACTCGGACAACTGGACGACGCGATCGCAAGTTTCCAGCATGCGCTAACAATCAATCCGGATCTTGTCGAGGCGCATTACAGCTTGGGCCAGATATTGCAAGGCCTCGGTTCGTTCGATGATGCTGTCACAAGTTGCCGGCATGCATTAGCGGTCAATCCCGATTGGGCGGAGGCGCATTACATCATGGGCCTTGCTTTGCAAGGGCTCGGTTTGCTTGATGACGCAGTGGCGAGTTATCGCCGGGCGCTGGTTATCAATCCGGAATATGCCGAATCGTATTGCGGCTTGTGCTTTGCCCAGCAGGGGCTTGGATTGATTGATATCGCCGTGACGAGCGGTCAGCGCGCGATCGAGATCAAACCTGATCTGTTCGAAGCCCATTACAACCTGGCTATTGCGCTGCAAAAGCTCGGACGGTTCGATGATGCTGAGGCCAGTTACCGTCAATCGCTCGAGATAAAACCTGACTTTGCAGAAGCCCAGACTAATTTGGGGATTGTCCTGAAAGAACTCGGAAAATTCAATGCCGCCGAAACCGCTCACCGACGCGCCATCGAGCTCAAACCTGAGCTGGCCAACGCTCATATCAACCTGGGTTTACTGCTTCTTACCCAAGGCCGGTTTGCCGAAGGTTGGCTCGAACACGAAGCGCGCTACGATCCGAGTTACTCGGAACGCCAATCGCTCGCGCCAGAACTTGGCTACCCCCGCTGGCAGGGAGAAAGCCTATCCGGGAAATCGCTTTTGATCTGGCCCGAACAGGGCTTGGGAGATGAAATTCAGTTCTCCCGTTATATCCCGTTGCTCAAGTCCCGCGGGGTCTCCCGGGTCACACTGGTCTGCAAACAACCTCTAAAATCATTACTGGGAACACTGGAGGGTGTGGATGCTGTGGTCACACTGAAAGAAACCGGCTCGCTACCCTTGCATGACTACTGGGCATTCCCCATGAGCCTGCCCCGCTTCTTCGATACTACAGTCGAAACGATACCCGCCGTGCTGCCCTATCTGGCCGCGTCATCAGAGCAGGTGGAACGATGGAGGCGACGATTACCTGCGCAAAAACCAAAGGTGGGGCTGGTCTGGAAGGGCAATGCCTCACACACGAATGACGCCAACCGCTCCCTGTCCGGCCTGTCCATGCTGGCACCGCTGTGGTCTGTACCGGGAGTGATTTTCATCAGTTTGCAAAAGGGGCAGGGCGAAGAGGATGCCGCCATGCCTTTACCGGGGCAACCAATTTTGCATCTGGGTTCGGATATAACCGACTTCGCCGATACTGCGGCCATCGTGGCTGAGTTGGATCTGGTGATCTGCATCGATACCGCCATCGCTCATTTGGCGGGCGCGATGAACAAGCCATGCTGGGTGCTGTTACCTGCCATCAACACCGACTGGCGATGGCTGCAGAATCGTTCCGATTCACTTTGGTATCCAGGTGTGATGCGGCTATTCAGGCAAACGGCGGGCAGTGATTGGGTATCAACGATAAATGATGTAGCCGATAATCTTCAGCTTTGGGTAGACGAACGGTCGGGCAAAATGTAGCCTCTGGATTTTCGTATTTCCGATGCCAGCCACGCTCAGCCTGATAGCGTATACAAACCGAAGCCCACCCGCGCATGATGCGCAATTCGGAATAGCGCATAGCGAGCATCTGGAATCGACCTTGGCCAGAGTCAGGCAAGCGCTGAAAACTTGGCTCGATCATCGCGTTGGCGCAACGGAGTCGCCCTGATTGCATCGATCAGGGAGTAATCAGGTACAAGAATTCCGGCGCGTCGATCACCTTGCCCAGTATTTTTTGAACCGCGGGCATATAGGATTCAGCGATCTGCCGGCAATCCGCCTTGGAACCAAACCCCGCGTCAAAATTGTACTGATAGGTGACATGAACCGTTTGCCCGTTCGAGGAATTGACGCGCAAACCGATCTTCCAGATGCTGGTATAGATATCGCGTCTGGAGAATACCGACAGTTGCTCAACGACACCGGTAAGGGTTATTTTTGGTGTCACCGTATCGTACATACCCGCAGCCTTGAGCTCGTCGACAAAAGCCTGCTGCATGTAGCCCTCGAAACTCAACTTCCCCGGCATACGCACCGAGCCGGCAGTGATACCGCAATCACTGTCAAACTCGGCAGTATTGGTGAACGAAGCAATGTTGATGCTGGCTGGCCCGAGTTTTTTCAGCAGTGCGGTGTTGTCCGCAGAAACACTGTAATACGGCGGCTGGTATGTCAGCAACGACGAACACGCCACCAGGGAAAATACCAGTATCAGGATGATTTTACGTTTCATGTTTCCCTCAGAATTGTTCCGCTGGCCACGATAGCGGATGCCGCATCTCACACTACAGGCATGCGCCTGACATCGCTTCCGCTGATGCGACATTATCGCAAGCTACGCCGCCGCCGTCCAACGGTCAATCCAAACTAACAAGCACGAGCTTTTAACTGGGTGTGAATGGATATGCATACCCGGCGGATGTGCCGAGTGAGATTGCACCGTAACGAAATACTCCGGCAGAACGCGCAGGCGTGCTTATCCGGAAACAACCGGAAGCGGATGGCGATATGTATAGCCGCTATAATTCGCCTGCTCTGCGCGTTTTGATGATATCTGTTGTGCTGCCCGGTTCGGGTTGCTCGGCGTAGACGTTGCCGAGGCTTACCGGCCTGCCCAGCCCGCGCAGCGATATCCGTCCCGGGAGAATCAATGAACAATGAATTCGACAGCGTCATTCCGCGTCAAGGCACTGACAGCTTCAAGTACGACGGACGCGCGGGCTTTTTCGGGACGGATGACGTTCTGCCGCTGTGGGTTGCCGACATGGATTTTGCCGTTCCGGCAGCCGTACAGGACGCCTTGCTGGCGCGCGCCGCGCACCCGATCTACGGCTATACCCTCTATCCGGATTCATTGTATCTTTCGCTGACCGCCTGGTTGAAGAAACGTCATGGCTGGGCGGTGCAGCGCGAATGGATCGTGATGTGTCCCGGTGTGATGCCGGCACTGCACGCTGCGATATATGCATACACCGAGCCCGGTGACGCGGTGGTGGTGCAGCCTCCGGTGTACGCGCCGTTCCTCGCCGCGCCGGCAATTACCGGGCGCAGACTGCTGACCAATCCGCTCAAAGCGGAAGATGGCCGTTATCGCTTCGACCTCGATCATTTGGCACGCTGTGCGGAACAGGGCGCGCGATTGTTGCTGCTCTGCTCCCCGCACAATCCGGTGGGCAGAGTATGGCAACCTGATGAATTGCGGGCACTGCTCGAAATCTGCCGGCACCACAACATCACTGTCGTCTCCGACGAGATCCATGCCGACCTGATCTACCCCGGCGGCCGCCACACACCGCTGGCCAGCCTGGGCGACGGGAAGGTGAAGATCACCACGGCCGTTTCGCCCAGCAAGACCTTCAATATTCCGGGACTCGGCCTCTCGGCCCTGATCGTGCCGGATGAAAGCGATCGCAAGGCGATAGCTGATGCATTTGCCACACTGCTTGTCGGCGCGGCCAACCCGTTCAGTATCGTGGCTTTCGAAGCCGCCTACCGCGACGGTGCAGCGTGGCTGGAACGATTGCTTGCTTATCTCGATACGACGTATCGGTACGTGCGCGATTACTTGCGGCGGCACCTGCCGCTGATCAAACTGATCGAAGCACAAGGCACCTATCTGCTGTGGCTGGATTGCCGGGCGATGGGCCTGAACGACCAGCAACTGCAACGCTTCTTCGTGCAACAGGCAAAAGTGGGATTGAGTCCGGGCATCATCTTCGGCGAACAGGGCAGCGGTTTCATGCGCATGAATATCGCCGCGCCGCGCAGTGTGATCGTCAAAGCGCTGGAAAATATCGCGCGCGCCGAAGCTTCGCGCAGTTGAAACGAAACATCAGCGCTTGCCGCTGCGCAATACCAGTGCGATGCCGCCCAATATCATCGGCGTGGCAATCAGCATGCTAGTCGTTAGCGCCTCGTTCAACAACACCACCCCGCTCAGTGTCGTGATCACCGGCGCACTGAGCTGCACCGTAGAAGCGGTCATCGCGCGCAGGTGCTGCAGCACCTTGTACCACATCACATATCCCAGTCCGGACGACAGTGCACCGGACAGCACGGCATATAACATGCCATGTTCGTCGAGGTTCAACCAGGGCCAGGCGATCAGGCTCAGGACGATGGTCAACGGCACCGCGCGCAAAAAATTCCCGCAGGTGGCCGCGATCGGATCTGCCACGCCGCGTCCGAACAGGGAATACACTCCCCAGGCGGCACCGCTTGCCAGCATCAACATCGAATCCAGCAACGACGGCGTCTCCACACTGGGCTGCAGCAGGATCACCAGTCCTGCCATCGCCGCTACAAATCCGATACTTTGTATCCGGCTCATGCGCTCACCGGCGATAAAACCGGCCAAGATCATGGTCACTTGCACTGTGCAGAACAGCATCAGGGCACCCGCTCCGGCGGAAATGGAACGGTAGGCAAATGACAGCGTGGCCGCATAGCAGAACAACGCCAGCGCGCTGCGCCATGAACCATGCCTGAGCGGCGGCTGCGATTTCGAGCGTAACAACAGCCAAAGCATCGCCGCAGCCGAAACGATGCGCACCGTGGTGAAGCTCGCCGCATCGATGGAAGTTTCTTTGAGTGCCATGCGGCAAAGCAATGAGTTGGCCGCGAATGCAACCATCGTCAGTGCCGTGTAGCCAGCGAGCCGCAGGGGAGTCATGAATTCCCCGGGTCAGCGATCTTGTGTGTGCGGATGAGACGGTTCTCTGGAAGACAGGCTCAAATAATGGACATTGAACAGTTCGTTGCAATCGGCCCACAACATCTTCGCTTGCCACCCCGCCGCCCAGGCCAGCTGCTGGAATTCATGCGTGGTATATTTGTACGAGGTTTCGGTGTGTATCGTTTCGCCATCTTCGAAATGGAAGGTCTCGTTACCCAGCTGTATCGCCTGCTTACCCCTGCTGACCAGGTGCATCTCGATACGTCCCAGCTCCGCATTGTAATAAGCACTGTGGGTAAAGCCGTCCAGTTCGAGTCGCGCACCGAGTTCGCGCTGCATGCGCGCCAGCAGATTCAGGTTGAATGCTGCGGTATAACCGGCGGCATCGTTGTAAGCGGCATTCAACACGGCGTGCGACTTCTTGCTATCCACGCCGACCAACATCGCACCATTGGGACCGACCAACTGCGCGGCATGGCGCAGCAATTGCACGACCTCTACCGGGGTGAAATTGCCGATGGACGAGCCAGGAAAGAAGATCACGCGCCTGCGGCTGCTATAACCATCGAGTTTCACGGCAGACAAGCGCGTGTAATCGGCACATAGCGGTTGCATCTTCATGTCGGGAAACATCCGGCTGAGGCGACGGGTGTTCTGGAGCAGATGCGGCTTGCAGATATCGATCGGCACATACACGGCATCGTAGGCCAGGTGCCTGAGCAACAACGGCGTCTTGCTGGCGCTGCCGCTGCCCAGCTCGACCAGCACACAGGACGCGCCGATACGCTCGGCCATCTCCGCGCCGAACTCATCCAGGATGGTTGTTTCGGTGCGCGTAGGATAATACTCGGGCGTGCTGCAGATCAGGTCGAACAGCTCCGAACCGCGCGCATCATAGAAGAATTTGGGCGGGATGACCCGCGGCCTCAGGCGCAGACCGTTGCGCACGGCAGTATGGAATTCATCGGCGTCCGGGTGGGCTTGCGGCATGGGTGATTCCAAACGCATTACGCATCCTCCGCAAGGCGCAGCCCGGAAAACATCCACCGGTCTGCCGGCCTGAAAAAGTTGCGGTAGCTGGCGCGCAGGTGATCCCGGGCGGTGACGCAACAACCGCCGCGCAGCACCATCTGGTCGCTCATGAATTTGCCGTTGTATTCTCCCAGGCTACCGGACAGGGGACGGAATCCCGGATAGGCGGTATAAGGACTCTGCGTCCATTCCCACAGGTCTCCGTACAGTTGGGTTAGACCGGGCTGCAGTGCCGCTTGCGGATGCAATACGCCGGACTCGAGGAAATTTCCCGCGATCGGCACACTGGCCGCCACGTGCTCCCACTCCGCCTCGGTCGGCAAACGCTTGCCCGCCCAGCGAGCATAGGCGTCCGCCTCGTAATAACTCAAATGCGCCACCGGCTCGTGCAGGTTCAGGGCCTGCATGCCGGACAACGTGAATAGTTGCCAACCGTCTCCATCGCTTGCCCAATACAGGGGAGCAGACCATTGCTGAAGAATGATGGTTTGCCAGCCATCGGACAACCACAACTCGGGACGCTGATAACCGCGGTCTTCGATAAAGGCCAGATACTCTCGGTTGCTGACCAAACGGGTACTCAAACGGAAATCCCCCAGCAGAGTCCGATGCCGGGGTCTTTCATTGTCGAAGGAAAAACCCACACCGTCATGACCGATCTCAACTATCCCTGCTGGATAATCAATCCAGCCCATGTCCGGAACCGATGCCGGCTCGGGTTGTTCGGCAGACGCACGATAGGCCGGTTTGAGCGGGTTGATCGAGAAATTGTATTTGCTATCCATCAGCAACAACTCCTGATGCTGGATCTCGTGTTCCATGCCGAGTTCCAGTCTGGCAAGGATATCGTTTGCCGGCAGCTGTGAAATCGTTGCCAGCAACTCCTGCAGTGCCGTGTCCACATGTGCGCGATAGCGATAGATCTCCGCCACCGTCGGGCGAGACAACAAACCGCGCTGTGCCCTCGGGAAGAACATCCCTGCCGTTTCGTAATACGAATTGAACAGCAGCGCATACGCATCCGCGAAGACACGGTAGCCCGGCGCATAAGGTTTCAGGATGAATGTTTCGAAGAACCAGCTGGTATGCGCAAGATGCCACTTCGGCGGGCTGACCGATGCGCTGGCCTGTATGCAGTAGTCCTCGGTCTGCAGTGGCGCACACAATGCTTCGGTGCGGGCACGCACCGCGACCAGACGCCGACCCATCGTCAGCGCGACATCGTCAGAATCGGTTCGAAGCGGTTGCATATCCACGGGCTATTCTTCTATTTTCACGCCATGCCAGAAAGCGACGTGACCCTTGATATGTGCCGCCGGCCCCGATGTATCGGGGTAATACCATGCAGCATCCCGATTCACCTGTCCATCCACCACCACATCATAGTAACTTGCGACACCCTTCCACGGGCAGGCGGTATGGGTGTTGCTGGGCTTCAAGTATTCGTGTTTGACTGCGGATGGCGGAAAGTAGTCGTTCCCTTCGACACGCTGGATCTGGCTGGCAGGGGCTTCGGCGACCGCCTGGTTGTTCCATACGGCTTTGGTCATGCTTGCCTCCGGACAGGATAACGACAGTGGGATGTCAAACGAAGATGATCGTGCAATCATTGCTCGCATCTTGCAAAGCCAAGCTTACAACAGTCGCAAGACGATAACCACCCTGATGCCAACCATGTTATCGGCTGCGTATCTACGCTTGAAACACATAGGGCAACGATCCTTGCAATAAACGCGGATCGCAATCCGGTTTCATCCTGGTACGACTGCCACGCGTGATTCCAGTAAACTGCCGTCGCTTGGCAGCAGTCAAACCTTTGGATATTGAAAGCATGAATAAAGTCCCACCGCTTCCGGATGATCTTGCAAACCGCCTTCGCGTCCTGAATGTGCTGGAGCGCCTTTCGCAAATCAACCTGGCCCGGAATGACATGGAAGAGGGCTTGAGGGACATCCTGGAATTGATACTGGATGTATTCAATGCCGACCGGGCGTGGTTCTTGTATCCCTGCAATCCGGATGCTCAATTCTGGAATGTCCCCATGGAATGCACGCGACCAGACTGGCCGGGGCTGTTCTCGCGGGATGTCGACATGCCGATGGATAGCGTCATGTCCAACATATACAGCGAATTGCTCCGGGCTGATGGTCCTGTCCAGTATGGCGCGGGTACCGACCACCCCGTTCCGCAACCCGTTGTAGAAAACTTTTCGGTCAAATCCCAGTTGATGACGGCTATGCAGCCGAAGATCGGCGACTGCTGGGTTTTCGGACTGCACCATTGCGAACGCGAGGTTGTACATGACAAGCACGATTTGCAACTATTTACCGCCATCGCCCAGCGGATTTCCGACTTTCTGAGTCTGTGGATTTCGGTCAGAAAACTACGCGAGAGTGAAGAACGCTGGAAATTCGCCCTGGAAGGGTCGGGGTACGGCATGTGGGATTGGGATCCGCAAAGCGATGAAGCGACTTTCTCGAAGCGCTGGAAGGAAATATTGGGCTACAACGAGAATGAGTTCCCTGACAATGGAACTGCGTGGGTGGAACACCTGCACCCGGATGACAGGGATCGCATCTTGGCCATCCTCCAGGAATACCTCGCGGGCAAACAACCTGTCTATTCCGGCGAGTTCCGCATGCGCTGCAAAGACGGCAGTTACAAATGGATACTGACCCGGGGGAAACGCACCGGCCGTGGTGCGGATGGAAAACCGCTGGGGATCGTCGGTACGCACAACGACGCGCAGCGGATTATCGGTATCCATGCTGACATCACCATGCGCAAACAAGCTGAAACGGAGCGCACGCATCTCATGAACCGGCTGGAGTCATTGAACGAGCAGCTTCTCACCGCACAGGAAGACGAGCGCCGCAGCATCGCCTTTGAATTGCACGAACAGTTGGGACAGGAACTCACTACGCTCAGACTCCACCTGCAGATGCTCAAAGAACAGGTTGATAGCGCGGCATCGGGAACCCATCTCGATGCCGCATTGATGCTGGCGGGTCGGGCGCTGGGACGGGCACGCAAAATGTCCATGGATCTTGCTGCACCGTTGCCGGAAGATTGCGGACTGAACACCGCATTGCGCAGGCATTGCCTGCAGCAGGCCGCCGCCACGGGCTGGGTGATGAAGATCGACGTGCCCGAGCATGAAGTGTCGCCTCTACCGGAAGTTGCGAAAGCGTGTTTTCGCGTGACGCAGGAAGCGTTGACCAATGTCATGCGCCACGCCCATGCGAAAACGGTGTGGGTCAGCCTGCGCCAGAGCGCACATAAACTGACACTGATCGTGCGCGACGATGGAATCGGTTTCGATTCTACTGCCGTACTGGGTTCGGAGAAATGGAATGGTTTGGGATGTTTCGGCATGCTGCAACGCACGCGCAATGCCGGCGGGAATCTGGAGATCCACTCGACGCCGGGTGCGGGCACCACAGTCAGTGCGATATTCCCGCAAGCATGAATGCTGGCACGCGCCCTTGAGACGAACTAGCACGCAATTGCGTGCGCCATGGCTTTTTCAAACAGCAAACGCAAGTCGGTGCAAACAACGGCACTGAACGTATGTGCATGAACTGGCCTGCATACTTGTTGCAGGTTTACCGGACGGTTTCTAACCGTAAAAACAGGATGATGGTGCCGCTTGTCGGATTCGAACTGACGACCTACCGCTTACAAGGCGGTTGCTCTACCAACTGAGCTAAAGCGGCATAAAACCGGGGAGATACACTGACTCTTCTGCAAATTGGTGGGTCGTGCGTGATTCGAACACGCGACCAACGGATTAAAAGTCCGCTGCTCTACCGGCTGAGCTAACGACCCCTCGCAAAGGAGCGCGAATTATACGGATATAGCTCACCCTGTCAACGCAAAATGCAGTTTGCCGAAAGGATTTTCGCTCGCTCATGCATATCGGGTCGGATCTTCTACATCCGCAGAAGCAAAGCCGGCGCGGCGCAAGCGGCAAGCGTCGCAGACACCGCAGGCGCGTCCGGTATCATCCGCCTGGTAGCACGACACGGTATTCGAAAAATCCACGCCCAGCACATTTCCCTGACGAACGATCTCGGCCTTGGACAGATGCATCAGCGGCGCATGCACGGTGAGCGGATGTCCTTCCACGGCCGCCTTGGTGGCCAGGTTCGCCATGCGTTCAAACGCTTCGACAAAAGCCGGCCGGCAATCCGGATAGCCGGAATAATCGACCGCATTCACGCCGATAAAAATATGCTGCGCCTGAAGGACCTCGGCCCAGGCGAGGGCCAGCGACAACATGATGGTGTTGCGCGCGGGCACATAGGTCAGCGGGATGCCTATACTGGGTTGCTGCGACACCGCGATCTTGTCATCGGTCAGCGATGATCCGCCAAAGCCGGTCAGGTCGATCTTGACCACCCGGTGCTCGTGCGCCCCCAGCGTTTGCGCGACGCGCTGCGCAGCGGTCAGTTCGGCATGGTGACGCTGCCCATAATCCACGCTCAACGCATAACAGCGGTAGCCCTGCGCTTGTGCCATCGCCAGCACAGTCGCGGAATCCATCCCGCCCGACAATAGCACGACCGCATTTTTCTTCATCTAGTGTCCGGGGACGTTATTCCACAGTAATTTATGCAGCTGTACCTGCAGCCTGACCGGCAACCGGTCGCGCAGTATCCAATCGGCCAACACGGTGACGTTCAAGGTGCCGTGCGCAGGCGAGAACAGCACCGGACAGCTGTCGGCGAGTCGGTACTGCTGCATGGTCTGCTTGGCCCAGTTGTAGTCGTTCTCATCGCACAGTACGAATTTTATTTCGTCGCGCCGGTTCAGCAACGGCAGATTTTCCCACACATTCCTGGCCGCTTCGCCGGATGCCGGAGTTTTGATATCCAGCACGCGCATCACCCGCGCATCGACTGCGCCGATATCCAGTCCGCCGCCGGTTTCCAATGACACTTCATAGCCCGCATCACACAAGTCGCTCAACAACGGCAGGCAATTTTTTTGTGCCAGCGGTTCGCCGCCGGTGACGGTCACGTAACGCGGCGTATATTCCGATACCCGCTGCAGGATGCTGGCCAGGCTCATGTTCTGCCCGCCGCTGAATGCGTATGCGGTGTCGCAGTAAGTGCAGCGCATCGGACAGCCGGTCAGGCGTATGAATACCGTGGGCAAACCGACGCGGCTGGTTTCACCCTGCAGGGAATGGAATATTTCGCTGATGCGCAGCAGCGCGTCTGTATTGACTTGGGACATCCGAACTACTTTGCGCCAGCGAGCAGCTTCCTGGCTTTGGCGGCGGCGGCGCTGGAAGGATATTTGGAGATGACTTGCTTGAGCGTCTTGCGTGCCGTAACGGGTCGCTTCAACGCCTGCTCACAAGCGGCTATACCGTACAGCACATCGGCCGTTCGGGAATCTTCCGGAAAGTCCGCGAGCAAGTGCTGGTAGGTATCCAGCGCACCCCGGTAATCCTTGAGCGCGGATTGTGAGTTGCCCAGCCAGTAGTTCGCGATGGCTGCATATACCGAGTCAGGATACTTTTTCAGGAATTCCTGAAAGGCCTTCACTGCATCCGCATGATTGCCGGCCCTGAAGGTGGCATAGGCTGCCTCATAAGCGCGGTTCGCGAGAGCAGGATCGAGCGGATCAGGCGGAGCAGCCGGCGCAACGGACGATGCAGGAGCCGCGATGACAGCTTCCTTGGCGGCTTCTTCTACGGATTCGAAATGGCGCAAGCGCGTATCCAGATCCACATAAAAATCTTTTTGCCGTTTCTCGGCATCCTGCAAGCCGTGCGCGTTTTCCTCATTCTGCCCGCGCAGATTGCGAATGGCCGTATTCAGCGTCTCGATCTGGCTCTGCAGATCGAGCATGGATTTGGTTTGCTGTTTGACTGCCTCTTCCATCTTTACCACCCGCGCCTCCAGTTGCTGAATCTGTCTGCGTGCCTCGTCATCCTCCAGCAAACCCGCCTGAGCAGGAACAGAGAGACACAGACCCAGCAATAAGAGCGCGTGGTGTTTCAGCATGGTTGCAACGTTAGTACTTTATATCGCTCCGGCGATTCTGCGACCAGCAAGCCTCGGTGTGATCGGTGCAACGCGGCTTTTCTTCGCCAAAGCTGACCGTGTCGACCTGGCTGGCTTTTGCGCCGCCCAGTAGCAGCATCTGTTTCACGCTATCGGCACGCCGCTGGCCGAGTGCCAGGTTGTACTCATTGCTGCCGCGTTCATCGGCATTGCCTTCCACGCGCACTTTGCGGTCGGCATGCTCGCTCAGATATTTTGCATGGGCCATCACGACCGGCTTGTCGGCTTCCTGCACGGCAGAAACATCGAACGGATAATAGACGCTGCGCTTGGCCAGCATGCTGGTCGGATCATTCAGGGGATCGACTTCGGCCACAGGTGCAGGTGCGGGTGCGGGTGCGGGCGCTTCAACTACCGGTGCCGGCGCCGGGGCCTCAGGCTCTTTCGGCTTTTCGCTGGCACAGGCGGCCAGAAGATTTGCCAATACCAGGCTGATCAAGAGTTTCTTCATGTTATTTCTCCTTTAAGTGAAGTTAAAGATATGGGCCCCACACTGGTTCGCGGGCATCACCGATTTGCGTGAACATATGCTGTTGCACACGACCATCACTGGACACGGTTGCCAATATACCACGACCGCGCGCTTCGCTGGCAAACAGGATCAGTTTCCCGTTCGGTGCATAACTGGGCTTTTTCTCCCAGCCTCCCGCAGTAAGTATCTCCACCTGCCCGCTCTGGAAATCCTGCGCAGCGATATAGAATTTTCCATTGGTGAAATGTGTGTAGATGAAACCTTTCCCGTCGGGACTGTAGCGCGGCGAAAAGTTGTTGCCATCGCCAAAGGTGAGACGCTGCTCCGCCCCCCCCGCCACCGGCATGCTGTAGATCTGGGCGCTACCGCCGCGATCCGAAGTGAACAGCAGCGATTGTCCGTCCGGCGAAAAATTCGGCTCGGTGTCGATCGCGCCGCTGAAGGTGATGCGGCGGATCGCGCTGCCGTCGGGGCGTATCAGGTAGATCTGCGAACTGCCGTCACGCGTCAATACAACAGCCAATTGCTTGCCGTCAGGGGACCAGGCCGGCGCGCTGTTGCTGCCGCGGAAATCGGCCAGCAACTTGCGCTGGTTGGTAAACAACGATTGAACATAGATGGCGGCATGGCCGGTTTCGAAACTCACATAGACAAGATGGCTGCCGTCGGGAGACCATGCCGGCGACATGATCGGCTCGTTCTGCGCGAGCACGATCTTTTCGTTGTAACCGTCGCTGTCTGCCACCACCAGGCTGAAGCGTTTTTCCACCCGGTTCACATAGGCGATACGCGTACTGAACACCCCTTTGTCGCCGGTCAGTTTTTCATAGATCAGATCCGAAATGCGGTGTCCGATGGCGCGCAACTGCTCTTCATTCGCCGACACTGATTGGCCGGCCAGCTCCGCCTGCTTGACCACGTCCAGCAGGCGGAAGCTTGCACTGATGCGGCCGTTCGCTTGCGTGACGACAGAACCGATCACCAGGGCATCCGCGCCGCGCACCTGCCAATCCGGATAGTTCACCTGGTCCGGTTGGTAGGGTGACTTCCCCACCGGGTCGACCAGCCGGAACAATCCGCTGCGCTCCAGATCGCCCGTCACCACCGCATTGATGGCGAGGGACAGCTTTGCATCCCCGCCAAACGGCACGATCGCGATCGGGATCTGGTGTTCACCCGCCCCGATGATCTCGATGTTCAATACGGCACCGGCCACAGAGACCTGTGCCAACATCACGATGCCGAGGAAATACTGCAATACGCGCAACACCATATAACTCACTCCCTTTATTCGACAGGCTTGAAAGCCATGTCCAGTTCCCGAAACCGGTTGAACAACTGTACGTCCGGCGGCAGCGGCAGCGGATCGGATTTCAATATGGCGCGCTCGACCGCACTGTCATACGCCGCATTGCCACTGGACTTCTTCAGTGCCGCCTTGAGCACCGCGCCTCCCGGCAGCAGCGTCACCAGAAACTCGGCGCGCGCATCATCCGGCACATTCGGCGGCATCACCACATTGCGGCGTATCTTGGCCGATATTTTCGCCCGGTATTCATCCACCAACCGCCCTTGCGCTGCGGCCACTTCTGCCTGTCTGGCCTGCTCGGCCGCTATCCTGGCAGCCTGCTCATTGGCGATACGCCGCAGCTCCGGATCTTCGGCGGGCTGGACCGCGACCGGTTTGGGCTTGACCGCCTCGACGGGTTTCGGAACCGGCTTCTTGATCTCCGTTTTGGTCTCAGCCGGCTTGATCTCGGTTTTCTTCTTATCCGGGATCACGATGTCGGGCTGCACAATTTTCACCTGCGGTGGGGGTGGCGGCGGCACCACTTCCACCTCCTTGGGAGGTGGGGGTGGCGGAGGAACCGCGACCGCCTGCTCGGGCAGGCTGGACCAGAGTTCGACACTCATCGCCGGCGGCGAATAATCCTGCCTGTGCCAATTGAAACCAAAGTACAGCAATGCGAAGAACACGCTGTGGACCAGTACCGCCAATATGCCGGCGGGCAGTCTGCTGGGTTCATAATAAACCGTTGCGCTCATTGCTTCGCTTGCGTCAGCAAACCGACTTTCTGGACATGCTGCTGTTGCAACACATCCATCACCTTGATAACCTCTTCATAACGCACATTCCGGTCCGCGGAGATCACCACCGCCTGCTCCGCTGACTGGCCTGCACGGGATTTGAGTATCGCGATCAATTCGCCCAGTGTCACACGGCTTTCCTGTCCGCCTTTGGCGTGATCGCGCAACGCCAGCGTGGTGTCTTTTTTGATGATCACTTCCAGCGGCGCCAATGGCGGCGCAAGCGATTTGGCCACGCTGGGCAGATCGATCTGGCCCGGATTCATCAGCGGCGCGGTCACCATGAAGATCACCAGCAACACCAGCATCACGTCGATGTAGGGCACGACGTTGATCTCGTTCATCAGGCGGTTATTGGTGCGGCGACTCGTTCTCATCACAGATAGCGATTTAGGGCTGACGCTGCAACACGTTGGAAAACTCTTCGGTGAAGCTGTCGAAGCGTGTGGCCAGACGATTGATGTCGTGGGCGTAGCGGTTGTAGGCGACCACCGCAGGGATAGCCGCAAACAAACCCATCGCGGTTGCCACCAGCGCCTCGGCGATGCCGGGTGCGACATGCGCCAGAGTCGCCTGGCCCACGTTGGCCAAACCGCGAAACGCGTTCATGATCCCCCACACCGTGCCGAACAAACCCACATAGGGGCTGACCGAACCGACCGAGGCGAGAAACGCCAAATGCGATTCCAGCCTGTCCATCTCGCGCTGATAGGTGGCGCGCATGGCGCGGCGCGTGCCTTGCATCACCGCGCTGGCATCCACCCCGTGCTGTTTTTTCAGCTTTACGAACTCGACGAATCCGGCGGAGAATATCCGTTCCAGCGCCCCCTGGTCGCGCAGCGAATTACTGTTCGCATATTTGTAGAGTTCATTCAGGTTCTGGTTGTGCCAGAACGCTTCCTCGAATTCCTCGGTTAGCCTGACCTCGCTGCGGATCGCGAACATCTTCAGAAAGATGTACCACCACGACATCAACGACACCAGCAACAACAACCCCATCACCAACTGCACCAGCACGCTGGCATTGCTGATCAGGTGCACGAACGACAAATCCTGCGTCACTTCCATTTCAGATGTTCCCCCATTCATATCTTCCAGTGTTTGCGCAAAACTTCCGGCACGCTGACCGGTTTGAAACTTTCCAGCGCAACACAGACCAGATGCACTTCCGCTTCGGTCAACACCACTTCTGCGCGCCGCACGGTCTGCAACAGCGAGATGCGGCTGCGGCCGATATCCCTGATCTGCACCGTCACCTCCAGTGCATCATCCAGCAGCGCCGGCTTGAGATAATCGAGCTTGGCCGAACGCACCACGAACACCACGCCGAATTCCTTCATCAATCCGGCGTTGCTGTAACCGTGGGTGCGCAGCCACTCAGTCCGCGCCCGCTCCATAAAGTTCAAATAGTTGGCGTGATAGACGACTCCACCCGCATCGGTGTCCTGAAAATATACGCGTACCGGCAGCGTGAAGATTTTGCTTTTCGGCATAGTCAATCTTCGCCCAAAGGCAGGTTGCCATTGGGCGAATTCATATTGGTCGGATTGTTGACCACCACCAGACCGAAATGGCGATAGGCGATCGCGGTGGCCATGCGTCCGCGCGGCGTGCGTTGCAGATAACCCTGCTGGATCAGGTAGGGTTCCAGCACATCCTCGATGGTGTCGCTCTCCTCACCGATCGCGGCGGCAAGATTGTCCAGGCCGACCGGTCCGCCGAGGAATTTTTCGATCACGGCCAGCAACAACTTCCGGTCCATCACATCCAGACCGTGCGAGTCAACGTCCAGCATGGTCAGCGCCGCATCCGCCACCGCGCGCGTCGCATCTCCGTCCGCGCGCACATCGGCGTAATCGCGCACGCGGCGCAGCAGCCGATTGGCGATACGCGGCGTGCCGCGCGAACGCTTGGCGATCTCCAGCGCTCCGTCGTCGGTCAGATTCATCTTCAACAGGCCGGCCGAGCGCATCACAATGCGTTGCAGTTCCTGCGGCGTGTAGAACTCCAGCCGCGCGACGATACCGAAGCGGTCGCGCAAGGGATTGGTGAGCATCCCTGCACGCGTGGTCGCGCCGACCAGCGTGAACGGCGGCAGGTCCAGCTTCACCGAGCGCGCCGCCGGACCCTCGCCGATCATGATGTCGATCTGGTAATCCTCCAGTGCGGGATAGAGTATCTCTTCCACCACCGGGGACAGGCGGTGGATCTCGTCGATGAACAGCACATCGTTGGGCTCGAGATTGGTCAGCAAGGCGGCCAGGTCACCGGCGCGTTCCAGCACCGGACCGGAGGTGTGACGCAGATTCACGCCCATCTCGCGCGCGATGATCTGGGCCAGCGTGGTCTTGCCCAGTCCGGGCGGGCCGAACAACAGCACGTGATCGAGCGGCTCCTTGCGGCGCTTTGCCGCTTCGATGAATATCTCCAGCTGGCCGCGGATCTTCTCCTGGCCCACGTATTCATCGAGTTGTTTGGGGCGCAACGCCCGTTCCATTGCCTCTTCCTGATGGGAAGCCGCCGCAGGCGCGACGATCCGGCCCGGATCGGGGCGCGGTTCGGCGGAAAGGTTATCGCTGTGGATCATGATCGGGCTTCATTTCATGCGCTGCGTGGTCTGTTCAGGAAATATTCAAAATATCCGGCTGCCGTGTCTGGCGATGGCTGCGCGGTAAATACAATATCACAGCTCTCGTCGTTGAACCCTGTGCACGCATCGCTTCAGCGCGGCTCGATCTGCGACAGATGCCGCGCCACTGACAGCCAGGCACCCATCCAGCCGAGATACATCGAGAACAGCAGCAGGGTCAGGCTGTCGCCCAGCGACATCGGATGCAGGCTGAACTGGCTGGCGTAGAGTTCCGCGAGCGTGCCGAGTTGCCGATTGAGCAGCAGCAGACTGATACCAATGATCAGCCAGGCGGCGATACCGCCAAGTAACCCCTGTATCGCGCCGAAGTACAGATAGGGTCGGCGTATGAAACCGTTGGTCGCGCCGATCAGTTTGGCCACTTCGATCTCGTCGCGCTGGGTCAGTATCTGCAACCGGATGGTGTTGAACGTGATGGCGACCAGCGCGAGGCTGAGCAGGCTGGCCAGGATCAGTACCACCATGCGCCCGAAATTCAGCAGCGCTTCGAGTTTATAGGCCCAGGCCGAATCGAGTTGTGCCAACTCCACTTTCGGCGACTTCGCCAGCTCGCCACGCAGTGCGTCTAGCGATTTCGGCGTGCCCGGTTCGGGAAAGACGATGAAGGCATCCGGCAGCGGATTGCGGCTCAGGCCGCCGATCACGTCGGCCAGGCCGGTGCTTTGCTTGAGTTGTTCCAATGCTTGCGCACGAGCGACGAATTCCACCCGGGTGATGGCCGGATTGGATTCAAGCTGCTTGCGCAACGCGTCGATGTCATCCGCTTTTGCATCGGTATTCATGAACAGGCTGATCTGCGGTGCACCGGAAAGCTGCTCGACCAGCACCTGTGCATTTTGCAGCAGCACATACATCCCGGCGGGCAGGCTGAGCGCGATGCCGATCACCAGAATGTTGAGGGTTCCCGCCAGCGGCGAGGCAAACATGCGCCGTAATACACCGGCGTTTTGCGCGAGTGTGTGTCTCATGCCTGTCCTGAGCCTGTCGAAGCGGTCTGTCCTGAGCCTGTCGAAGTGATTTGCAACTCACCGTGCTTTAACGCGAGTACGCGCACATCGGTATCTTGCAGCACGCTTTCATCATGCGTGGAGATCAGCAGCGTCGCGCCGACCTGATGGAATGATTTGAAGATCGCCATGATCTCGTGCGCATATTCGGCATCCAGATTGCCGGTCGGTTCGTCCGCCAGCAGGATGGACGGCCGGTTCACGATGGCGCGGGCGATGCACAGGCGCTGCTGCTCGCCGCCGGACAACGCGATGGGATGGGACTTCTCGCGCTTGAGCAGGCCCACCTTGTCGAGTGCGGCACGCACCCGCTTGTGGCTCTCGCGATAGTCGAAACCGCAGATCTGCAGCGGCAACATCACGTTGTCGAACACGCTACGGTCGAACAGCAGCTTGTGGTCCTGGAAGATGATGCCGAGGTTGCGGCGAAGATAGGGCAGCGCGCGGTTTTTGAGCACGCCGACGTTCTGCTGGTTGACCAGCACGCTGCCGAGATTGGGCCGCTCGATCGCGGCGATCAGCTTGAGCAGCGTGCTCTTGCCCGCGCCGGAGTGACCGGTGAGGAACACCATCTCGCCCGCGGCGATCTCGAACGAGACATTCTTCAATGCCTGATAGCCGCCCGGATAACGTTTGTGAACTTGGTTAAAGCGGATCATGCGCGAGGGTATACAGGGAACATGTGTCCGGCTATGTGCGGAATGGATTTACGATGTGCAAGGAACCCTCGAACATTTGGCCATGCTGCAAATCTTCGGAATACAGAGTGGTGCATCCCGCTTCAAGTGCGGCAGCAACAATCAAGGCATCATAATAGGAAAGCTGATTTCTTATCGCCAGCGCCAGAGCGCGCTTGATCGTGATGAGCCCGATCTGAACGGTACGGGAACAGGCAGCCAGATCGTCAATCACCGATTCCAGGTATGCATCATCAAGCATTTTTTTGTGGCGCAAGACAGCAATGGTTTCGCTGAACACTTGCGTAGAAACGGTCGGAGTTGCCGCCAGCAGATCGATGGCACGGGCTTTCTTGGGCATGTCGTTTCCATAAGCGTAGATCACGACATTGCTGTCAAGAAACTCAGCTCCGGGCATTGGCTTCCTCGCGGTCGAACTTGAAGCCGCTCAAATCGGCTTGATATTTACCGAATATATTTTCCAGTTCCGCACGTCGTTGTGCGGATACGGCCTTGACGTCGGAAATACTTGTTTCATCGTTGTGCCGCGACGCGACAAATTCGGCGAAATCAAGCACCTCCTCGGCAGCCCTATCCGATAGCTGTTTGACGCGCTCGTAAATTCTTTCTGCATAGCCCATGATTTTCTCCTTTGCGAGCATATTATTATGGCGTGCATTCTATCACGGGGAATGAGAACCGCTGGCGATGTGAATCCACCTTTACGCAAAAACAATTCGAGCCTGGAACCCTTAGATTTACAGATATTATTTCACGGCATTTAGGCTAGGTTTGCTTAAGGGTCAAGTCGCTCAAGGTATTCGGACGGTACATGATCTTCTATGGCGACACCAAGCTCATCTGCCAGAAAACGTTTCAGAAATCGCATAGCTTTATCAACGTGAAATGCAGCGTCCTCAGCCATGCAGGGTGGGCAAAGGCTGTCAAGCCGTGCCCATGCGGAACGGTGTTAATTAACTGCTGAGTTCGCTACGATTACAGATTGAACAGCATGTAGGTTCAAACGAAATGGTGGGCAACGCTACGCTTTTGCCCACCCTACGAAAACTGCGCTTAAATTGGACAGTAATCTGCATGTCGGGCTACGCGATGAAGCCGCTAACCCGACCT